>PLUJ01000341.1 GCA_003165455.1 Acidobacteriaceae bacterium | reverse complement strand
GGCGCCGCGCGCTCAAATCGAACGAAGCTTCGTTGAAGTATTTCGTGCTGGGTTCGTTCGCCACGGCATTTTTCCTGTATGGCGTAGCGCTGATGTTTGGGGCCACCGGATCGACGAATATCGATGAAATCAGCAAGGTTTTGCGAACCGCACCTGCCCCGGCCCTGGCGTTCGTGGCGGTTGCGTTCATGTTTGTGGGGCTTGGTTTCAAGGTGGCGGTTGCACCATTTCATATCTGGACTCCCGACGTGTATGAAGGGGCGCCGGCTCCGATTGTGGGGCTGATGTCCACCGCGCCGAAGGCGGCGGCTTTTGCGGTGTTGCTGAGAATTTTTTTTGTGATCAACGTGCCGGGGAAATTCTGGCTGATTTGGGTTTCAGCGGCGCTCTCCATGACGCTGGGGAATGTTGGGGCGCTGGTGCAAAGCAATGTAAAAAGATTGCTGGCTTACTCTTCAATTGCGCACGCAGGCTATCTGCTAGTGGCGTTTGCCGCTGCGCCGGAGATCGGCACATCGGCGGCAATGTTCTACACCGCGTCTTACGCGGCGATGAACGTGGGGGCGTTCGCGGTGGTAAGCCACTTCGCCAACACCGGCGAACGGTATGTGAATATGGAAGATTATGAAGGGCTGGGCCGCAGTTCGCCATTCCTGGCGGCAACCCTGACGATTTTCCTGCTATCGCTGATCGGCATTCCGATGACTGGCGGATTCTTCGCCAAGTTTTATGTGTTCAGTGCTGCGATCAAGGCGAATTTAATCTGGCTGACGATTATCGGCGTGCTGAACAGCGGAGTGGGCGCATATTACTACTTGCGAATCATTGTCGTAATGTACATGCGCGAAGCGCGGAAAGTGGTTCCGGTGACCCGGGCTCCGTTATCATTGCGAGTGGCGCTTGCGGCCTGCATGGCGGCGACTCTCTACCTTGGCATCTCCCCCAATGGGGTGCTGCAGTATGCGCAGGAATCGGCGCGCCAACTTTTTCAGCGTTCCCTTCCCTGAAAGTGACCAGCCTTAAGCGATCGGCTCCGAACGACCAGCTTGAGCGATCATTCTTTAACAAGCTCGCTTGATCAACTCGATTGACAGGGTCTGCGTGCTGCGACATTATATTTCCACTGGTTGCTGGTCCTCCCACCGGTAAAAGCTAAATCGCGCTGGAGGTGTTGTGTGTTTGAAATTATTCGCAGACTGTGGGCTGAAGACAAGGGACAAGATATTGCCGAATATGCGGTCATGTTGGCCGTGATTCTCGTATTGGTGGTGGGAACGATACGGTTGATCGGGACGAACGCCAATACGGTGTTTTCAAATGTGGCTAGCTCGGTCCAATAAGATAAGCGTCTCTCAAGGTACGGAGTGAAACGCGTTTCACTTCGTGCCTTTTAAATTGGCTCCAACCTGCTGGAATCTTCCGGACTCTCGTTCGGAAGCCAGGCGTGAGAAATCAATGAGCACCGTTTGAATTAGGAGCTTTGATCCGCATCGTCGGATCGCCCAAGAGATTGAACGTCTTGCGGACGCTCAAGTCCGTGATGCCCGCTTTGGCCTTAAGGATTGCGTCTCCCAGCGCAAGCTGCGCCGAGCCCATTGCATTTTGTACAACGAGCTTGTTGAGCGTGGTTTGCGGCGGCGATTGATTCAAACCGCTGGACGCGAACACCGCGACGGCACCGCCGTTAGGAGCGAGCATTAGCGTAACAGCTAACGGTTCTTCGTACACATCCTGAAAAAATCCATTGAGACAATCCATGATTAAGAAGACTGGCAACGAATTGCCGTTGGTCAACAATGGGACCGAATCATTGCTGAACAGATCGTCCCCGGACCATTGGTCTTCGGAACCATGGCCTGAATAGTTCACTAGTGACTGACCGGAGTCGATCGCGTTAAGAATGTCCTGACGCGCGTCTGGAATACTGATGTTCGTGGCGAAGACGTCGGTCACCTGCAGGGTTGGCGGCAATACGGCCTGCACGATTTGACTCTCCTGGGTAAAGTTGATGGTGTCGTTCACGTCGGCGACCATCAAGACTTGCGAACTCCAGGGGCCATCGGTGGATTGGCCTTCGTAGGTGCCGATTTTTTGCGCCATCAGTTGAGCCTCCGCGAGGGTTGTTGCGGGCAGGCGACCGGTTGCGATGGTTGGCATACCGGCGTTGTTGAAGTCCGAGAACCAGTCGTCAGAAGCGGTCATCAGCATCGGCGTGGGAACGATCTTTGTGGGAACGAAGTCGAGATGACCGAAACCCAGATAGTTGCGAGGGTCGAGCGACGCTCGACCATTCAGTAAAAGATACTTTGGCGCGGTCTGCCAAACCTTCACGGCGTTTTGCAGGAAGTCGCGGATGGCGAATGGGCTGTGTTGCCCGAAGGTAAATTCGTCGTACAGGTCATCGACAGAAATCACGACAGACGATTTACCTTCCGCTTTATGCGCACTCAAGATGGGGCCTAGCGCACCCATGAAAGATTCCGCGGAGACGATGACCACTTCACTGCCGGGTTGCGCGCGGTGCCAGTGAGAGGGATGATTTTGCCGGACGGCCGCAGGCGAATAAATTCGATCACTTGCCACCGCCATCATTACATGCCGAGCGAGCCTGCCGGTTGACCCACTCACCGCGGACCAGGGAACCTGCAATCCGATTGAGTATTCATTGGACCTGGCGCCGACTGCTATAGCGGGCGTGATTTCGACTGGCTGCTTGGGATCGGTAATGTCGAGAACGGTGATTGAGGCTTGAGTGAATCCGGTCACGTTTATTTGATCGCCGGCCCGTCCGGTAAAAATTAGCGCGTCAAAATCGGTCGTGTAAGTGTGCGGATAAGTGATGCGAATGGTCTGCAGCAGGCTAGTATCGTATTCCCCGTTCTGGGCCGTGAGGGTTAGCGTGTTCGCGCCTTCCTGCAAAAGAGCGGGCGGAATGTCGATGCTGAATTTGCCTTTGTCTTGGCCCGTGAAGTTGGCGTCGCCGAGGGTGGTGCCATTCAGTGAGATGGCGACGTCGTGCGGAAAACCCAGGACGATCCCTTGCAGGACCACTTCCAGGTGCGACGGCTCAGTCGATGTTGTATCGAGACGTGAAATTCGCACGGTCTCGTCCAGAGGCGTGATATCGACGAGAGGCCCGAAGAAGTTGTTCCCTTCCGGATTGATGAGTGCGGAGAAATAAGTGGTGTGCGGAGTTAATTCCACACCAAACGTAAAGCTTGCCGGTGGCTGGTTGGAACCGACGGATAGCGGCAAGCGCTGAATGCGTTCGCCCTGGGTTTCTTCCACTGCGAGCCAATAGATTCTCGTACCGGAATACTGCGTATTGAGTGCGGTGCCATAGAAATAAATGGCTGTTCGATGGCCTCGGCATACAAGTGCAGAAGAGCGGGATCGACATTCGGGTCTAGGCCAGCCTTTATTAGTTCCGGCTGGGTGACGCAGTACCAACCCTCGTGCTTGACTGAGATTTTCACCGCCGGATGGGCGGCGAGCTCGAATTGCTTCTGGCGCTGAGCCTGGGTAGGCATTGAGTTTTGCAGTACGCGCTCAACCGGATGGCTTAATTCATCGCTCGCGCCTGCAGGCTGGGACTGTTTGAGTTGATTCAACATCTTGGACGAAGATGGATCATCGTCGGTAGAGGCTGCGGCTGCAGGGGCTTGCAGTGAAACTGGACCGTGCAGGGTTCTTGTTCCATTCACGTCGACATCTTCGAGCCAATAGGAGGCGCTGCCGGCGGAGGAGGAGTCGATCCAAGAGTAGGTTTTTCCCGAATGTTTCGGCAGCGCTCCGCTCATGAGCAGCGCCGAGCCGGCAATTAACGACGGATTGAGACGAACGCGCTGGCCGTTTTGTTCGCCATAAATATTGAAGCCGAAGTTGTGCGATTCGCCGCCCGTCTTCCATTGCAGAAGGACGCGATCGGCGCCAGCCCTATCCTTGCCAAGTTGAGCCGAGAAAGAGATCAGCTTGATTGCGGTTGCGGCCGTGATGGTTTCCACCTGCGTGGAAGTGTTGGGGATGGTCATCTGATCCGCAGTTACGCTGGCAGTGTTGGTGGCGGTTCCAGGTGCTCCGGCGAGCGTAAGAATCGTTATGGAAGCANNGCGCCATTGGTCAATGTGCCGAGCAGACAAGTCACGGTACCGCCTGCCTCCGAGCACGTACCCACCGTTGAGTTCACGGACAAGTAGGAAACGTTCGATGGCAAAGGATCGGTAACGGTTACGTTTGTCGCGCTCGCGGGACCATTGTTGGTGATCGCGAGGGTATACGTCAGAGGATCTCCGTCGGAAACCGTGGGGCTTGGCCATGCGGTCTTCACGATAGCAACGTTGGCGCTATTCGCATTGGCGACAACCACTGTGGCGGTGGCGGTGTTGCTGGTTAAGTTGGGAACGATGTTGCTTGCCGAGGCAGTCACAGTCTCGGCGATGGTTGTGCCCGACGCGGTGCCGGGATTCACTTGCAGAATGAGACTGAACNNCTGAAATTGGCAGCGGAATTCAGTGCGAGCGTGGTGGCCGTACAAGTGATCGTACCGGTGCCGCCGGCGGCTACGCCGCTGCACGTCCAGCCGGGAGGGGCAGTGATAGATACGAGCGTGGTATTGGGAGGAGTTGTTTGAATGAAAGTCGGCGTGGTTGCCGCGACCGGCCCATTGTTGGTGACACTCTGCGTGTAAGTAACGTTGCTGCCGGGGGCGACCGATGTCGGCGAGGCGACGTTGGTCGTAATGAGATCAGCCTGGGTTGCTCCGGCAACCACGTCCGCTGCGGTTGCCGCGTTATTCGCGGAGTTGGGGTCGGGAGTCGTGGAATTCACTAGTGCGGTGTCGTTGATCGCAGTCCCGGCGGCGGTTCCGGCTGTAACTTTTACAACCACTGTGAAGGTGACGGTACCGGTGGCGAAGCTGGGATTGGTGCAGGTAATCGTTCCTGCGCTGCCGACTGCTGGAAGAATGCAGGACCAGCCGCTGGGAATAGGAGTCAAGGAAACGAACGTGGTATTCGTTGGAGTCGTTTCGGTGAAGGTTGCCGCGGTTGCGGTGCTTGGTCCGGCGTTGGCTACAACCTGCGTGTAGGTGATGTTATTGCCAGCTTGCACAGGTACGGGGCTGGCGACGTTGGTGACGGACAGATTCGCCGACGCCGCAACCACCACACTCGCCGTCGCAGTGTTGTTGAGAGAATTGGGATCGTTGGCGGAGGCGACCGTGCCGGTTTGGCTAATGGTGGAGCCCGAGGCTGCTGTCGCGCTTACTGCCACAACGAAGTTGAAACTTGCCGTGGCATTTAGGGCGAGGCCAGCGGTAGTGGTGCAGGTTAGTGTGGCTGTTGAGCAAGTCCATCCAGCGGGGCCAGTGAGAGATACGGCGGAAGTGTTTGCGGGGAGGGTTTCGGTCAATGACACGCCAGTTGCGGCGGCAGGTCCAGCATTCGTAATGGTCTGCGCGTAGGTGATATTGCTACCCGCGGATACGGGATTCGGACTGGCGGAGTTTGTGACGCCCAAGTCGGCTTGTCCCGCACCGGCGACGGCGATATTCACAGTAGCGGAGTTGTTGTTCAGGTTGATATCGCGCGTGGTGGTAGTGAGCGTACCGGTATCGGTAATGATGGTTCCCGCCGCGGTACCTGCATTTACATTCACGGTTACGACGAATGTGCTGACTGAACCCGGAAGAATTGTGGGATCAGTGCATCCGGCAGCAAACGAAGTGCAAGTCCACCCCGAAGGGATGGACGCCAGCGAAACAAACGTGGTGTTGGTTGGAATGGCCTCGCTCAAGTTTACGTTGCTGCAGGCGCTTGGACCGTTGTTGGTCACGATTTGGGTGTAAGTAATGTTGCCACCAGCAGCGACGGGGCTGGGGGTTCCGCTGTTGCTGAAAGCCACGTCGCAGGCATCGGTGACCGGAGTTGTGACCGTGGTGCTGTTATTGGCCAGGTTGGGATCTGAGGTGGTGGAAGACACCGACGAGGTTGCGGTGATGGTGGTAGCCGCTACGGTAGAGGTTACGTTTACTACGACGATTATGTTTGCCACGGCTCCGGAAGCCAGGCTGGCGGGGCCTGTGCAGGTGACGTTGCCGGTGGCGCCCACGGCTGGTGTAGTGCAAGACCAGCCGACGGGAATGGAGATCGAAGCAAAGGTGGTGTTGGTGGGTACCGCTTCCACGAAGGTTACGCCTGTTGCGGCGGCGGGACCGTTGTTCGTAACGGTCTGAATGTAAGTGATGTCGTTGCCAGCGAAAACGGAAAGCGGTGTGGAGGAAGTGCTGAGTGCGATGTCAGATTGCGCCGACGATGAGGCTACGACATCGGTGGCAAGCGCGGAATTCGAGCCGAAGGCCTGGTTTGCAGCGTTGACGGTTGCAGTATCCGTAATAATAGTTCCGCTCGCGGTGCCTGCATTCACTTTGTAGATGGCTGTGAATGTGCCCGTTGCGCCGGCGGCGACGCTGGGGTTGGTGCAACTGACAGGTGGCGAGGTACAGGTCCAACCCGACGCCGCAGAAATGGATACAAAAGTTGTATTGGTCGGGGTCGCTTCAGTAAATGTCGCAGCGGTGGCTGCAGCCAACCCGGTGTTGGTGACGGTCTGGGTATAAGTGATGTTGTTACCAGCGACGACTGGATCCGGCGACGGTACATTCGTGACGGTTAGTTCGCCGCCGGCGGTGGTTCCGACTACGGTGGAAGCGGAGGCCGTATTGTTCGCAGAATTCGGATCGCTTGCCGACGAACTTACAGAGGCTGTATTGGTGATGACGGTGCCATTGGCGGTGCCCGCCGTCACTTTTGTGACCAGAGAAAAGGTTGCGGCCGTGCCGCCGTTGAGGCTGAGGTCTGTGCAAACTATGTTGCCAGCCGAACCTACGGCCGGGGTTGTGCATGTCCAGCCAGTCGGATAGGAAAGAGAAACAAAAGTCGTATTAGGCGGAACCGCTTCGACTAAGGTGGCATTGTCAGCTGCGCTGGGACCGTTGTTGGTGACGACTTGGGCGTAGGTGATGTTGCTGCCAGCAGCGACAGGATCCGGGGAAGCGATGTTGGTGACGGCAAGGTCGGCGCTCGAGACCACAGTGGCTACGTCAGTTGCGGTGTCGTTGGCTAAGTTGATTTCCCCGCCGCCGCTCACCACGGCTGTGTTGGTTTCGGTAGAAGGAGCGGTCTGCAGGATATTCGCGATAACGGTGATCGAAGGATAGCTGCTGCTTGCGGCGAGCACGGCCGGATCGATACAACTTACGGTTTGCGATGCGATGGAGCAGGTCCATCCTGTGCCGCTCGCGGAAACAGGAGTGAGTCCGACGGGCAAAGTATCGTTGACGGTTACGACGCCGCTGGTGGGACCGTAAGGACTCAGGTTTGAAACTGGAATCGTGTAGGTCGCAGTTGAGCCGCGAACAAAATTTCCCACATGACTTTTGCCGAGCGTCATGTCAGGAGTACACTGTGCGCCGGATTGCGTTCCTGATATCGAAGAGATGGAAGCATTGGTCACACTGGTGCCGGAAGCGCCAGATGTCGAACCATACGAAACACCAGGATTCAGCGTAAGGCCATCGGTTCCACCGGCAACGCTGCTGCTTGCCGGAGTTCCCGATACCAACAGCACGCCGCCGCCGCCGCCACCTCCGGGACCGTGGCGATTCCCGAGGCTAAACGGTTGAGAAGCCCATGCATCTCCGCCGTTTCCGCCGTTGGCCAGAAGAGTGAGTCCACCTTCGCCGCCGTTGGCGGAAAGCACGACGATTGTGCCGCCGGCACCGCCGCCGCCGCCAGCGTCATTAGCGGTGCCGTTGTATGCGGAAATCCCGTTCGCAGTAAGAGTCGCAGTCCCGCTGAGCGCGTATGCACGAATGATGATGATGCCGCCCCCGGTAGCGCCGCCGCTGGCCTGATTATCGCCATCCGAATTATTGCGAGTGCCTGCGCCGCCGCCGCCGCCCAGGGCAACGCGGTTGATGGTGGCCGGAAATGCTGTCCCGCCTTCTCCGCCGACGCTGAGGTTGCTGCTCCACGAATCGCCGCCGAAGCCACCGGCGCCGCCATTGCCGCCACCACCCCCGCCGGCATTCTGATCATTATTTGCGGGATCGGCGTCGGTACCTCCGGCGCCCGCGTTGCCGGGAGCACCGCGCGCCATGCTGCCATCGGTTCCGGCGGTGCCACTGGGATAACTACTGTTTCCATTCGCAAATGTGGTACCGGACTCAATCCAAAAAGGAGTGCCGGCAATGCCTTCACCCTTGGCCGCGTCGTAGCCAGCCTCTCCCCCGACCACTCCGGTATAGGTGGCGGGCGCGGGTTGGCGATAATCCGTGTTAGCANNTGCTCCGCCAGTTAACTGCATTCCTGCGCCGCCGCGAAAGCCTTCCCCATCCACTGCAACGGTTGCTCCATTGAGCGTAAGAGTGCTGGAAGTATCGAGGGCAAGGACTCCGCCCGTGGATCCGTTCCAGGCGAGCGCTGTTGGCGGCGTGGTGGCGCTGAACGATGCGGTAGTGTATTGCGGAACAACGATGACTTGATAAGTACTCTTTCCCGCAGTCGCCGAGGACGCGGACGAATGGTAAGCAAAAACAAGGCCACCTCCCGCCCCTGTTCCTGAAATTGTTACGGTGCCGCCAGCCGTGCCAACCGCGTTTTTCGCGGTAACAAACTCATAATCGCCCGCGCTGTTTAGCGTGGTAAATCCTTGACCGGTGCCTCCGTTGCCATACGCGATAGTGTTTGAATCATTAATGCTGGCATCCTGCATCTGGATAACAAGCAAGAGATTCCCGGCGGCAATTCCGCTGCCTGCTCCGCTTGCCGCGCCAACGGTGATGGAGGTCGCACCCGCGGTTACACTCGCGGTTCCTGGATAATACGTGTTCAACACGCCGCCAAGATTCGTTCCGACGGAAGCTTGCGACACGGTCGCACATGCCGCGGACTGCACGGTTGCAACGGCTACATAGGTGTTGTTGCCGCTGTTCGGATCCGGTGGCGTTCCGGAATCGGAGACGGTGGCGGTATTCGCAAAAGATCCCGCAGCTGTTGCGGTCTCCACTACCGCGACAGTTGCGGTGGCTCCGCTGGCTAGCGTACCGATGGTACACGTGACCGGATTCGCGGTTGTGACACAGGTACCGACGCTGGGAGTAGCTGACACCAGGGTCATTCCGGTAGCGAGCGTATCGCTCAGCGTAACCGCGTTCGCCGCGGACGGACCGTGATTGGAAATGGTGATGTTGTAAGTGGTGTTGCTGCCAAGAAAAATGGCGCTGCCAACGCTGGTTGTAACTCCAATGTCGGCTGATGTGGGATTGATCGACACGGCCCCCAGAGACCAATTGGAAGTCCCGCTGAAAGTCTCAGAGATGGGAACGCTGGGCGCACCAGTACGGCTGGTTCCGCTGGCTCTTACTCCCGTGTTTGCGCTGTTTTGACTATTCACATTCCACTGCTGCACTTGCGGGCCGGGAATGCTAACGGTCTGGGTCCCATCGGTCGAGAGAGTGTCGAGAATCATTCCATTGACGACGCTCGATACATTCAATTGCGAATAGGTGCCGGCAGCGCCGGCGGCCGAGGCGAAAGTGCCGAGCGGGACGGTTTGGTCGACTCCTGTAAAGGTTGTGGCGCCAGCGACAACACCCTCAGTCACGGCGGAGGGGACGTCAACCGAGACGATGACGTTAAATGTGCCATTGACGGGGGCGAGCAGATACCACATTTCAACGCGGCGCGTATTTCCAGCGTCATTGTGCGCGCCCACCAACGTCAAGGCGGTGCCGTTGTAGGTGATGCCGGTAACCGCAGCCGCAGCGTTATTCGTTATGTTGATGGAGGCGCCCACCAGCAGAACACGGTTGGCAGTGGCTGTGGTGGTGTGTGCAAAAGTAAGAGTCTTGGTGCCGGCTCCGGCAAGGTTGGCTGATGCGGAACTGGTGGAATCGACCGCGACCTGAGCGTTGCCACGTTGCGCCGCAAGAACAAGAAGCAGTCCCAACGCACAGAGAATGCTGGGTGCGCCGCGGCGGGTTGTAGCGCGCAGAAGTTTTTCGGCCAAATATTGGCCGCGTGCAGCGGCTCGAAGCAATTTACCGGCGATCCCCTTCAGATTCGTTCGCACAGGTTTTTTTCCTAGCTTGATTTCTTTGGCAACAACTATGCCGAGAATTTGATCACCGCGCGATGGAGGATCGTCTTGCTGACCGCAATCGCCGCGGGTCACGAAGAAATCTTTGGACTGGTCAGCCACCACCAACCGATGGGCGCGGAAGCCATCCTTAGATTTCACTAAGACAATATCGTCCTTTCGTAATTTGCTCACGATTACGGGGGTAACATAGACAATCTCCCCGTCACGTATGCAAGGAGACATGCTGGCGCCGCGAGCCTGAAAGCGAACGGTCAATCCTTGATTCAGCAGTTCGCGGCTCAGGGCATCGAACCGCGCTGAATCGCTTTCAGGATCAGTCATGGCAAGCTTTTGTCAGGAGATGAGTCGTTGGGATGAAAGGGGTACCACGCCGAAATTGGTTCTTGCCCCAGCGAGCCTGGTTCGCATCAGGGCGAAGTTGGTTCGTATCACGGCGAGATTGATTCGTATCAGGGCACGGCTTCAGCCGTGCCAATGGAGGCCAGGAATGATAGGGCTTTAGCCCCTGAAGGATCTCTCCCGCATTAATCATTGAACTGCAGAATTGTCTCCACAGCACGCTCATCCGGCTCGAAAGAGTATCGATAGCAAGGAACGGAATCCGCCACACTCTCCAGAAAACTCAATGCGTTTCCCACGTACTCATGCCGATGAAACGGAACAAATGCCCGCGCAAATAATTCTCCGACCATCTGACTGCGTGTGAGCCGAGTAAGCTCGTTGCCGTGGCCGTGTTCGAGGATGAAGATTCGTTGAAGCGGAGCGCGCTGCGGAAGAGCGAAGCATCCTTCTCCGTGCCACGGAGTGCCGTACATGAAGATCTGGTTGGGATCGTCCCCTGGCTGCAATTCGCGCGCCGGGCTTTCGCGAACAATGATGCGGTCGTCGCTGAGAATTTCTACTTTGTGGAGCGAAGTCCACAGGCGCGCGGTCGTGCTCTTACCGGCGCCGGAGTGGCCGACGAACAAGTTGGTTGCGCCGTTTGGACCGACGATGCCGACGCCGTGGAGCTCGATGGCGCGCTCCTGGGTTAGGCGGTGCATGATTAGGAGCTCGTCGAGGGGATAGCCCAAGGGTGGCACTCGCCAGTGAAAGTCGGAGAGGCATTCGTCATTCATCTGGAGTGTGGCATCGCGAAAAGAGCGATCTACTAAGAGTCTTTTGAAAGAACGCCCGCCAAATGGCGCAAGATGAAAATCGAATTGGAAGCCATTTTCGGTCTCATGTAATTCCCAGGTCATTCCTGAATTGAAGAGCCGCCTACCAGATGCAGGAGAAAGATCGACAACCCGTTCAATCCATACCTCAATGTCTGAGACGCCTGCATTACATCGGAATGGCTCAAGTGATGCAATCAAGTCTGCATCCTCTGCTGAAGTCGCCGTTAATCGGGATGTAAGGCCACCAATACAAAACTGGTTTTGGTACGTCGATTCGCTCTCGAGCCAGCTCAGTTGCATTATGTGGTGATAGGCAGAAATTCAATTCGTACTTACGTCACGACCCGATGTTTTGGCAGATAAAACTTGAGCACGGCTCGTTACAGACAGGGCTCATTCCCGTCGTTGTTTTGCAAGCGCCGAGCACCGCTTCCTCAGGGCGCAGATTGATTGTCGCCAGTCGCGGCGGCTCATAGCTCTTCTTGTTTTCGGCTCGTTTCGGTTCGAGATCCATTCAACCTCCAGTTGCTCCGCGCTCAGGGAGAACAGGTTCATACGCGTCTCTCCTAATGCTCAGTGGCCCGCGCAAGTCCCGCAGCCTCCCGCCGAGGCAGTTGAGTTGTTAAGAATCGGCAAGATTTGTTGCGGGCCGACCCAGCTCTCCACATCGATCTCTTTGCTCCGAATGCGGCGCACCGATTCCAGCATTTCCTCGTGCTGACTTCCACTGCCACAGAAGTCGCACTCTCCATGCGCCGGAACTTCGACGCCGATCACGGCTGCTCGAAGATGCGCCACACTGCAAAGGAACTCGACCGGGCTCTCTTTATCCCCGTTTTCCATTTCGCCGTTAGCCGGGCACATTCCACACAGCGATTGAATGCGACACTCGATGCACTTCGTCATCCGCGTCCGCTTGCGCGTTCTTAGCTCCAAAAGCGAGTGCTCCCACACACTCTTTAGTCCGGTCTCTTGAACGCGAAATGTGTCCTGTTGAGAAATCACGCAAATGCCCATCTCTCCGTAGGCATTGATGGCAAACGAGCTCATTCCTCCGCCGCAGAAATACACGCTGTCGCTCGCGGCCGGGCTCGGTGGACTCTCCAAGTCGCGCTTGGCCAGTCGCTGGTACTCACTGACGCCTTTCGGAGCGCTCATATCCAGCGCCACTACTTCTTCGGGCGTAAGCCGCACGGCGAGTGGACTCTGCGAGCAGTCAATGCGCGGATTGATCTGGCCGTCCATCTTGAAATCCACTCCGATTTCCACTTCCGCAAACTGGCGCATCGCCGCAACTTCATGCTTATTAATGCTTGTGGCCACCGTCTTCAACTTCAAGGGCAATCCGCGCTCGCGCAGCAACTTAATTCCGCGCAGGCAGCGGTCATACGAACCTGGAATCATTGTCAGCGCTTCGTAAGTCTCGCGAGTGCGTCCATAGAGCGTGATCTCGATGGCGAAGGGCGGCCACTCCACCAGATAGTCGGCGATCTTTTCGTTAATGAGCGTGCCGTTGGTAAAGAGGGTGATGAGAAATCCCTTCTTCTTGGCGTAGGTGTAGATCTCGAGAAAATCTTTGCGGACGAAGATTTCGCCGCCGGTGTAGAGCAGCCAGAAGCAACCCATCTCGACCAGTTCGTCGAGCATGCGGAAGTGCTCTTCGGTGGTCATTTCGCGGCTGCGGGCTTCCTGATCGCCCATGGGAAGATTGTTGTAGCAGTGCTGACACTCGAGTGGGCAGCGGCGCGTGACTTCAATGGAAACCTGCATGGGCGCGCGCTGCCCAGCCTGCTTCTGGTGCAGATCGGCGCTGAATGCTCCGTAGCTGATTTGTTCCATATTCGTCTGGTTTCTTAAAATCGTTTATCTGTTGTTGTTCTTAAGGTGCGATTTTCTTCGTGCTTTGCTGCTGTTCACAATCAATGCGAAGCTGCAACTTGCGATTCGAGCGCTGCCGAACCCATTGGAGCCATGGCAACGGCAGGCCGAACTTCCACTAGGTCCGCGGAAAACATTTCATCGAGGAACTGCTTTACGTCGCGCGCAGCTTGTTCGTGCTCGACCGCGTATTCCTGCTCAACGGCGGCGATCAATTCAGGCAGAGTCTTCGGAGACTCCAAGGATTGCCAGATGAGCGATCCCGTTCCGTTGAAGCTGTAGATGGAAGCGAGATCGCCGACTTTGCCGCGCACGGGAACGATTAAAGTTTCTCCGGCTATGCGCCGCGAGACTACGGTTTGCGAGCGCACAAAGATTTGCTCAATCTGAGAAGCACTAGAGTCTTCAATGAGTTCCCTGTTTCGTAATGAGATTGCGTCCATAAAAATTAAGTGAAACTTCTTCGCATTGGATTACCGCAGAACTGCATGGATAAAGCAATTGCGCCGTTGGCGGAGGTATTTGATTGGTTATCATCGCCGTTGGTTCTGAGAGGACGAAAAGTCACCGGCTTTTACCACTGAGGGCACCGGAATCATAGAAAAATGCTGGCCAAATGCGCCAGTGACTCGATGGGGGCAAAGCAGTAGAATTACGGATTCAAAAGCGCAATCTCCAAGAATGAGAAGCAAAGACGAGAGGCAATGCCATGGCTGAGATTCGAGAGAGCAAAGCGGCGGTGCAAACCAGCGAAGCACAGATCGCCGTGCATTGGCGCGAGGAAGAATATTTTTATCCGTCATCAAAGTTTGTGGGGCAGGCGAATCTCTCCGATCCGGGGGTGAATGAGCGATTCAGCGAAAACAATTTTCCAGAATGCTTTCGCGAATATGCCGACATGTTGAGCTGGGACAAATACTGGCACACGACGCTCGATACGAACGATCCGCCGTTCTGGAAGTGGTTTGTGGGAGGCAAGTTGAATGCGTCCTACAACTGCATTGACCGGCACCTGGAGAAATACAAAAACAAAGCCGCGTTGATCTTTGTGCCGGAGCCGGAGCAGGAAGCCACGGTGGCCGTCACGTATCAGGAATTGTATGTGCGGGTGAATGAAATGGCTGCGCTGTTGCGCGAGTTCGCCGGCCTGAAGGCGGGAGATCGGGTGACCATTCACATGCCGATGATTCCGGAGTTGCCGATTACGATGCTGGCGTGCGCCAGGCTGGGAGTGATCCATTCGGTCGTGTTCGGCGGATTTAGCGGAGAGGCGTGCGGACGGCGCATTGCGGATTCGGGCAGCCGCATTCTAATTACGGCTGACAGTTATTATCGCTCGGGAAAAATGATTGACCATAAGGCGAACGCGCAAATTGCGCTCGACATAGCGAAGCAGGAAGGCCAGCCGGTCGATAAAGTTTTGGTGTGGAGACGCTATCGCGGGCAATATGGCTCGAAGGCCCCGATGATCGAGGGACGCGATTACTTCGTGGATGATGAGCTATTAAAGTTTTCCGGCAGAATTATTGAACCGGTTTCGATGGACGCGGAGGCTCCGTTGTTTCTGATGTACACCAGCGGCAGCACCGGAAAGCCGAAAGGCTGCCAGCATCGCACGGGCGGGTATCTGGCCTATGTGACCGGCACATCGAAATATTTGCAGGACATTCATCCCACCGATGTGTATTGGTGCATGGCCGATATTGGGTGGATCACCGGGCATTCGTACATTGTTTATGGACCGCTCGCGCTGGCAGCCACCACTGTGCTTTATGAAGGCGTGCCGACATTTCCCGACGCGGGCAGAGTGTGGAGAATTGCGGAGCGGCTGAACGTTAATATTTTTCACACTTCGCCCACCGCAATTCGGCAGCTTCGCAAAGCGGGACCCGATGAACCGGCAAAATATAAATATCACTTCAAACATATGACCACGGTTGGCGAACCGATTGAGCCGGAGGTCTGGCGGTGGTATCACGATGTGGTCGGTAAAGGTGAGGCGGTCATCGTCGATACCTGGTGGCAAACAGAAACTGGAGGATTTCTTTGCACCACCAAGCCTGCGATCGATCCGATGAAGCCGGGCAGCGCGGGACCGGGAGCGCCGGGTATTTATCCGACGGTGTTTGACGAGAATAATGAAGACGTGAAGGCGGGATCCGGAAAGGCGGGAAATATCTGCATCAGAAATCCGTGGCCGGGGATTATGCAGACGATTTGGGGTGACCGCGACCGTTTCGTGGATCAGTACTATAGAAAGTACTGCAAGGATTCAAAGAGCAAAGAATGGCATGACTGGCCGTATTTTGCGGCGGATGGCGCGGTGCTGGCCGCGGACGGCTACCTTCGAATACTCGGTCGTGTGGACGACGTTATCAACGTGGCTGGCCACCGGCTGGGAACGAAAGAGATTGAATCGGCGTGTTTGACGCTGCCGGAAATTGCGGAAGCCGCTGTCGTTCCGGTCGTGGACGACATTAAGGGACGAATTCCGGAGGTATACGTATCGCTGGTGCCGGGAATTCAGCCGAGCCAGGAGATTGCGGATAAAGTAACGAAGACGATCGAAACGATTATTGGCAAGATCGCGCGCCCGCGGAAAGTCCATATTGTTCCAGATATGCCGAAGACCCGGTCGGGAAAACTAATGCGGCGCGTTCTGGCGGCGATCTCCAATAACCTGAGCACGGGTGATATCACGACGCTGGCGAATCCCGACATTGTGGAGAGCGTCCGCGAGATGGTTCAGGGAAAAGAGTCGGTAGTAGTAAAAGACGGTCCGGACGATTTGAAACAATTCGGCGGAGTCGAATAAAACTTAAAGGTCCAGATACGCTATCAGCGATGTCATATCTTCTCCGGCGCGAACCCGGAAGCCCAAACGCCTCATAATCGCTTGCATGCCTATGTTGTCGGTGAGCATTTCGGCCGACACCTGGCTCAGCTTTTCGTCGCGAGCAACCTCGATCACACGGCGTAACAGTTCGTATCCCAAGCCAAGTTTCTGATATTGGTCGGAGACCAACACGGCCACTTCGGCTTCATTTCGGGTGCGCAGTTTGCTCAATCGACCCACGGCAACGATTTTGCGTTGACCTGTATCCGGTTCGACGCGTTCGGCGACGAGTGCCATTTCGCGGTCGTAATCCCCAAAACAGATTTTGAGCAGCCGTTCATGCGCCACGCGCCTGCTAAGGCTGAAAGAACAGAAATAGCGGAGGTAGACGCTGCGGTCGGAAAGCGATTCGTGAAACGTAACCATCAGCGGCTCATCGTCGGGACGGATGGGACGAATCGTGACGTCGTTTCCGTCTTTCAACTTCCATTGCGCAACGTACTGCCAAGGGTAGGGACGAATCGCCGGTTTGGGAGTCTCTTCGAAGTTCATGGTTGCAGAAACCTATACTTTCGAGTTGTTTACCCTTCCCTCCAAACCGCCCATCGAGACTCGCGAAGTGAATTGTAGGGCATTGGGGGCGGAATTGGATTTTGCAATGCCGTTCTGTCCTGAAGACCATCAGGCGACCACGCGGATGTGATCTGAGGCCTGAGTTATGTCGTCGGTTTGCGCATTCTCCTACATTCCGCATCCTTATTACTTGATTAATTGGAACACTTCACGATAATTCGAAAACAACGGTGATCGTCGTTTCTACCTCCACCGGTTCCCCGTCCAGCAGATACGGTCGATAGCGCCATTGTTGAACGGCTTTGATTGCCGCTGGGACAAGCATCGGATGGCCGCTCACCAGTACCAGATTTTCAATTTCTCCTCCTTTAGAGATGATGGCGGTGAGCACGACCTGACCTTGGATGCGAGCAGCCTTTGCTATCTGCGGGTACTGCGGTTCGACTCTCTGGAGAATTCTTCCTTCCGTCACACCCTGCGAAATCCTAACGCGTTTAGGGGGAGCAGGAAGCGCGAGTTTTGGCACGGCCGAGAGTGATGAAGTGGCGCTGACGATGCCGCCGATCACTCCGCCGAGTTGACCACCGGGAATACCGCCAGGAACTCCGCCGACAACTCCCCCAGTGGATAGCGATGGTGGTGTCGCCTCTTCCTCTTTGATCATCTGGACGGCCCGCGGAATTCGGGTTGGCGTGCGCAACTCACCATTTTGGAAGTCGCTTTGTATGCGCTGTAGCGATGGCGGAGTTGCAGCAGCAGGGGGCGGTGGTGGTGGCGGCGGTGGTGCAACGAGGAATGAAAGCAGTTGCTGCTTTGGCAACGCTTCAGTAAACATCAACGGCAGAATGATAAGGAAGCCCAACATGGAACACTGGATAACGAACGACATTACGGTCGCCAAAGTGAGACGGCGGTGCTGTGCGCCGCCAGTTTCCAGCAGGCAGTCCGCAAATAAAGGTCTTGCAGATGGCACTGTAACCGTCACCTGCGGCAGATGCCTTATGTCAATTTNNTCCCGAACCTCAGTGGCGTAGCTCATCGGAGCCTCCTACACGGCCCTTCACCGCTCGGGTGCACGACTAAATTCTTTCAGCAACGGTTCGCGCCCACCATGCCCGAAGTCACGGGTTTTGGTGATCGAAGTCACTTGAGGTTTGGTGTTACAATTCGCCGTGATAGCGGGGTTCCCATGCGTGCGCCTTACGGGTTGAACATCCTCGATAACTGCCTCACTTGCCCGGTAAGAGAAGAGCATATTTTCTGTAATCTTCCAGTGGCCGCAGTGCAAAGGCTGAACGACATTAAGTCCACAGCGGTTTATCCAAAATCCACGATGTTGTTTATTGAGGGGCAGCAGCCGCGAGGCGTGTTTGTGCTTTGCACCGGTAAAGCGAAGCTGTCGACGTCCTCTTCGGAAGGCAAAACTATTATCACCAAGATCTCAGAGCCTGGGGATGTTCTTGGGCTTAACGCAACGATTTCGAACCGTCCCTACGAAGTGACGGCCGAGATGATCGAACCGGGTCAGGCAAATTTCATTGCGCGAGACGCGTTGCTCGGGTTTTTACGCGAGTACGGCGAAGTAGCGGTTCGAGTAGCGGAGCAGTTGAGTAGTAATTACTATACGGCTTATGAAGAAATTCGAACGCTAGGGTTGTCCACTTCGCCTTCGGAAAAGTTTGCGAAGTTGCTACTTGGATGGTCCAGCACAGCCAGGAACGGTGATCCTTTACAAATCAAGATTACGCTCACCCACGAGGAAATCGCCGAAATGATCGGCACGACCCGCGAAACGGTGAGCCGATTATTTTCCGACTTCAAGAAACGCCAATTAGTGCAGTTGAAGGGCGCTACCTTGTTGATCCGCAATAAGGCGGAACTGCAGAGAATGGTCAGCTCTTAGCTTTCCTGCTCTACGCGTCCCCTGTTTGAAAGCTACACAATTCATCCCGACGAAGTTCGTAGGTAAACCTCGCTCGTGATGAACGGCACATCGGCATGTGAGGGTTATCACCGCAACCGCAAACCCAAAGGAAGAGTATGAATGCGTCGAAGGCACTACGGTCGACGTTTCTTTCGCTTTCCGCGCGGCATTTCCTTACGGTGTTTATCAAGTGCGCGGGACTTTAAAGAGACAATCTCGGTTCAAGAAAAGGAGATCGACATGTCCCCAAAGCACTGGACCTTGCTCTTTGCCGCTTTGATTGTTTCAAGCTGCGTCAGCTTTGCTCAGGAGCAGCCTCAAGATCAAAATAAGGCCGTTATCCAGCACGTTCCAATTTCCGCGACGTCTCCGGCCTCAGGCAAGCAGATGTTCACGGCATATTGCGCAGTCTGTCACGGTACGGAGGGCAACGGTAACGGACCGGCTGCGAGCGCGCTGAAAACCGCACCATCGGATCTCACCCAGCTTACCAAAGAGAATGGAGGAAAGTTCCCCGCCATGAAGGTCTCCTCCGTTATCCGGGGCACGGCCGATCTGCCGGCTCATGGATCGAAGGATATGCCGGTATGGGGGGAGTTGTTTTGGAGTATGAGTCACGGCCAGGAGAGCCAGGTGCAGCAGCGAGTCTCGAATCTTACTCACTACATCGAGTCGATTCAGGCAAAGTAGCGAACTGCCTGTAACACTATCTTTGAGCCGAGAAGCATAAGAGCGGTCGGGCGCGAGAATTTCCCCTCGCGCCCGCCTGCTTTGTATAAATGATATGAGCTTGACTTCGAATCGTAACGGCTCGGGTAGGAATTCTGTTTAACTCCCACTCAGGATTCTCCAAGCCTCACGATTGGTGAACACCACATGCTGAATACTCTTGACTGCCTTCATATACTGTGCCCGCTCGAAGGCTGAAGGATCTGGGCAGCGGACCTGGCTCATACTGCCTTTCAATTGGCTCACAGAGACGTACTCATGCACTTCCATCCACTCGCGAACGGCGTTTTCAATCTTGCCAAGGTGCCCAATGCCGTTTCGCAATAGCGTGGAGCAGAGCATGGTGACATCGGCGCCAACTATAAGCAACTTGAGTACATCCGTGTGCCCATGCACCCCGCTGGTGCCAGCCAGATTCGCGCGAATCCGGCCAAAGAGAATGCCGATCCAGGTGAGCGGAAGGCGCAACGCTTGGGGAGTGCTGAGCAGTACGTTCGGCTGAATCTCCAATTCTTCAAGATTAATGTCCGGTTGATAAAAACGGTTGAAGAGCACAAGGCCATCCGCGCCGGCGTCATCCAAGCGCTTCGCCATGTTCGCTAGATTGCTGAAGAATGGGCTGAGCTTGATAGCAACCGGAATTCTTACGACGGACTTTACCGCCCTCAGAATGTCGATGTATTGTTGTTCGATCTCTCTCGAAGTGAGTTCCGGATTGGCGGCGATCGAATAGATGTTACATTCGAGAGCATCGGCGCCGGCCTGCTCGATAAGCTTCGCATATTGCGTCCATCCACCCGCGGTGGTGCAGTTTAAACTCGCGATGATGGGGATCGATACAGCGTGCTTCGCCGCCCGGATGTGTTTCAGATAACCGTCCGGCCCCACATGAAACTCGGCCGGGCGCGGGAAGAAAGTTCCAGCCTCCGAAAAACTGTCGGTTCCCTCTTCGAGGTGACGGTCAAGCTCGAAGCTCTCTTGACGCAACTGCTCTTCAAAGAGCGAATACAACACAATGGCCGAAGCGCCGGCATCTTCGAGACGGCGAATGCCATCGAGTTCTTGCGATAAAGGCGACGCGGATGCGACCAGGGGGGTCCGAAGGTTTATTCCTAAGTACTTCGTCGATAAGTCAACCATGATTGCTCCTGGCAAGATGCTGGCAACTCCTGCCCTTAGTTCGACTTCGCCTGCGCAAACAACAGTTAGCTCTTTCTATTTCGCAGAGCTTTGAGATTCGGCGACCTTCGCCGGTTCTTTGTTATTTTTCCGCTGGGCCAAATATTCATACATGTGGAAGCGCTCCAACACATCATGCTGTGCTTCGTCCCACAGGTGCTTGGCGCTATCCGGATTGCTCCTGGTAAGCATCTTGAAGCGTGTCTCCATCGACATAAAATCTTGCACTTTGCGCGTCGGTGTTCGCGAATCGAGGATCAGCGGGTTTTCTCCCTGCGCAGACCGTTCAGGATTGAATCGATAAAGCAGCCACTGCCCAGACTCCACGGCAGCCTTATGATTTGCCATCCCGGTTGTCATGTTGATGCCGTGCGCGATGCAATGCGAATACGCGATGATCAAACTAGGGCCGTTGTAAGCTTCGGCTTCGAGAAACGATTTGAGAGTGTGCTCGTCTTTCGCGCCCATCGCCACGCTCGCCACATAAACATTTCCGTAGCTCATCGCGATCAATCCCAGGTCTTTCTTCGGCGCAGGCTTGCCTCCCGCCTCAAACTTTGCCACCGCCGCCCGTGGTGTGGACTTTGAGGCTTGACCACCCGTGTTGGAGTACACCTCGGTATCAAGGACCAGTACGTTGACGTTGCGTCCGCTGGCCAGCACATGATCCAGGCCGCCGTAACCAATGTCATAGGCCCAACCATCCCCGCCCACGATCCAAACGCTCTTCTTTACCAGCAGGTCGGCGACGGAAAGCAACTGTTTCGCATCCGCAGTATTTACGCCCGACAACTTCTCTTTCAGCAGATCCACGCGCTGCCGCTGTTCATAAATGTCGGATTCGTTTTTCTGTTCCGCCGAGATGAGGGCGGTGGTAAGTTCTTGGCCAATCGTCCCCGCGAGGCGCTTCACCAGTTCGTGCGCAAATTCGGTTTGCTTGTCGATGGAGAGACGGAAGCCCAAGCCAAACTCGGCGTTATCTTCGAATAAAGAATTCGACCAGGCGGGCCCGCGGCCGTCTGCGTTCTTTGTCCACGGGGTGGTGGGCAGGTTCCCGCCGTATATCGAGGAGCAACCGGTTGCATTGGCGATAATCGCGCGGTCGCCAAACAGTTGCGACATTAACTTCAGGTATGGGGTTTCGCCGCAGCCCGCGCAAGCGCCCGAAAACTCAAACAATGGCTCTTGCACCTGCTGCTGCCGGATCGCTCCGACTTTTATATTGCGGCGGTCGAGCTCCGGAATTTTTAAAAAGAACTCCCAGTTCTCGCATTCAGGAGCACGCAGCGGCGGTTGCGCAACCATGTTGATCGCCTTTAAGCGTGTCTCTGCCTTGTTCTTCACCGGACAAATCTCGACGCAGATCCCGCAACCGGTACAATCTTCGGGCGAAACCTGAATCGTATATTTCATTCCCGCCCATTCTCTGTCACGCGATTCTGTGGCCTTGAATGTAGTGGGAGCGCTCTCCAACTCCTTGGAGTCGTATACCTTAATCCGGATCACGGAATGCGGACAAACCATGGCGCATTTTCCGCACTGGATGCAGATCTTAGAATCCCACTCCGGAATTTCGAGCGCGAGGTTGCGCTTCTCCCATTTCGCAGTGCCGGTGGGGAAGGTACCATCCAAGGGAAATGCGCTGACCGGCAGAGTATCGCCAAGTCCCGCGTATATGGTGCCCAGCACATTGCGTTCAAAGGCCGGGGCAGACGAAGAGAATGGCGGTGGAATCTCGATCATGCTGGTGAGTTCGGCGGGGATTTTGACCTCGAACAGATGCTCCAGTGTTTCATCCACCGCCTTCATATTCTTCTGGACAATCTCTTCGCCCTTGCGCCCGTAGGTTTGACGAATCGATTCTCGGATCGCTTCAATTGCTTCGTCCGCAGGCAGGACTTTGGAAATGGCGAAGAAACAAACTTGCAAGATCGTATTCATGCGGCTGCCCATGCCGGTATCACGCGCCACTTGATATGCGTCGATCACGTAAAGCTTCGCCCGCTTCGCGATAAGCTGCTGTTGAACATGCCTTGGCAGACGATCCCAAACTTTCTCGGGACCGAACGGGCTATTCAGCAGGAACGTCCCGCCGGGGACGAGGGCGCTTAGCATGTCGTAGCGTTCCAGAAAAATCCACTGATGGCAGGCTACGAAGTTTGCGCTGGAGACGAGGTAGCTCGATCGAATGGGTTGCGGCCCGAAGCGCAAGTGAGAAATGGTTGCGGCGCCGGACTTTTTCGAATCGTAAACGAAGTAACCTTGCGCATAATTATCGGTATTCTCGCCAATGATTTTGATGGAATTCTTGTTTGCGCCGACGGTTCCATCCGCTCCGAGCCCGTAAAACATAGCACGAATAACGCTGTCAGGCTCAATCGAAAAGGAAGCGTCATAGGTCAAACTGGTGTGACCGACGTCATCGTGAATGCCCACGGTAAAGTGATCCTTAGGCCGGTCGGCGCGCAGATTGTCGTAAATCCTTTTGACCATGGCCGGAGTGAACTCTTTCGAGGAAAGTCCATACCGCCCCGCTACGACAATTGGAGAGCTTTCGATCGGATTGAAGCCAATTTTGCTTCCTTCATAAAGTGAGTTGACGACGTCGAGATAAAGCGGTTCGCCAATCGATCCCGATTCTTTGGTGCGGTCAAGAACGGCAATCTTCCGGACCGTGACAGGGAGTGCATCGAGCAACGCCTTCACGGGGAACGGACGGAATAGATGGACTTTGAGCAATCCAACCCTTTCCCCCTGCGCATTAAGGGCTTCGACAGTCTCATGCGCCGCGTCGGCTCCCGATCCCATCATTACAATTACGCGGTCGGCATCCGGTGCCCCGACGTACTCAACCAGGCGGTACGAACGCCCGACCTGGGCCGCAAACTTATCCATCACCGATTGCACAATCTGAGGGCACGCGTCGTAGTAGGAATTCGCCCGCTCTCGCATCTGAAAGAAGACGTCGGGATTCTGCGCCGTGCCACGCAAGACCGGATGATCGGGCGATAGTGCGCGCTGCCGGTGTTCGAAGACACGGTCCATATCAATCAGTGCACGCATGTCATCTTCGGTGACCATTTCGATCTTGTTCACTTCGTGCGAGGTGCGGAACCCGTCGAAGAAATGCACGAAAGGAATGCGAGATTCGAGTGTGGCTGCATGTGCAATCAAAGCCATGTCCATTGCTTCTTGCACGGAATTCGAACAAAGCATGGCATACCCGGTGGCGCGGCAAGACATTACATCCGAATGATCTCCGAAGATGGAAAGCGCGTGGGTGGCGAGCGTACGCGCGGAAACGTGGAAGACGGTTGGCGTAAGCTCTCCCGCAATCTTATTCATATTGGGGATCATCAGCAGCAGGCCTTGCGAAGCGGTGAACGTGGTGGAGAGCGAACCGGTCTGAAGGGCCCCATGAACCGCTCCCGCGGCTCCTCCTTCACTCTGCATCTCGATCACGTGCGGCACGGTTCCCCAGATGTTTTTGACGCTCTGTGAAGACCATTCGTCGGCCCATTCGCCCATGCTGGAGGATGGAGTGATGGGATAGATCGCGATCACTTCGTTCACACGATAGGCGACGTAAGCCACCGCCTCGTTTGCATCCATGGTCTTGAACTTGCGCTTGATCATCCGCCGCCCACCTTTAGCTGAATCGTATGGTGATTTGCTTTTCGCACTGATGTAACAAGAATGGACGATAGTTCGGAACCAAGCAGCAAGGCAGGTCACAGCCCAATGTGATTTCCGTCACAAATAAACGCTTGTGACTTGCATCACAACCAGATGTGCCTTGCAATACAGCCACGCGGTTGGCCGCGGCGGAGACTGTGGCCAAGGCTTGAAACCGCAAGGAGGTCAAAGCATGCTTTCGCCCTATGGTTTGGAGATCGTGGAAAGCTGCATCCAATGCAAACTTCGTGCAGACCGTATTTTCTGCAACTTACCTCCGGCAGCCTTGCAGGAATTCGAGAAAATCAAGTTTGTCACGGCATATCCGCAAGGTGCCGTGCTTTTCGTCGAAGGGCAGACTCCGCGCGGGATCTTCGTTCTGTGTAAAGGCGGAGTCAAGTTGTCGATCAATTCCCCGAACGGAAGAACCATGATCGTGAAACTGGCAGAGCCCGGGGAAGTCCTGGGAATGAGCGCGACCATATCCGGAAAGCCCTACGAGGTGACGGCCGAGACCATTGACCCTTGTCAGATCAATTTCGTGAAGCGCGATGACTTTCTTCGGTTTCTTAGAGACGATGTGGAGACCTGCTTCCGAGTAGCCGAGCAGCTCGGGGAGAAGTATTACAACGCCTGCAAAGAGGTGCGTTCGCTTGGACTATCGCATTCTGCCGCCGAAAAGCTGGCTACACTGTTGCTGGAATGGAGCTCGAAAAATGGCGAGGCCGCCAAGGCCGAGCCGCGATTAAGGCTTCGCCTCACTCATGAAGAAATCGCCCAGATGATTGGAACTTCGCGCGAGACCGTCACTCGCCTCTTCGCGGAGTTGAAAAAACGGCAAATCCTGCAGGCCACAGGATCGACTTTGCTGATCCGCAACACAGCCGCGTTGCGGGATATGGCGAATCATAATTAATCTTTAAAAGCAGAGACCATCCCCCTTTGCGCTAAAAGCAATTTCCCACTTGTCGAACGGAGAGTGATTAAAATCACAATTTCTGGTGATAACCATCACCGCCTCTGGTTCCCTTCTCTTTTAGTGTTGCCGTGTAGGTGGGAGAAGGCGACGCACAGAACCTGGGGGTTCAACAAAATGCTAATTTCGATCTCGCTCGGCACCAGGCATAACCATCACGCAGCTTCGATCATGCAAAAGCCACGGCTCATCTTCTGGGAGTTAACAAAGGGCTGTAACCTTCGTTGCGTCCATTGCCGCGCCAGCGCCACTGAATTGAGTTCACCTTCAGATCTATCCACGCAAGCGGCACGCGATATCATCGACCAGATCGCGGCGGTATCTTCTCCCATTCTCGTGCTCAGCGGCGGCGAACCACTCTTCCGTAGAGATATTTTTCAGCTCGCGCAATATGGGACGAATCAAGGCCTTCGCGTGGCGTTGGCGACCAACGGTACGCTCGTTACGACAGAGGTCGCACAGAAAATTGTAGACAGCGGCATCAAGCGCGTGGCCATCAGCCTGGACGGAGCCGATGCCGCTACGCACGACAAATTCCGCGGCATTCCCGGCGCCTTCGACGCCGCTATCGCAGGTTTTAGAAACCTCAAGGCCCTTGGTATGTCGGTGCAGATCAATACCACGATCGCTCGTCACAACGCCCAACAACTTCCCGACGTGCTCGAATTGGCAAGGTCATTGGGGGCCGATGCCCTGCATACATTTCTGCTGGTTCCCGTCGGTTGCGGAGTGGATATTGCGGCCGAGCAGATGGTACCTCCGGAAGAGTACGAGCGGATGTTGAATTGGTTCTATGATCGCTCTCTGGAGGGCGGCATTGAAATGAAAGCCACATGTGCGCCGCACTACTTTCGCGTAGTGCGCCAGCGGCGAGTGTCAGAACATCCTTCAGCGGCTGCGGCAGAGGCTGTTTATGCATCGCACGACGTACCGCAGAGTTCAGCAGAGTCAGCTTCGCGGCACATCGGCGCAACGGAAATGACTATGCCCGGCTCGACCGGGATTGAACTCAAGCCGCATGGCGTTGGTAAGGCTGTTGGACACCACGGATCGCATCCTTCCGATATGAATGCCATGACTAAAGGATGCCTTGCGGGAACCGCCGTGTGTTTCATTTCTCATCAGGGAGAGGTTTATCCGTGTGGATATTTGCCGGCTCTAGCGGGCGACCTCAAGCATCGGTCATTTGCTGACATCTGGCAAAATTCATTCGTATTCAATCAACTTCGCGATACGAATAATCTCCAGGGAAAATGCGGATGTTGCGAGTTCCGCAATGTGTGTATGGGCTGCCGCGCCCGAGCCTTTGCCGCCACGGGTAACTATCTCGACGAGGAACCCTTCTGCGTGTACGTACCTCATTCGAACACTCCGCACGAGAACGGCGTTGGTCCGATGGAAGTGTCATCTAAGGCATGAGTAACGCTGGCGTCCGCGTGAATTTTTTTTCTCTAATCTTTAGAGTCATGACGTTAGCAAAAAAGTCTTTGCAAAATCCGTTTTTCAAATAACTTAGATACTAAAATCCGTGAAACAAAGGAGTTCGAGCTGCAACAGCTGACTTGTGCCAACCGTCACGGCCTCGATCATGATTGCTCGAGTGGTGTGCTGTGGACAAGGTTAGATGTCACAGAGTGGGAATCTGGGGCCTCTCCCGAGGCTGGGTCGGAGAGACGAGGGGAGCGTCACGCCAGTCCCGAAATTCCCGCAGCGAGAAATAACCTTTCGGGTTAGTCCTCTCAGGGGCGTGGCGGCACTTACGTCTGCCCCCAAATGGGCGAAGGAGAAGGGTTTATTCGGAATAAAGGCGAAAAGCGCACACTAACCCATCTTCTTTCGACCTTGACAGCTATTGGGACAGGGAGCAATATTCTGAGGTTCATTGCGGACCGAATGCACCGAACGCTGGGTGCTTGAAGTCCATTCCCCGGCCAGGGCGCTCTGCCCAACTATGCATTCCCAGGAGGTATTCAGCCATGACCATCCACAGCCTAAGCCGCTTGACAAGAAATCAACGTCCCGCCCGGCCGTTAATGCCGGCGGCTCTAAAAACAAATCATTTCTGCAAATCTATTTCGTATCAAAGACTCTGGGCCGGTTTTCTGCTATCAGTGTTTGCTACTACCCTCACCTCCGCGCAGATTAAGTTCACCACCTTGCTTAGTTTCGACGGCACCAATGGCGCGAACCCGCATTACGTCTACCTGGTGCAGGGTACCGATGGAGACTTATACGGGACGACGTATGTGAGCACCGGCTCCGGCGGCACCGTTTTCAAAATTACGACCAAGGGTGTGCTGACCACGCTGTACACATTTTGCCCCGACGGTGAGCCCTGCCTGGAGGGCGCTCAGCCGGAAGCGGGGCTGGTGCTGGCCACCAACGGGAATTTTTATGGGACCGCCGCGAACGGAGGCGCTAACGGCTTTGGCACAGTGTTTCAAGTTACAAGCGCGGGCAAGGTGACCGCGCTGCACAGTTTTGATTCCACGGATGGCGCCAGTCCTGAGGTCGGGCTGATTCAAGCCAGCAACGGCGACCTGTTCGGCACGACCTCCATTGGCGGAAGCAGCGATGTGGGGACGATCTTTGATATCAGCACGGCGGACAAGTTCACCTCGTTGCTTAATTTCACTGGCACCAACGGCGACTATCCCGACGGCAGACTGGTGCAGGGCTCAGACGGAAACTTCTACGGGACAACCGAGGAAGTGAGTTCGGGCAGCGGCACCGTCTTCAGAATGACGCTGGCGGGCAAGCTGACTACGCTGCACAAGTTCACGGGCACGGATGGCGCCGGCCCAACCTGCGCGCTGATTCAGGCCAGCAACGGGAATTTTTACGGCACCACTCAGGCTGGCGGAGCCAACAGCGGTGGCACGGTCTTTCAAATCACGCCAGCGGGCAAACTCACCACGCTCTACAGTTTCTGCTCAAAAGCGGGCTGCGCCGATGGAGCTAATCCCTCGGCAGGATTGATTCAGGCTACCGACGGAAATCTCTATGGCACGACTTTTTCAGGCGGAAGCAACGAGACTTCGTGCAACGGCGGATGCGGCACGATCTTCCGAATTACAACAGCGGGCATGCTGACCACGCTTTACAACTTCTGCTCGAAGTCGGGATGCGTTGACGGGAGCCAGCCCATGGAGGGGTTGGTTCAGGACACCAACGGAACGCTTTACGGGCTGACTTATTATGGCGGCACCGATGGCTTGGGCACCGTATATAGCCTGTCTGAGGGACTCGGCGCATTTGTCGAGACGCTGCCCACCTCGGGCAAAGTTGGCGCGAAGGTCGCGATTTTGGGGACGAGCCTGACAGGGGCGACGAGCGTCACCTTCGACGGTACAGAGGCGACGTTCAAAGTGATTTCGAGCTCGGAAGTCACTACCACGGTTCCTGCCGGCGCGAAGACGGGGATCGTGCAGGTCACGACCTCGGCCGGCACGCTATCGAGCAACGTTGCTTTCGTCGTGACCAACTAGAAAATGCTGATCGCAGCGTTGAAGCGATGCGCCACCCAAAGGGCCTACGTTATTGCGAAGCGCGGCACCACACAAAGGCGCTGTGTTATCCGAAGGCGTGCGCGCAAGGGCGAACGTTTGACGCGGAGTTAGGGGCTATTCATCGCCGGCTATGACGGTTTGGGCGCCTTCTTCGTCTCCTCCGATTAGGCCGAACTTCTTTAACTTGTAGCGCAGGGCGTCGCGGCTGATATCGAGCAGGCGGGCGGCGTGGGTTTGATTGTTGTTGGCCTGGCGCATGGCTAGCTCGACCATGGCGTGCTCGACTTCCTCCAGCGATGTCCCCCCTTCGGGAATGTAAAGGCGCGGGAGCATTCGGCCGTTGGGGAGTGCCTGGCCGTTATCGGCAGGGGAGGTTCGTTCGAAGGCGGTTCGTCCACCCGATTCTCCGACGGAAAATGGCAAGTAGAGGGGGCGAAGCAGAGGCTCTTCTTCGAGGATCATGCCGCGCTCGATGGTGTTTTTCAATTCACGAACGTTGCCCGGCCAGTTGTGGCTGAGCAGGAGACGGCGAGTGTCGTCGGTGATGCCGCGAATGTTTTTCTTGAAGCGGCGATTGTAACGATCGATGAAGAACTCGACCAAAGGCATGACATCTTCTCTGCGGTCGCGCAGCGGCGGGATGAAGATTGCGATGATTGCCAGGCGGTAATAAAGGTCCTGACGGAACTGGCTTTCGCGAACGGCTTTTTCGAGATCGCGATTGGATGCGGCGATGACGCGGACATCGACTTGCATATCGCGAATGCCGCCGACGCGGCGTATGACTTGATCTTCGAGAACGCGCAGCAGCTTGGCTTGCAGCAGCGGAGAGAGTTCGCCGATTTCGTCGAGGAAGAGCGTACCGCCGTCGGCGGCCTCGAACAAACCTTTCTTCATCTGCTTGGCGTCGGTAAACGCGCCCTTTTCGTGGCCGAACAATTCGCTNNTCGCCCTGGATCAGGATGGTGGTTGCTTCGCTGGCCGCGACCTTGCGTACGAAGTTCATCAACTCGGTCATCTTCGAGGAAACGCTGACAACGCTCTCATAGCCGGCGCCTCGACGAACTTCACCGCGAAGATTTTGTACCTCGGTACGAAGGCTTGTGGCCTCAAGGGCGTTTTTGATGGTGACGCGGAGTTCATCAAAATCGACGGGCTTGCCGACAAAGTCGTACGCCCCGAGTTTGAGAGCGGCTTTGACGTCGTCGAGTTGAGGGTCGGCGGTGATCATGATGACGG
>PLUJ01000292.1:12849-13647 GCA_003165455.1 Acidobacteriaceae bacterium | reverse complement strand
TGAAAGCGCTGCGCCACCCAAACTTCCGCGATTGCTTAGCGGTGGCCAAAGGGGAATAAGAAGCCGAACTTTGCGTTGAAGTCGTTGCGCACTCCGGTGCTGGTGTTGAGCAGAATGTATTCGGCGGGAGTAATCGCCAGCGATATATGTTTATTCAGCGGGACGGTGAGGCCAAGAGCCGCACCAAATACAAATGCGTTCGAGATGGTTCCGGCATTCGAGGTGCGCACGTCCCCCACTTCTGCGGACACGCTTGGTTTTAGGAGCCAGTGCTTGTCCAACGTGTGACTGACACCCATGGTGAAGCCGTGGGAGTTGATCGAACCTTTGGTATTCCCGCCGTAGTAGTTTGTGGAATCGAAATATATGCTGAGGCCGTTTAGCACATTGAAAGATGGGCGCAAGAACCAGCCGTTCAAGTTGCTGCGTTCGCCGTGGCCTTGGTCCGCCCAGAGATAAGTCCAGCCGGTGGTGATATCGCCGAGCGGGGGTTTTGGTCCGGACGGGACCGACTGCGTATCTTGCGCATGCAGCAGAGGGATCGTAGCCGGGAAAGACACTACGAAACACAGCACGAAAATGCGAAATTTCTTCATAAGCGCCGCTGCCGAGTCATGCAGTTTCAAGGCATCACGATGGGTTCGTCGTGTGGGAATTTGTCCAGCGTTTCCTGCGTGATCTTCAAGTGATCGATGACCAGTTCCGGCGGAACGTGAGTGAGCCAGTTCGTCAGAGACACGTCCTGGTAGTAGCTACTCTTGAACATCTCGAGGAATATGAGATCGGTATCGCCGGTGT
>PLUJ01000292.1:189-12841 GCA_003165455.1 Acidobacteriaceae bacterium | reverse complement strand
CGTCGGCATTGGGGTGCCAGTGCATTTCACGCAGACCGCCAGGATGAAGAATGACGTGCGCGGCGGCGATGGTAGAGGAGGCTTTGAAATTGTGGGAGTCGACGATTCGGACTTCACCACCACGCGTTCGCTTCACGGGAGGCTGCTCCATCAGGTGAAAATCAAAGGGCAATCTTGATGTGCCAAGGTTTCCGGCAGCGGCTTTGCGGTCAGCATCGAGAGGGCCGGGGACCGGTGAAGGGAAAATGTACCTTCCTTCTGAGGGGAGCGGCGGGAACGAGGAGGCGGGCACGCCGAAGTTTTTCGCGAGGACCTCGGGTGGCGTATGAGCCATCCAGTCAGTCAACAGGATGGTGTCGTATTCGGAGAACGCGCCGTCATCGAAGACGAGAAGAAATTCGCAACCGTCGGGCGGCATTCCCTGAATCGAGTGCGGAAAGCCGGTGGGAAAGTTCCAGATGTCACCTTCTTTAATATCGTCGACGAAGCTTCGACCGTCGGGATCGATGCAGGTGATGCGCGCGTTGCCAGAAAGCATGAGCGACCATTCGGCTGCCAGGTGCCAGTGTAGTTCGCGGATTCCGCCTGAGATCAGACGCATTTGAACGCCGGCAATGGTTTTGGAAACCGGAAGGTCTTCGACGGTTACCTGGCGGGTCCAGCCGCCGGGTTGCACGCGTTTGTGCGCAAGTTGAAAAGAATATTTAAAGGTAGGAACGTTGCTGTGATCGGTGGGCGGGGGGGTAACGGAATCTGGATTTTCGTCGTAAATCGGAGCGTTTTCCTTGCCCAGGGGCAAGCTGGAACTTTGGTCGTGTTCGGCGTTTTGAACCTGCTCCTGAGTTTGCGCATGGGCCGCGGGAACGATTGCCCCAGCAGCGAGTGCGGCGGAAGTGACTTCAAGGAAGCGGCGGCGCGACGATTTTCCGAATTCATCTGAAACGGTCATAGATCAATTCCCATGTTTGCGGATTTGCGTACGAATATCCCTAGCGTGCGGGTCAGATCTCCAGCGCAGAGTGTCGAGCTCATTCAATTAGCAAGCGCAGTTGGGATGGTGACGGCAGAGAGAAGGTTGCTCACAATTGAACGCAGCGTTGACTGGCGAAAAAGGCGCTCATAAGATGAAAATCAAGAGATGAGTGAATCAACGGTCCGGCAGAGTAGACTTAGCCTCTGAAATTTACAGGCTGGAACTTATCAGATGATGGACGAAGTAATTTCGCACTACCGCATCGTGGGGAAGCTGGGCGATGGCGGTATGGGGGTGGTGTATGAAGCGGAAGATATTACTTTGGGACGCCACGTTGCGCTGAAGTTCCTTTCTGACAGTCTTGCCCACAGCACGGTTGCGCTGGAGCGATTCCGGCGGGAAGCGCGGGCGGCGTCGGCGCTGAACCATCCGAACATCTGTACGATCCACGAAATTGGCGAACACGAGGGGCGCGCTTTCATCGTGATGGAGTTGCTGGATGGAGTTTCGCTAAAGCATCGTGTTGCGGGACGGCCGCTGGAGATGGAGGAGCTGTTGTCGATTGGAGTGGAGATTGCGGATGCGCTGGATGCGGCGCACACGGTGGGAATTATTCATCGCGATATTAAGCCGGGAAATATTTTCATCACGAAGCGTGGGCATGCGAAGGTTCTGGATTTTGGCCTGGCAAAGGTTGTGGTGAATGTGGATGCCTCCGATTCGCTGGCAACGCAGAGCGGGAGCGCGGGTGACCTGACGGCGGCGGGGAATGCGGTGGGAACGATTGCGTACATGTCGCCGGAACAGGCGTTGGGCAAGCCGCTGGACGCGCGAACGGACTTGTTTAGTTTCGGGGTGGTGCTTTACGAGATGGCTACCGGCCGGGCTGCGTTTACGGGAACGACGTCGGCGGCGATTTTTGACGGCATTCTGCATGGCGCGCCGGTGGCGCCGGTGTACTTGAATCCGCAGGCGCCGGTGGAACTGGGACGGATCATCAATAAAGCGCTGGAGAAGGATCGCGAGCTGCGGTATCAATCGGCGAGCGAGTTTCGCGGCGACCTGAAGCGGCTAAAGCGGGAGACGGATTCTGGGCGGGCGGTGGTGGGATCGGACTCGGAAGCACCTCCGTTGGATCCCATGTCTCGCAAAAACCGCGAGACCCTTCGACGTGGCTCAGGGCAGGCATGGGGCACCCACATTACGTATCGCAAATCCAGCCAGACCCTTCCGCAGCCTCAAGGCGGGCGGAGAACGCGGAAGATTGCGGCGATGGCGGCTGTAGCGTTGGTGGTGGCGGGACTTGCGGTCGGCGCATGGTATTGGCGGGTGCGGCAACCGCGACGGCTGGGCGCAAAGGACAACGTTGTGCTCGCGGAGTTTGCCAACTCGACGGGCGATGCGGTGTTCGACGATACGCTGAAGCAGGCGTTGAGCATGACGCTGCTGCAATCGCCGTTCTTAAATCTTTTATCTGACGATCAGGTGGCCGCGACTTTGGCGCAGATGACGCGAACGGTGGATACGCCGCTAATTCCGGCGGTAGCTCGTGAAGTGTGTCAGAGATCGGGAAGCAAAGCTTATATCGCGGGGGCGATCGCGAGCCTGGGAAGCGATTATGTGCTGAGCTTGAAAGCGGTGAACTGCGGAAGCGGAGATATTTTAGCGCAGCAACAAGTGACGGCTCCCTCGAAAGAGAAAGTGCTGGATGCCTTAGGAGATGCGGCGAGCAGGTTGCGGAGCGATCTGGGAGAGTCGCTGGCGACGGTGCAGAAGTTCGACATCCCGCTGGAGCAAGCGACGACTTCGTCGCTGGAGGCGCTGAAGGAATACACCTTGCAGTTGAAGGCGATGCGTGAAAAAGGATCGGTGGCGGCCCTGCCTCATGGATTGCGGGCAATTGAGCTTGATCCGAAATTTGCCTTGGCGTACTGGGCGGTGGGTGGAAATTACAGCGACGTGGCCGAGTATGGACGGGCGCGGGATTATTTCGCGAAGGCGTTTGAGTTTCGCCAGCGGGCGAATGAGCGCGAAAAAGTTTTGATCGCCGGTTATTACTATTTGGATGTGAGCGGGGAGACTTACAAGGCGCAGCAGACGTATGAGGAGTGGGTGGAAAACTATCCGAGGGACTACATTGCGTGGGGAAGTTTGGCCATGGCGGACTCAGAGATGGGAATGCACGAGAAGGCGCTCGAGGCGAACCGGGAATTCGTGCGACTCTCGCCGGGCAACGTGATTGGGTACGTCAATCTGGGCTCGGCATTCTTGGCGTTGCAGCGGAACGACGAGGCACGGCAGACTTTGATGGAGGCGGAAGCGCGCAAACTGGACGATGTGAACCTTCACATCAATTTATATGCGGTGAATTTTCTGGCGGGCGATGCTTCGGGAATGGCGAAGGAATTGTCATGGTTGACAAGCCATCCAGAGTACAGCAGCCAGGGTTTGTCGCTCGAATCGGATACGGCGGCGTACCAAGGAGAAATGCAAAAAGCCGCCGGACTGACGGAACAGGCGGTGGAGGCGGCGTTGCGGGCGGCGAATAAGGAGAATGCCGGCATGTGGCGTGCGAATGCCGCGCTACGGGATGCGGGAGTTGGAAGTGACGCGGAGGCGCGGCGGGAGGCGGAAGCGGCGCTGAAGCTTGCGCCGGAAAGTCCGGGCGTGGAGGTTGAAGCGACGTTAGCTTTGGCGTTGAGCGGCGACACGCGGCGCGCGGAGGAGTTGTCGGGAAAATTGTCGGCGAGATTTCCGCAAGATACTCAAATGCAGTCGCTATGGCTTGCGACGGTGAAGGCGCAGGTGGCGCTCGACGGAAAGAATGCGAGCGCGGCGGTGAATCTGCTGCAAGCGGCGTCTCCGCTGGATTTAGCGTTGATTCCATTCTCGGCGAATGCATCGTGTCTGTATGCGCCATATGTTCGCGGGCAGGCTTATCTCGAGATGGGGCATGGAGCGGAGGCGGCAGCGGAGTTCCAGAAAATTATCGACCACAGCGGGTTGGTTTGGAATTGCTGGACAGGAGCTCTGGCGCATTTGGGATTGGCGCGCGCCGATGTGATGGAGAGTCGAAAGTTGCAGGGCGTGGAGGCCGAGAGCGCGCGGGCAAGGGCGGAGCTTGCGTATAAAGATTTCTTTGCGCTTTGGAAAGATGCAAATGGAGATCTTCCGGCGCTGAAACAGGCGAAGGCGGAGTTTGCGAAGCTGGAGTGAGCGTTGGGCAATGAAGTGGTCCGCAAAGTCCAACGAAGAAGACCGGGCTGAAGCCAAGGAATTGTCGACTCGCTGCGCGGGGCTTAGCGCGGTTCGATCACGGCTCCGCTGAAATGCTTTGCAGCGCAGATGCGCGGATTTCGTCATCTGTATCACGCTCGATGGAGGCCGCGATTCCTGGGACGATCCCGCTTGGGGCGATCCTTCCTTCCCGTATAATTCAGGCACGTCAATGGGCATTTCTTTGGATCAAATTTTGCAGTCGACGCGCGCGAAGGTGCGTCAGGCGAAGCGTTTGGCCGATTTAGCCGAGCTGGAGGGGATGGCGGAAAGGCATGAGCCGCGCGGGTTTCGGCGGATGCTGGCGGAGAGGAGCCGAACGGGAGTGGCGGTGATTGCGGAGTTGAAAAAGGCTTCGCCGTCGAAGGGATTGATTCGAGCGGACTTTTGTGTGGAGGAATTGGCGCGCGAGTTGGAGAGGGCGGGGGCGGCGGCGCTTTCGGTGCTGACAGACGAGGATTTTTTTCAGGGATCGCTGGAGAATTTACGGAAGGCGTCGGCAGCAGTGAAGCTGCCGTGTTTGCGCAAGGATTTTATTTTGGACGAGTTTCAATTGCTGGAAGCGCGTGCGAATTCGGCGGACGCGGTGTTGCTGATTGTGGCGGCGTTGTCTGCGGAGGAGTTGGTGCGATTGGGACGTGGGGCGCGGGAGCGAGGGCTGGACGTTTTGTGTGAAGTGCATGATGAAGAAGAGTTGGGACGGGCGGTGGATGCGGGATGCGATCTGATTGGAGTGAATACGCGGGATTTGCGAACGTTCAAAGTGGATCCGGAGACGGCGTATCGCCTGGCGAAGAAGCTTCCAAAGAATGTGCTGAAGGTGGCGGAGAGCGGGATTCGGTCAGGGGAAGATATTGGGCGATTGCGGGCTTCGGGGTATGAAGCGTTTCTGATTGGAGAGACGTTGATGCGCGCGGAGCGGACGGGGAGCGCGCTGATGGAATTGTTGGCGTTCACCGACTTGCGCGTGCAGGGCGCTTAGACTCGCGTGTTTCGCAACTGCCGCGAGATGTAAGGTACGCGGTTTGTGACGGAGTAGGGATTCTTCGACTGGGAAATGCTTCGCTCTTGCGAAGCATTATCTGCGCTCAGGATGACAGGGACGTGGGATGATCGCCGACTATGACTTGGGTGAAAATTTGCGGGATGACGAATTTGGAGGATGCGCTGGTGGCGGTGGACGCCGGGGCGGATGCGGTGGGGTTTGTGTTTTTTGAGAAGAGTCCGCGGAATGTTTCGGTTGAGGTGGTGAGGGAGATTGTGGAGAAGTTGCCAGAGGGCGTGGAGAAGGTGGGAGTGTTTGTGAATGCGTCGGCGGACGACTGGGCGCAGATCGTTAGCGCAGCAAAGTTAGACTCGGTCCAGCATTACATGCCGCTTGACCCAGATGTAAGCTCTCATCAAAGGAAAGCAGCTGATCGGACCGTGTTTCCCGTGCTTCCCAATTTCTATCTTGGCCTTGCGCTCAGTCTTTTGATTGATGCCGGAGCGATTCAAGATCTGGCGAAAGACTTTGAGCGAGTCGGGGACGAGTTGGGAAGGAACGGGCTTGATGCGTGGATACTCGATTCGGGTAGCGCGGGATTGCCGGGCGGTACGGGCAAGAAGTTTGACTGGGCGAAGGCGACGCCGATCGCACTCGAAATAAAAAAATGCGGTCAAAAAGCCGTGATTGCAGGCGGGTTAAATTCCGAGAACGTGAAAGAGGCAATCCATATTTTGAATCCGTGGGGAGTGGATGTGGTTTCGGGAGTGGAGGCTTGGCCGGGGAAGAAAGATCCGGAGAAGGTGCGGGCGTTTGTGCGGGCGGTGAGAGAAGCGGATCGGGTTCATGGCCTCGGGAGCTAAAGCCCCTCTTGCTTCTTCCGTCTTTACGCGGCCCATTCGACTTCGCTCAGGGCAGGCCGCTGAAGCGCCGCTCTTCGACGGTCGCGCAGGCGGATGGCTTCGTGACCGGTTGGTTGCTGGTGGACAGGACAGCAGGTTCCTCACCGGCTTCGCCGGTTCGGAATGACAGAGAGGTTGAGGGAGAAAATGGCGACGGTTGCAAAATCGATCAAGGTCAAAATCCCCACTTCTCGCGCAAAGATCGCGCGAGAAATGGGGCACCCGGCGAAATCGATCAAAGTCAAGATCCCCGCCCTCTCGCAAAGGACGCGAGAAGGACGGGGCAGCCTGCGCGTTCCTGTTCCTGTTAATGAGCCCGGGCGGTTTGGGGTTTACGGCGGGCGGTATGTGCCGGAGACGTTGATGGCGGCGTTGGGGGAGTTGGAGCGCGAGTATGAGAAGGCGAAGCGCGATCCGAAATTCAAGCGGAGGCTGGAGGGTTTGCTGCGCAATTATGCGGGGCGTCCTACGGCGTTGACGTTTGCGGGGCGGCTGTCCGAGAAGTTGGGTGGGGCAAAGATTTATTTGAAGCGGGAAGACTTGCTGCATACCGGGGCGCACAAAATCAACAACTGCCTGGGTCAGGCGCTGCTGGTGGAGCGCATGGGCAAGAAGCGGGTGATTGCGGAGACGGGCGCGGGGCAGCATGGGGTGGCGGCGGCGACGGTATGCGCGCTGCTGGGATTTGAGTGCGTGGTGTACATGGGAACCGAGGACATGCGGCGGCAGGAGTTGAATGTTTTCCGGATGCGGCTGTTGGGGGCTGAGGTGCGCGGAGTGGAATCGGGGTCGCGTACTTTAAAAGATGCAATCAACGAGGCGATGCGCGACTGGGTGACGAATGTGCGGACGACGCACTATTTGTTGGGGAGCGTGTTGGGGGCGCATCCGTATCCGACGATGGTGAGGGATTTTCATCGCGTAATTGGGCAGGAGGCGCGGGCGCAGATTTTGAAGGCGGAGGGAAAACTCCCGAGCGCGGTGATTGCGTGCGTGGGCGGAGGATCGAATGCGATTGGGGTGTTCTATGAATTTATTAAAGACAAGAAAGTTCGGCTAATTGGAGTGGAGGCGGGCGGGCGCGGGGAGAAGTTGGGGGATCATGCGGCTCGATTTCGCGGGGGGTCGCAAGGCGTGTTGCAGGGGACGTATTCTTACGTGCTGCAGGATGAGGCGGGACAGATTGCGCTGACGCACTCGATTTCGGCGGGGCTGGATTATCCGTCGATTGGGCCGGAGCATGCGGCGTTGCGGGATGCGGGGCGGGCGGAGTATGTAGCCGCGTCCGATGCTGAAGCGTTAGAAGCAACCGGCTTGCTGGCGCGCACGGAAGGGATTATTCCGGCGCTGGAATCGGCGCACGCGGTGGCGGAGGTGGTGAAGCGGGCGCCGGGGATGAGGAAGTCCGATGTCGTGATTGTGAATATTTCGGGGCGCGGGGATAAGGATATTGGGATTATGCGGGAGAACTTGAAGTTGGATTAGTGTTTATCGAGAGACAATGTATACGGAGATCCCAAATGACAGAACAGCCCACATCTTGGGCGGCTTTGTGCTCAAGTATCGCTGCCATCCTAAGTGCAATAGCGTGGCCAGGGGTCGCGGCATGGTTTCTATTTGTTAATCGAATTAGGATTGCGTTCCTTCTAAAGGTCTTGGGCCGAAAACTTTCCTCCGCAAAAAAAGCTGAAGCTTGGCCAGTTCGAAATTGAGGAGGAATTGGAAGGCTCTCACAACCAACCTTCTTTTAGGCAAGTCGCAACTCGTAGATCTGCAGATTCAGCCAAAACAACGGGGTCATGCCAAAGAAATGAGCGCAGGATTATGAGAGCAGCAGGCTACTTCGATACAGATAGCGCTTGGNNTCGAGGGTTTCCCGGATGAAGCGCGTATAAGGGATGCCGCGCGCTTTGGCGCGAGCCTTCACAGCCGCAAGCAAGGGCTCGGGCACTCGCATGTTGATCTGTTGATTTTTTTTCTCGAATTCAAAGAGAACTGGCTTGAATTGTGAGAAATCCAAATGAGAGAGGTCGTTGGAAAGAAAGGCCTCGGCCTGCTTATCGGTTGTCAGGCGCGGAACTTTATTTTTCACACGCTGCTTTTTCATAAACTGCCCTTTTCATAGGCTGCAGCCTCGCGTGCATGCATGTAACGCGCGGTGACTGGGCGGATCAGACGGCGCCCAGTTGCCGTGCGGATGGTGAAAGCTACAAATAGCGGGCGTCCCGAGCTTGTTTTGCCCACTGCGATTAAACGTTCCTCTTCCGCCGAGTGTTTAGGGTCGGGCGCGACGCGAGGGCTGTGTAAGAACACATACTCGATCTCGGATATCGAAACGCCGTGCTTCTGGCACTTGGAGCGGTTGCCATCATCCCAATCGAATCCGCTGCACCGCAATCTCATGGTATCAGGCGACTATATAAATGTATATACGTTACGTTTGGTCCGCACGAAAACGTCTGGAATAAGCGGCTTAGCCGATCGCTTGCCGCAGTAGGTCACTCTAAACTATTTATGAGATAGTCTTTAGAATACTTCGCGCCTCATGCCTCTTTCTTTCTACACAAAGCCGGGACTGGTGGTGTATGTGACGTGCGGGGATCCGAACCTCGCGACGACGCGGGCGGTGGTGTTGGCGGCGATCGGGGCTGGGGCGGATGTGATTGAGTTGGGGGTGCCCTTCAGCGATCCGGTGGCGGACGGTCCGGTGATTCAGCGGGCCAGTGAGCGTGCTTTGAAACATGGAACTTGCCTGGCGGAGGTGTTGACGTTGGCGGCGGATGTGCGGCAGCATACGCAGTCGACGGGGCTGGTGGTGTTTTCGTATTTGAATCCGATCTTGCGAATGGGCATGGAAAAATTCTGCAAAGTGGCGCGACATGCGGGCGTGGATGGAGTGCTGGTGACCGATTTGCCGGTGGAAGAAGCAGGCGAATATTTGCGGAACATGAAAACGAACAATTTGTCGCCAATATTCCTGGCGGCGCCGACCAGTCCGGATGATCGACTGAAGCGGATTGCGGAAGCTTCCCGAGGATTTGTGTATGCGGTGTCGCGAACCGGCGTGACTGGAGCACGGCAGCAATTGGCGGGAGATGCGCAGAGTTTGGTTCGCCGATTGCGCCGCGTGACGAAGTTGCCGGTTGCGGTGGGATTTGGAATTTCGACCGCACAACAATTTGCAGAAGTTGGGAAGTTTGCCGATGCGGTGGTGGTGGGCAGTGCGATTGTAGAGACGATTGAGAGAAATGTGGGAAGGGAAGCGGAGGCGGTCGGGGAGTTTGTGAAGGGGTTGGTGGGAGCTGCGGGGTGAGTAGTCACTATCTTAGTCGCGAAACCGCTATTAGTTGTGGCGAAGCCGGAAGGTTTGTGGTGGTAGAGATCCTTCGACTGCGGTTGTGCTTCGCTGTGGCGAAGCACAATCCTCGCTCAGGAGGACAGAGGGATTTGTAATCGCAAGGGTTTATGGATATTGCGGATTGGCGAAAGAAGATCGATGAGTTGGACCGGCGACTGGTGGAGTTGCTGAACGAGCGGGCGCGGTCCGCCATCGAGATCGGGCGCCTGAAGCGGGATACGGAGGTGCCGATCTATGAGCCGGAGCGGGAGCGGATTGTCTTCGAGAATGTGCAGAAGATGAATCCCGGTCCGCTGCCGGGCAGGGAGATGGTGCGAATTTATGAACGCATCATGGATGTGATGCGGAATATTCAGAAAGAGGGCATGGGAGCGGGCGCTCGGGGTGCGGAGACGGAAACGGAGTTTGATTCGGACGTGAATGACTGAATCGGCGGTGGGGAAGGGAAGGCAGATTCCTCGCTGCGCTCGGAATGACAAAAATAAGTGTGAGAGTGAAATAGAGATTTCCTATGATTGTGGCGATGCAGGAGATTGCGGACGAGGGTCAGATCCAGCAGGTGATTGAACAGCTGGTGAAGCTGGGGTTCGAGGTTCATCGATCTTCGGGAGCGCGACAGACCGTGCTGGGCGCGGTGGGAGCGGGAATCGATTTCGACATCCGCAATTTGGAGTTGCTGCCGGGGGTGCAGGAAGTTCATCGGATTAGTGCGCCTTACAAGTTGGCAGGCAGGAGTTTTCGGCCGGAAGGCACGGCGGTGAAGCTGGCAAATGGCGTAGAGATTGGCGGCAATGAGATTGTGGTGATGGCGGGGCCGTGCACGGTGGAGTCGCGGGAGCAATTATTTGCGACAGCGGAGGTAGTGGCTACAGCGGGAGCAAAAGTGCTGCGGGGCGGGGCGTTTAAGCCGAGGAGTTCTCCTTATTCTTTTCAGGGGCATGGGGAAGATGCGCTGAAACTGATGCGCGAGGCGGGAGAGAAATTCAAGCTGCTGGTGATCAGCGAGGTGATGGAGATCGCGCAGATCCCCATGATGCTGCCCTATGTGGATATTTTGCAGGTGGGCGCGCGCAACATGCAGAACTTTAATCTGCTGCGCGAGTTGGGGAAGGTCCGCAAACCGGTGCTGCTGAAGCGTGGGATCGCGGCGACTCTGGAAGAGTTGTTGCTGTCGGCGGAATACATTATGGCGGGCGGGAATTACGAAGTGATTTTGTGCGAGCGCGGAATTCGAACGTTCGAGACTTACACGCGCAACACGATGGATATATCGGCGATTCCGATCATCCATAAGCTATCGCATTTGCCCATGACGGCCGATCCATCGCACGGGACGGGGCGGCGGGATAAAGTTCCGCCGATGGCGAGGGCGTCCGTGGCGGCGGGGGCGGACGCGTTGTTGATCGAAGTCCATAACGACCCGAATAAGGCGTGGTCGGATGGAGCGCAGTCGTTGTTTCCGGAGCAGTTCGTAAAGTTGATGGATGAGTTGAGGATGATTGCGCCCGCGGTGGGACGGAGCATTGGGTGATTGAGTGATCGTGTCATTGGGTGATCGATGGCACGATGAGTGCTTGTGCGATGAGTCTCAAATATTTAATCGCTCAGTCGCACGATCGCCCGATCAATCAATTCTTTTTATGTCTATTCGCCAAATTACGATTGTTGGGACGGGGATGATCGGGGGGTCGTTTGCGCTGGCGCTGCGGAGGTGCGGATTTGCAGGGCGGATTGTGGGATGCGACCGGGAAGCGACGCTGGAGCGGGCGCAGATGCGAGGAGCCATTGATGAAGGATTCTGCGAGCCGGCAGACGCGGTGCGCGGGAGTCAGTGGGTTTTGTTGGCGACGCCGGTGCTGGCGATTGTGGAATTGATTGGGCGATTGGGACCGATGCTTTCGGCGGACACGTTGCTTACCGATGTCGGAAGCACGAAGGTTGCGGTGGCGCAACGGGCATTCGAGGTGTGGGGCGAGAAAGCGAAGCATCGATTCCTGGCGGGGCATCCGATGGCGGGGAAAGAAAACTGTGGCGTGGATCATGCGGACGCCGATTTGTTTCAGGATGCAGTGTGGTTTGTGACGCCGCTGCCGGAGCAGAGTTTTGAGGGACAGAAATTTACGGAGTTTCTGGGATGGATCGATCAGATTGGGGCGCGGGTGGCGATGCTGCCTCCGGAGGAGCATGACCGGGCGTGTGCGTGGGTGAGCCATGCGCCGCAGATGATTTCAACGGCGCTTGCGGCGGCNNCTGGTGGAGGAGTTTGGAGAAGAAGCGCCGCTGCTGGCGACGGGTGGGCGGGCATTGCGGGAGATGACTCGAATTGCGGGGAGTCCGTACTCGATGTGGCGGGATATTGCGATCAGCAACAGGAAGAATATCGAAGAGGCGCTGTGGAAGGTGGAGCAGCGGCTGGCGCATATCCGGGAAAATTTGGCTACGCGAGGGTTAGCGGAGGAATTTGAAGTGGCGCATGGATTGGGCAAAGGGACGACGACGAAGTAGGGAATCAGAAAATTGAGCGATTGAGTGATCGGGTGATTTGGCGATTGAATACTTCGTTTCGAATCGCTCAATCACTCAATCGCCCAATTGCTCAATTTTCTTTTACAATGCGGACGCTATGAATAAAGTGGTGGCGAGTGCGGATGAGGCGATTCGCGATGTGGGCGATGGCGCTGTGATCATGATTGGCGGGTTTGGGCTGTGCGGGATTCCGGAGAATCTGGTGCGGGCTCTGGTGAAGAAGGGATCGAAGAATCTGACGACGATCAGCAATAACGTTGGGGTGGATGGGTTGGGGAATGGGTTGCTGCTGGCGGCGGGGCAGATTGTGCATCACATTGGGACTTACGTGGGTGAGAATAAATTGCTGGAAGAGATGGTGCTGACGGGGAAGATCCGGCTGAATCTGGTGCCGCAGGGAACGTTTTCGGAGAGGATTCGAGCGGGGGGAGCGGGGATTCCGGCGTTTTTTACGCCGACCGGAGTGGGGACCATTGTTGCGGAAGGAAAAGAGACGCGCGACTTCGATGGCCGCGCTTATGTGATGGAACGCGCGCTGAAGGCCGACTTTGCATTCGTGAAGGCGTGGAAGGGCGATAAGGAAGGGAATTTGGTTTATAGAAAAACCGCCCGGAATTTTAATCCGATGATGG
>PLUJ01000292.1:0-171 GCA_003165455.1 Acidobacteriaceae bacterium | reverse complement strand
TTTATGTGAAGAGGATTTTTCAGGGAGAGTTGTATGAGAAGAGGATTGAGAGGCGGACGGTGAGGAAGAGTTAGAACGAAGTACCGAGGATTGGTGGCGGGTAGGTGCAAGGGATCCCTCGACTGCGGTTGTGCTGCGCTGTCGCGACACACAATCCTCGCTCAGGATGAC
>PLUJ01000328.1 GCA_003165455.1 Acidobacteriaceae bacterium | reverse complement strand
CTGAGAACTGAGAACTGAGAGCCGAGACCCCGAGAACTTTCTTACGCAATCACTTCCGCGGCGATTCTTTCGGTAGCGAAGGCCTCGATAGTGTCTCCCACCTTGATATCTCCGTAGCCTGCGATCGAAATGCCGCACTCCATGCCGTTGCTGACCTCTTTGGCGTCGTCCTTGAAACGCCGTAGCGATCCCACTTTGCCCTTGAAGACCTGTACGCTGTCCCGGAGAAGGCGAACTTCCGAGTCGCGTTTGATCAAGCCATCGCTCACGCGGCAACCGGCGACGGTTCCAACCTTCGGGATTTTGAAAACGTTCAGCACTTCAGCGCGACCTTGATAATGTTCCTTGAACGTTGGTTCGAGCAGGCCGCTCATCGCACGCTTTATCTCGTCCTGCAACTCGTAAATGATGGAGTGCAGGCGAATATCAACTTTTTCCTGATCGGCAAGTTCCTGGGCCTTGCGCTCCGGTCGTACGTTGAAGCCGATGATGATGGCGTTCGAGGCTGACGCGAGAAGAACGTCCGTCTCGGTGATTGCACCCACGCCGGATCGCAGAAGCTTCAAGCGAACCTTGTCGTTCGAAAGTTTCGTCAGCAAGTCGGTGATTACTTCCACCGAACCTTGCACGTCGCCCTTGAGGATAACGTTGAGTTCCTTGGTCCCAGCGGCTTTGATCTGTTCCGCCAGTCCTTCGAGCGATACGCGGGAGCTCTTGGCCAGAGCCGCTTCCCGGGATTTCTGTTCGCGGTACTCGGAGATGCCGCGCGCTTTGTCGCGATCAGCGACCACCACGAATTGGTCGCCAGCCTGCGGCAACGACTCCATGCCGATGATTTCCACCGGGGTGGAAGGGGGAGCGGTCTTCAACTGCGCACCGCGATCATCGAACATGGCGCGCACTTTGCCGTAAACGTTCCCGACCACAAAATTGTCGCCGGCATTGAGGGTTCCGTTTTGCACCAGCACGGTGGCTACTGGACCTCGTCCGCGATCAAGTTTCGCTTCGAGAACAACGCCGGTAGCAGCACGTTCCGGCGTAGCTTTCAATTCGCCAAGGTCGGCGACCAAGCAGATCATTTCCATGAGCAGGTTAAGGTTCGTTTTTTTCTTAGCAGAGACGTCAACGAACACCGTTTTCCCGCCCCAATCTTCCGGCATCAGTCCGCGATCGGCAAGTTGTTTCTTGACACGATCGGGAAGAGCGTCAGGCTTGTCGATTTTGTTCACTGCCACGATGATTGGCACTTCAGCGGCGTGAGCGTGATCGATGGCTTCGACCGTTTGCGGCATCACCCCATCGTCAGCAGCAACTACCAGCACAACGATGTCGGTGGCCTTTGCTCCGCGGGATCGCATGCGAGTGAAGGCCTCGTGACCAGGCGTGTCGAGGAATACGATCTCTCGGCCCAATGCCGGCGATTCCGTATCCGTAATTCGTACTTTGTAGGCACCGATATGCTGGGTAATGCCTCCGGCTTCGCCTCCGGCGACGTTGGTCAAACGAATGGCGTCCAACAACGTGGTCTTACCATGATCGACGTGGCCCATGATCGTGACAACAGGAGGACGAACCCCGGTCTCAGGAGCGGAGTCTTCGCTGGCAGCAGCGGCGTCGACTTCCTTCGCGGTCTGTTCTTCGAACGTAATCACGTTCGTGTCTGCGCCGAAGAAGCGAGCCATTTCACTGGCGAGTTCCGCGTCGAGTGTCTGATTGATGGTCGCAAACACACCCTTCGAAAGAAGACGGGAGATCAAATCCTTGGCGCGGATTTCGAGCTTCTCCGCCAAATCCTTGACACTAATTCCTTCCGTAATAGTGATGCTGCGGGTGATTGGCTGGGGCTCATTCGACACCACCATACGCGGTGGCGGCGTATAGCCCTTCATCGGGCCTTCCTTCACCCCGCGAGGGACATAGCGCTGCCCGGGACGCCGCGCTGGGCCCCCCGGACGACTGCCTGGCCGGGTTGTGCCTGGAGGTGGAAGCGCAGGCCCCACGCCGAGCGGACGCGCACCTGCCGGCGCCTGCCGTGTCGGGTGCATCGGGCGACGTTCGCCCGGACGAAGGGGAGGACGTGGCGGACCGCCTGGAGCTCCTCCACCACCTTGCATGGGTGGGCGACGCTGAAAAATTGGTTGGCCCGGGACGGGTCGTCCAGCCGAGGGACGCATTGCGCCGCCGATCGGAACTCCTGGCTGCACTGGCGGCGGGGGTGAAGTAGAACGCACGGGAGCTTTGTATACAGGCCGGGGACCCGTCTGCGGCACGATCATGCGGGGCGCTGGAGGTTGTGGAGCAGCCGGTCTGGGAACGATCACTGGCCCTGGGGATGGTGCCTCAGCCACGGTGGGACGTGCAGGTGATGACGGACTTGCAGATGCTGGCATTGCGGGAGGTCGCATGGGGACGACAACAGACGAAGCTGGTGTGGCGGAGACAACTGGAGGAGGCGGCGGAGCCGCCACCACCGGTCTCGGAGTTACTGGCGCGCTGGTGGTAACGGGCGCATTGTCGGGAGCGGACTTCACTGCCGCAGGCGCAACCGTGGTCGGCCGGCTCACTGCTGCAGGCGGGGCCGCGACGATTTTCTCCGCTGGAGGCGGTGTAATCGCCGTCGGGGGAGGTTGTAGGAGAGGGGCAACCGGGCGCACTGCTGCAGGGGCCGCTGCGGTTTCCTTTCGCTGCGTGATCGCCTTCAGCACATCCCCGGGACGCGAAATATTAGATAGATCAATCTTGGTTTTGATTTCGTCGTCGCCCCGAGCGGAGCGCGAACCAGATTTTCCAGGAGATGAGGAACGTTCCGCCGCAGAACGGATGTAGACACGAACCTTTTCAGCTTCATGCTCTTCCAGAGAACTGGAATGCGTTTTCTTCTCAGTGACCCCGACGAGCGGAAGCGTTTCCAAGATCTCTCTGCTCTTTACTTCCAGCTCTCGGGCTAGATCGTTAATTCGAACCTTACTCATCCGGCCTTTCGGTCCTCCGCGTTGTAGTTAGGTCTTCATTGCGACCTCACGGAGTCCTTGTTGTTGTATTCCTACTGATCGATCCATTGTCATCGCACAAATGCCAGCGCGACATCATTGCTCTGTCTTCTCGGACACGGAATCTTCATCCAAAGGAAGCTTCTCCGCGGAACTCTCAGCCTCAACATCGCCAGAGGCGACAGGCTCCTCGGAAACGTGTTCTTCGCCGGAGACCGGTGTTTCCGCACCTAAAACTTCGCCTTCTCCACCAGCCACAACTTCTTCGGTGCCGGGTTCCAACGATTCCGGTACCCCAGCTTCGCCTTCCACAATCTCGCCCTCGACCGCAATTTCGCCTTCCAGGCTGGCGAAGTAATTATTCACCGCGAGACTGATTTTTTCCACCGTCTTGGGACCAATTCCTTCGATCGCTTCAAGTTGTTCCGGCGTCATATCAGCCAAGGCCTCGACGGTGGTGATTCCGGCAGCACCCAACTTTTCAACCAGCCCGTCGCCCAAGCCCGGTACGCTCTCCAACGGAGTGGCCGTTTGTGTGACCATGGCCGACATCTGCTGTTCCACTTCCTGACGCTTTTCTTCTTCACTCTTGATGTCAATCTTCCAGCCAAGCAGCTTCGCCGCCAGTCGAACGTTCTGCCCCTTCTTGCCGATGGCAAGGGAGAGCTGGCTGTCATCCACCACAACTTCCAGGTGCTTGCCGCCAGAATCGACAATGGTGACTTTGCTTACCTTGGCCGGCTGCAACGCCTTCTCGGCGAACGTTACCGCATCTTCGTGATACTCAATGATATCGATCTTTTCTCCATGCAGCTCGCGGATGATCGATTGCACCCGCATGCCCTTCATGCCGACGCAGGCGCCCACGGCATCCACGTCCTTGTCCTTGGACATCACCGCGATTTTTGTGCGCTCACCCGCCTCCCGCGCGATTGCACGGATCACCACCGTGCCGTCATAAATCTCGGGCACTTCGGTCTGGAACAGATGCTGCACCAAATCCGGAACGGCGCGCGATACTACCACGCCAGGACCCTTCGCTGCTCGTTCCACTCGCGCGATTACCACTCTTACCCGCTCGCCGATCGCGAAAGACTCCAGCCGAGACTGCTCCTTGCGAGGCATGCGCGCTTCCGCCTTGCCGATGTCAAAGATCACGTCCGGACCTTCGACTCGCTTCACGGTCGCGTTCACTACTTCGCTCACGCGCCCGATGTATTCGTTGTAGACGGTGTCGCGTTCCGCCTCACGTACCTTCTGAAAAATTACCTGCTTCGCCAGCTGCGCCGCAATGCGTCCAAGAATTCCTTCGGTGGGCTTCGGAATCCGCAACTCTCCGCCGACCTGAAGATTCGGGTCTGTCTTGCGGGCTTCTTCCACGGTGACCTGCAACAGAGGATCTTCCACCTGTTCAGGCGTCTCTACGACGGTCCTGACCGCATAGGCGTTGATCTTTCCAGAATCCCGATCCAACACGGCGCGGAGATTCTCCTGTGTCTTGTAGTACTTCCGCGTTGCCATCACAATCGCGTCTTCAACCGCCGTCACCACGATTTGCGGATCGATTCCTTTTTCACGGCTCAGCGCGTCGATCGTGTTGTAGAGCTCACTTGCCATAGGTCAACCAATTTGTAAGTTGGTGATTTTGTAATCTGTGAGTGAAAAAACCTCGCAACACTTCTTCAATTCACAAATTACGAATCGCGATTTCTAGATTTCCGGCACCAAATTCGCTTTCTCAATGTTAGCGAATTCGATTTTCATTTTCTGCGCTTGCTGAGCTTCTTCGCCCATTTTCTTCCGGGATTTCTTGCTGGCCACCCTTAGATCCAACGTAAGCCAGCCCTCACCAAAACTCTCCAATCGTCCTTCGAAATGCCGATTGTCATTTAACGGCTGCCGGGTGGTCAGTTTCACCCGGCTGCCAACAAAGCGCTCAAAGTCAGCGGCCTTCGTCAGCTTTCGATCCAACCCTGGCGAAGAAACTTCCAGGGTATAACTGCCCGCTATCGCATCTTCTACGTCCAGGATCGTGCCAAACTCACGGCTAAAGTCAACACAGTCCCCGTGAGTCACTCCGCCAAGAGGTTCGCCTGCGCGAACCCCGGGTCGNNTAAGCGGGTCTATCCAGGAACACTCTCAACATTCGCGCGTTTCCGCTTCCGCGGAATTCGACATCCACCACTTCCAGCCCGGCTGAAGCCGCTACCCGCTCTGCAATTTCGCGAACTCGATCAAGCTCAAGTGCCATGCATCCAATAACTTGCAGCCCACCACACCCGCGATTCCTCGGCAACGAAAAAGTGGGCTTGCGCCCACTGGTGTGCATCGCCAAATGCCGGTACGACACAACAGTTCTCAGCTTTCTAATATACGCCCGACGAAGGGTAAATGACAACCGAAGCAGAGGAAGTTCAGCGCCTCCTTGCAGTCGTTTTAGAGTCGCTTCAGAGGGCTTAGCTACAAATTATATTTCGCGTGCATTTCCCATTCAACAGGTTACAATTCCCCGTCAACCTTGGAGGGAGCATGTTCGCTAGCAACTTTTCGCTTCGACTTGCTACTGTGCTTTTCGTCTTATCAGGCTTACTGCTTGCGCAGAGTCGCGGCGGAGGAGGGCACTCAACTGCGCCTTCGGGGCCCACAACTTCGGTCGCCTACGGTGTACCCAACAACCCGTTGCCAAGCGCCGTTCCGGTCCTGTCCGCGAACGACGAAGGAAAGATTGAATTCCGTACGCAATCCATTTTGGTGCAAGTTCCTGTGGTCGTCACCAGCAAGTCGGGAGACCACATTCGCGGTTTGAAGAAAGAAAACTTCCACCTTTTCGAAAATGGCAAGGAGCAGAAGGTTTCGACATTCGAAGAGATCGTTTCGACGAACGCCAAGTTCCCTGCGGTTGCGACCAAACCGGGCGAGTTTTCGAACCTGGCTCTTTCCGACGAGCAACCGCGAACTGTCACCGTAATCGCTCTCGATACCGTGAACACTCCCTTCCTCGATCAATACACTGGACGCCGCGAGTTGGTGAAGTATTTGGCCAGCAGTCTGGATTCGGGGAACGTGCTTGCACTTATGATCATCACCAGCCATGGACTCAAGATCGTGCAGGGATTGAGTGGGGATTCCACCCATCTGATGCAACTGCTTAAGAAAGACGGTGGCGAACTTCCCGCCTTGCAGGGAGTCGATATGGACACGCAGGCCGCTGCGACGCAAGATATTTCGGTTTTCTCCCCAGTGGTCTCAGGCTCGGACCCCGACGCTGCCATGAACGCATTTTTGCAACACGGAGATGCCCTCATTGCCCAGTTCCAGCAGCAGAACGCCATTGAAACCACTCTGAATGCATTCCTCGGAATCGCATGGTCTCTGTCCGGCGTGCCGGGACGCAAATCGCTAATCTGGGCGACTGGCGGTTTTCCGTTCTCCATTTCAACCCCGTCCGCCGTTCCAGGCGGGTATCTATCCACGCTATACGAGCGGACCATGGAGGCCCTGACCGCCGCCCAAATTTCGGTTTATCCGGTGGACGTGCGCGGGCTGGTAAATATTTCCTCAGTCGATGCCAGACAGTCTCGAGCCCTTTCCGGCTCTGGGAGATCTCAGCAGATCACGAGCCGCTCCTGGCTGCAGCAGAATACTCTTGACACGTTGAATGAATTTGCTGACATGACGGGCGGAAAAGCTTTCTACAACACGAACGATTTGGCCTCGAGTTTCAAACGCGCGGCCGATGATGCGTCCTCGTACTATCTGGCAGGATATTATTTGGACATTCACAACAATCATGCTGGCTGGCGCCAACTTAAAGTCAAAGTCGACAAGCCAGACATTGAAGTACGCGCCAGAAAAGGTTTCTTCGTGACGAATGCGACCATCCATGCCGAACTGACCCGCAATTCGGACTTGAGCTACGCGCTGACTTCGCCGATTGAAGGCACGGGAGTGCCGCTAACGGTGAAGTGGTTAGGCAATTCTGGGGATGGCGCAAAAAAGAGCGCGCAATTTTTCATTCACCTGCCGGCTAATAGCGTCTCCATTGAGGCCAGCGAAGGACAAAGCCACGTGAATTTCGATTATGTTGCTGCTGCTTTCGCCAACGACAGCAAGACGGGCCAACCCTACACGAGTGCTGCGAAGACTTTCGCCGTAGCGGTGTCCGAGGGGCAAATGGCAAAATTGCGCGCCGACGGAATCGGCTTCAATAATTCCCTGGAACTGGGTCCCGGAAAGTACACTGTTCGCGTTGTAATCCGTGACAATGTCAACGGTAAGGTGGGGAGCGTAACGGCGCCGATCACTGTGAACTGAAGAACTTCTTTTCCCGAAGTCGGCAGCGGATCCAACCTCTCCCATTTGCCTGAAACGTATAGCCTCTCTAAAATGGAGATTCAGCCGCGCGGAGAATCCAAGACAACACATGATTCATTTCCCAGTACCCGAAGCTCTTACATTTGATGACGTTCTTCTGCTCCCCGCTCGATCCGATGTAATTCCTGCCACGGCCAGCACTCAGACCCAGCTGACCCGCAATATAAGTTTGAACATTCCGATTGCCAGCGCCGCCATGGATACCGTAACTGAATCGCACATGGCCATTGCATTAGCCCAGCAGGGTGGTCTCGGAATAATCCACCGAAATCTTTCGATCGAGCAACAGGCGAACGAAGTCGACAAGGTGAAGCGCTCCGAGAGTGGCATGATCGTCGACCCGGTAACAATGTCGCCGACGGACCGAGTCAGCGATGCGCTCGAGGTGATGCGCAAATACAAGATTTCTGGAGTTCCCATTACCCAGAACGGGCGACTGGTAGGCATTCTCACCAATCGCGACCTGCGCTTCGAAAGCCGTTTTGACATTCCAATTGATCGCGTGATGACGAAGAAAAATCTCATCACGGTGCCGGTAGGTACGACCCTCGAGGATGCTGAAGAAATTCTCCATGAGCACCGCGTGGAAAAGCTTTTAGTTGTCGACGACAAGTACAACCTAAAGGGACTCATCACGGTTAAAGATATTCAGAAAAAGCTGAAGTATCCCAATGCCGCGAAGGATTCTCAGGGTCGTCTCCGCGTAGGGGCCGCGATCGGTGCAACCGGTGACTTTCTGGAGCGCGCTCAGGAATTGGCGAAGAATAAAGTTGACGTCCTGGCGATCGATAGCGCGCATGGACATTCCACAAAAGTGCTCGAAGCAGTCAGGTTAATAAAGTCGAAACTGCCAGAGATGGACCTGCTGGCGGGGAACGTCGCCACGTTCGATGGAGCCTGCGATTTGGCGCGCGCCGGGGCAGACGGCATTAAAGTTGGTATTGGTCCGGGTTCTATCTGCACCACGCGTGTCGTCACGGGAGCTGGCGTGCCGCAGATCACCGCCATCGCAGAAGCTTATCGCGCAACCAAAGATGCCGGTGTTCCGATCGTTGCCGACGGCGGTATCAAATATTCGGGCGACATCACAAAGGCCCTGGCGGCGGGAGCAAGCGCTGTCATGATCGGGTCACTCTTTGCTGGAACGGACGAGAGTCCCGGCGAGCTAATCTTGTATCAAGGCCGCTCTTTCAAGTCCTATCGCGGCATGGGTTCTATTGGCGCGATGGCGCAAGGGTCCAGCGAACGCTACTTCCAGAGTACCGAAGGTGAAGCTTCGTCCGCTGTCTCTTCAAACGATGCCGATTCCAACCGTCTGGGCAAGCTTGTTCCGGAGGGGATTGAAGGCCGCGTTCCTTATCGCGGGTCCGTGGCAATGATCGTTCATCAAATGGTAGGCGGATTGAAATCAGGCATGGGTTACTGCGGCTGCGCTACGATCGCCGAATTGCTACAGAAAACACGCTTCGTACGAATCAGCGGAGCCGGACTACGAGAGAGTCATGTTCACGATGTCATGATCACTCGTGAGGCGCCTAATTATGCCATCGAGTAGCCCCTCCTTTTGAACTCAGACCAACACAATGCTTTAATGGCATGGACGGCCGCGTTTCTGTGGCTGATCGTCATTGCTATCGAATCGACCGCATTACTTTCGTCTAGCAATACCAGCCGCATTCTTTATCCTTTACTACATTTTTTATTTCGCCTGGACTGGGCCCGCTTTGAGGTTTGGCACTTCTACATTCGCAAGACGGGGCATGTGATCGGCTACGCGACTCTGAGCGTTTTGCTTTTTCGAGCCTGGCGGGCAACCCTGCCGGCGATGTCGAGCGTAAAATGGACCGCGCGCTGGTCCATTATTGCCGCACTGGGAACTGCGTTTGTCGCGAGCCTCGACGAGTGGCACCAGAGTTTTATTCCATCGCGTACGGGCCGGTGGCAGGATGTTGTGCTCGATTCGTGCGCGGGTATCGCGGCGCAAGTTTTCATCTTTCTGTGGTATTTGCGAAAGAACAAAAATTTTTCCGATCGCAGATATACGAGATCGTTTTCTTAATTACAGTTTTGAAATCCGTCTTTGCGCGCACCTTGCAGCAATGCCGCCGCCACCAACGCGGTTGCTGCCGAAACGTAGAATGGAATCCTAGCTCCATAATGTTTCCATAGTTCTCCAGTTAACAAGCTGGCTCCGAGGGTGGCTACGCTGGTCGTAAAGAAATAAATTCCGAGGGCGCGCCCTCGCACCTGTTCGCCAACGCTTTCCACTACCAGGGCTTTCAGCACGGGCTGAGTCAGCGCATAGTAGAAACCGTAGACGGCCATCGCAATCCAAATTGCAAGAGTGGAGGGCGCGCGTCCAAAGACAAAATAGACGGCGGCGAAGATTACATATCCTATCGAAGCGATCAATCGCCGCGAAACATGATCGCTGATCCAACCTGCGGGCCAAGAGGCGAGGGTGTAGGTGATGTTAAAGACCAAGCCGAGAAGTGGCGCCAGGGCCAGTTTAATGCCGGCGTTCTGCGCTCGCAACACTAAGAACATATCGCTGGAATTGCCCAGCGAGAAAAGCGTAACGGCGACAAGTACGAAATAGAAGCTGGCCGGAAGGCTTACTCGCTTCGTTTCGCTCTTCTGGATAGCATGTGAAATGACGAAGGTCCGCGCGTTCGAATTTTTAGGTTGAACGCCGGCCTCGGGGGGCTTACTGCGACGTTTTGTCTCGCGAATTCCTGCCAACGCAACGATTACGCATAATGCACCGGGGATTGCAGCCGCCCAGAAAACGCTGCGAATTCCATAACGAGCGAGCAAAACCAGCGCTGCGAGAGGACCCGCAATAGCGCCGGCCGAATCCATTGACTGGATCAGGCCGTAGGCCGATCCCAATTGATTTTTCGGAACTGACTCCGCAACCATTACGTCACGGGGCGCTCCGCGCACACCTTTCGCGAGCCGATCGGTGAAGCGAATCATGAGAATTTGAGGCCACGCTGTGACGATCGCGAGAAGAGGTTTTACCGCGTTGGCGACAAAGTAGCCGCTCACTACAACTGGCTTCCGGCGGGTAATGTGGTCGCTGAGATATCCAGAGAAGAGCTTGGCGAAAGACGCCACGCTTTCCGCGATGCCTTCGATAATGCCTAGCTGCGCCGGGCCTGCGCCGAGCGTGGCAAGGAAGGCAGGGAGCACCCAATACGCCATTTCCGATGCGGTGTCATTGAGAAACGACGTTGCACCGAAGGCATAGATGTTGCGGGCTGTGGATGGCCCTGGCGCAGAGACCGCACGTTCCTTCATTACTATTTTCTATCACGATGGCAGAGAACGCTGACGGGCGGTCAGATAATGGACGCCGCTGCGAGAATAAAGCGGGAGCCGGAACTCAGTACATCGCATCGTACTTCGTCACCACCCACTGGCCGTCTTTGTTCTCGGTCGTGACGGTGAACAATTCCTGATAAGTTCCAGCCTGGATTTTGCCGTAGCGGCGCTTGCCGCGGTAGTGAAGGATGGCGAGCGGCGGGGCGCTCTCCCATTCGGCCAGTTCCCAGGAAAGCAGCGGATGTTGCGCTTCGGAGTCACAGATGAAGTGAGCGTACTTCTTGCGGTAGTCGTTCTCCCATTCGGAAAGCAGTTGATCGCAATGGCCGTCGCGTAACTCACGCAGAAATTGATTGGTGGTGTGCTCGATGGTGCGATCGCGCAACGGATTCAATCGAATACTTACGGGGAGGCCTGTCAAAGGATCGTGATCGTCGGAGCGCGCCAAGACCGGCCCCTGATTACTTAACCACCAGATGTAGCCAAGGAATCCGAAGACCATCAGCGCCGCAGTGCCGACGGCGATGCCAATCTGGTTGCGAGTGAACCCCATCTAAGAGAAAGTTTATCCGTATTGCACATTACGGCAAGATTACTAGCGGGGCGCGCGGGAGGACATGTACGAGGGGGGCGACGCTAAGCCCACGACTAGCCTGCTGTATAAGAGGTTGCCATTCTTCGATGAAGCACCGTTGCTCCGAAATCAATTGAGGCTTGAAAAATGTAAAATCCCATCAAAGCAAAATGATCGCCGGGCCCTACATCAACTGGGGTAGAAGCCTGGAAAAGAATTCCGCAGGACGCTGGGTCGGGCCCGAGTCTAGCTATCTCCCGCCGTTGTTGCTGTAGGACTGTCTCCATTCGATCGCCTAACTGGGATTTGTCGTCCATGCTGGGGCAGTGGAATAACTTACCGCCCGGATTAACCAATCGGCTGATTGACACTGCAATCAAACCGTGAGTTCTGGGTGAGATGTTTGTCTTCTTCCGTAATTGATTGCGAGCCGAGCGTAGGTTGTCGTATAAACTCGCTTCACCATAGACGCGCTTGCATTCGACGTTAAACGTATGGCCCTCGATGCGCAGGATGATATCGGGGTCCCCGAGTGAGACGTCCAACCCATTGAGTTTCCAGTCCGCTGCCAGAACAAGCTCAAACATCGTATTTCGCGGTCGCGTGTTAGATGGTGTTTCACTCGTGATGCTGATTGGGCCCGATAGGGCCGACAATAGCTTTGGCCGTATCTCTTCGCTCGGAGAATCGTTAAAGGCTTCGAATACTGTGCAAAATTCTAGTGCCTCCGTAAGCCCAAAAACGTAATTCCCAACTGACTTCAGATATGCCGGCTCACCCGTTGCGTGTTCCTCCTTCAGGGCGGCGCACGCTCGCTGCGCGACCTTGCGCAGTTGGTGAAAACGGTCGATCTTTGGGCTCGGAATCTTTAGATCCCGGATCCACCTCTCTAGCTCTTCGAGGTGCGAGTCTAACTGCTCGTGTGTGTAGTGTCGATCCGGCACGCTGCTCAGTTTACAGAAAAAGGCACGGCTTGCGCCGTGCCTTTTGTTTACGAAATAAGCAATTTGTATCGCAGCGTTAAAAGCGCTGAGCCACCCAAAATCCATCTCTATCTTTTTCTCACGCTACCCGGCAGATCTATTGAAGTCCCTCCACCAGATACAAATCCGACAACAGCCGCCGGTAACCGTATACATACGATTTGCCGTCCGGAGTAGGAAGAACTGGACCGACGAATTCTACGCCGGCGGGATCGGGAGGCATCAGCTGCTTCCAGAGCGTGCGGTTGCCGCTTGCAACTTCCAACCGGTAGACCTTCGCAGGCAATTCCCCGCCCCTGTAGACGTACAAAGATCTGCCATCGTCGGTCCAAGCCACCGGCACTTCACCGGGCAGCAATCCCTTGATGGGCCGCGGATCTCCAGCCGGAATCGGAAATAAATAAGCCTTCTCATCCGGTCCGATAGCGGCGACTGTTCTGCCATCAGGTGCCAGTGCATACGCAGATCCATCGGTCCCTTCCGGAGTAACCGCATCAAACTTGTCGGAATCGATATCCTGCACGTAGAGCCGCAAGCCGTGATTCGGCTCAATACCCGCGATCAGGAGCCGCTTGCCGTCGGGGAACCAGCGCGCCGCGTTGTGAATGACGTCGTGTCCCTTCAAAGTGCGAGGCTCGCCAGGGCCGGTCGGAAGCAGAAACAAGTCGGTTTGCTTGTCGCCCCGGCACGCGAGCGCCCATTTTCCATCCGGCGATAAGGCTAGGGACTGTCCATCTCCCAGGCGCACCGCCGCCGACCCGTCGGTATTACGAAGATAAACCGCGTAGGTCGGACCGCCCGCTTCGCCTTCTTCTCGGAACAGCAGCGTTTGGCCATCATTCGAGAGCGTGACCGGATATGACCAGTCAAGCCAGGTGAAATCACGCTCGGCCGTGTCTTCGTTACGGTGAACGATCAGTCCGCGCCGCCAACTGTCGCGCGCCAGCAGAACCCGGCCGTCGGGCATCACATCCTGCAACGTAAGATCGGCGGGAACACGCGCAACTAGGCGCTCCTTGCCCGATAGCGGCACCGCAAACACCGAGCGGTCGATGCAANNCGATTCCAATCAGTGTCGCGGTCACCCATACCTCATCGCCCTTTGGCGACCAAGCCAAGCCGACCGCGCCGCCGCCGTAACTCTGACTCAAAGACCGCTTATTGCCGTTAGTGTCGACGATCGCGACGCCTCCAATCGAGTCGCCTTGGATAGGATGATCGATAAACGCAATCATATCGCCCTTGCGCGACACACGGGGATGGCTGATCCACCCACCGGTTTCGTACAGCACCTTGCCCGGCGGATACTCGAGCCGATTTCGTCCATTTAAGTCGCGAACAATCGCCAACTGCGCGCCATCCGGCGACCAATCGGCCCACTGAACGTTTTCCAATACCTCGCGAGGCGCTCCGCCGCCGAATGCCATTCGAGCCAGCGTGCCGGTATAAACTTGCGATTTGGTCTGTCGGCTGCGCAGCAGAACAGCCATCTCTCCCGTCGACGAGATCGCTAAGATTTCCGCGCCGGGTACGCCCACCGGCCGCGATTCCGGCGTGCCAAATCGCGTGCTGAAGATTTCAACCGGCCCACCTTCCCAAGCCGCGCTGTAGATGACGGTTTGCCCATCAGGAGCAAATCGCGCCATTCGAATCGTTCCGCGGCGGTAAGTCAATAGGTGATACGCGGGAGAGACAAAAGCTCCGCCGTGTCGAAGCAAGAGAAAAGCTATTACGGCCAACGCCGCAACCAGAGCGGCCCCCAGGGCATACACGGTTTTGCGCGGCTGCGATTCAGGAATTGCCTTGATCTTCGATGAGCTTGCCCCCGATGAGCTTATTCCGGACGAACTGACGCCCTGCCCCGGCGCCCCAGAAACTACGGTCGTCACGGATCCGCTCGGGGTTTCAGTCGCGACCTGCGAGGAAATGCGCGACGAATCCTGCTGCCGTTTCAGTCGCTTGAGATCGGCTCGCACTTCGGCTGCGCTCTGGTAGCGCAGTTCAATATCTTTTTCGAGCAACTTGCTGATGATGTGCTCCAGCTCGGTTGGAAGGTCGGGATTCAACCGAATCGCCTGGGATGGCGCACGATTCAGAATCGCTTCGGTAATTACGCCCTGCGTCTCCCCGCGAAATGGCAGAATTCCGGTTGCCATTTCATAAAGAACAATGCCGAACGAAAACAAATCGGTACGCCC
>PLUJ01000324.1 GCA_003165455.1 Acidobacteriaceae bacterium | reverse complement strand
GGTCTGAAACAATTGAAAACTCGATTTTTCGTTTTTTCCTTGAGGGGGACCGACTCGAATCATCTCGATGCCTTGACCTCTCCGATACTAAGAGGTGGAAGTGCCCGGCAGTTGAACGAAAATCACTCGCGCGCTCACCCCGATTTGCGGGGCCGCATCGGTCCGAGCGGGGAGAGAGCTGGGGGCAAGGGGCCGGCGTTTGAGGCCTCTTGCTCCACTTCAGCTATGTAGAGGCATGCCGGCGTCTGGGTCGCAAACTCTTTCGGATGTTTGTATCCAATCTGCTGTGCGGACGTTCCTCGTTGCCTCAAACGGGGGTACGCCAGAGATTGGCTGACCGAACGGGCGCACCTCAGCACCCCCCGGCCGTTACTGAATAGCGCTTGAAACCTCCGAGAACACGTTGTTGGCGTTGGAGCCAATCAGGCGGATCGTACCGACAACGATCACCAGAATGACCGCCAACATCACGGCGTACTCGGCAATATCCTGGCCGCGTTCATCGGACCAGAGTCGTTCTAAGAACTTTCTCACGGGCTGCCCTCCTGGCGCATTCGCGCGTCTCAACCACATTGGGAGCAACGTGCAGTTCCCTGTGGAAAACCCGACCGCAAATTATTGTAGGGCACTAGTCAAAGACTGTAAACGAGGAAGAAAGGGCACACCTGAAGATTTGCAGAAGCAGTGGATCGGGCATAGCTGTTTGCGGACAACGGATAGGTACCCGCGCACGGATCAGGAACCTGAATACCGCGGCGCAGCCGCAAGCAATGCAGGGCTTTCTTTACCTGTTGAACCCAAAATAGCGGTTGGAAACTTCTCGGCAACCGCTTGAAAAGAATGGTGCGCCCTGAGAGATTCGAACTCCCGACCTTCTGGTTCGTAGCCAGACGCTCTATCCAGCTGAGCTAAGGGCGCTTCTCTGATTGGCAGGTGAACTTGTTCATGGATTATAGCGGAAGGCGTGGCGGCAGGGAACCCACTGCGAAGCCATTTTAACGTGGCAGTAATTCTTTCCAGCGGCGAGCATTTCCTACAAACACTTATTTCAAGCAATCACCTGTTTTGAGTAGGTTAGAGAATGGCACGCCGTGTGCTAACACATATAACAGACGAAGTGGCGCGCAACGGGGCGCTCCAAAGATACTTCGGCCAGAGGTTCTCTTGAGCGCCCCTTGCATTTCCCCCGACCTCCCCCGGTCGCTTTTCCATCGAGTCTAGGCCATTGCCATTTGGTCGCTTACGTCAATACCAGCTTGACGCAACAGCTTGGCCACTGCGTCAGCCTTCATCCGAGATGCGTCATACCCAACCCTCACAGTTCTATCTGCTTCGTTGAACTGCACGCCGCGAATTCCATAGACCTCACGCATGCCGTCGATGGCGCGCATCTGAATCTCTCCCGGCGCAGCGCCATAGCGGTAAACCACGTCCAGATAAGTCATCGTAATCCTCAGGTTTGATTGTGCCCGGATTAGCCTCCGGGCTGAATCCAATATAAAGCATCGTCCATCCAACCTCGTACGGCAATCTCCGCAGCCTTTACAGCAAGAGAGTAAAGTCTTAAGCGACTGAGCAGTTCTTCACGCTTAGGCAGCCGTGATCTTGTTCGCATCATGTCAGCCAATCCTTCCACACTCGAACGCGATGTCGTCTGCGGCATGAACGTAAGCCCCACCTCTGCCAAGCACGTCCACGAGCACGCCGGGAAGAAATATTATTTCTGCTGCGCAGCTTGCGCCGAAAAGTTCAAAGCAGATCCTGCCAAATATTTGGCCGCTCCTGGACCAACAAAGCATGCAAGCCTCGTGATACCTGGCGCCGCCAAACCTTCTGCGACCACCGCTGCTCCAGGAAGTGCGGCGCCCAAAACTCCGGCTACTGCGGGTACTTCCTACGTCTGCCCCATGTGCCCAGAAGTCGGCGAAAACAAGCCGGGACCCTGCCCATTTTGCGGGATGGCCCTTGAACCCGAAGTGCCCGTTGCTTCGACGCGCACCGAGTTCACCTGCCCGATGCATCCGGAAATCGTCCGCACCGAGCCTGGCTCCTGCCCGATCTGCGGCATGGCGCTGGAGCCTCGCACCGCGTCAGCCTCCAGTACCGAAGACAATCCAGAACTCCGCAACATGACGCGCCGATTCTGGTACAGCCTCGCGCTCACCGCTCCGTTGATGGCAATCGCCATGATCGGCATGCTTTCACCGGAACCGATGCGCAAGTTTCTGTCAGGTGCCTCTTTGCCATGGCTCGAACTCGCATTTGCCACGCCCGTCGTGCTCTGGGGCGGATGGCCATTCTTTCAGCGCTTCTGGACTTCGCTTCTCAATCGCAGTCCAAACATGTTCACCCTGATCGGCATGGGTACTGGCGTCGCCTACGGCTACAGCCTCGTGGTTACCATCGCGCCACAAATCGTCCCCGAATCTCTGCGTGGTATGTCGGGTTACCCGGACGTGTACTTCGAAGCTGCTGCTGCCATCACCACTCTTGTCCTCCTCGGACAAGTCATGGAATTGCGCGCCCGGAGCCGCACCAGTCTTGCCATTCGTGCGCTTCTTGACTTAAGTTCCAAGACCGCACGCCTGATCCTCTCCGACGGCTCCGAGAAAGACATTCCGCTTCAGCAAGTAAAGCCCGGTGATCGCCTCCGGGTGCGCCCTGGCGACAAAATCCCGGTTGACGGAGTGCTTCTTGAAGGTCACAGCGCGGTCGACGAATCCATGATTACCGGCGAGTCCATGCCGGTTGAAAAGACACCCGAGAATAAGGTTATCGGCGCGACCATCAACGGCACTGGTTCCTTCATCATGCGAGCTGAACGGGTGGGCAGCGAAACTCTGTTGTCGCGAATTGTCCAGATGGTTGGGCAGGCACAGCGAAGTCGCGCCCCCATTCAACGCCTCGCTGATCGCGTGGCCAAGTGGTTTGTTCCTGTCGTGATTGGAATCGCTGTTATCACATTCTTTGCATGGTGGATCTTCGGGCCCGAGCCACGTTTTGCCCATGCCCTCGTGAATGCGGTTGCAGTCCTGATTATTGCGTGTCCCTGCGCACTTGGTCTCGCTACTCCCATGGCGATCATGGTCGGTGTGGGGCGCGGCGCTCGCGCTGGAGTTCTCATCAAGAATGCGGAAGCGCTGGAAACGCTGGAGAAGATCGATACGCTGGTGATTGACAAAACCGGCACACTGACCGAAGGCAGACCGAAGCTCGTAAGCGTTTCGAAAGCGTTGGAAGCAGATAGTGAACTGTTTAGGCTCGCGGCGAGCTTGGAGCGCGCAAGCGAACATCCGCTTGGCGCTGCCCTCGTCGAAGCCGCGGATCAGCGTGGATTAAAGCTTTCACAACCCCAGGAATTCAAGTCGAGTACTGGAAAAGGCGTCGTTGGCATGGTGGATGGAAGGCATGTTGCGGTTGGCAATGCTCTTCTGATGGTCGACGTTGGGGCTCTGCAAAAAGCGGAAGTTCCGGCCACGACAGCGGCCGAGAGAACAACTCTTTATGTAGCCATCGATGGAATATACGTTGGTAACTTCGGCGTGGCAGATCGATTGAAGCGCTCTACGTCAGAGGCGGTGAAAGAACTAAAGAAAACTGGCATTCAGATCGTGATGCTCACAGGCGATAATAAAAGTGTCGCAGCCCAGATTGCCGGAGAACTCGGCATTGATGAATTCGAAGCCGAAGTCTTACCGGAGAGAAAACTCGATGTCGTCCGCAAACTCCAGGCCCAGGGGAGAATCGTGGCCATGGCCGGCGACGGCATCAACGATGCTCCCGCTCTCGCTCAAGCGAACGTTGGTATCTCGATGGGCACCGGCACGGACGTTGCCATGGAAAGTGGGGGCGTCACCCTTATCAAAGGCGATCTGATCGGGATTCTGAAAGCGCGCAATCTCAGCCACGCCACCATGCGCAATATACGGCAGAACCTGTTCTTCGCCTTCGTCTATAACGCCGTTGGCGTACCGGTCGCGGCAGGAATCCTTTATCCTTTCTTCGGCTTGCTCCTTAGCCCTATTATCGCCGCCACCGCCATGAGTTTGAGTTCCGTATCCGTAATCACGAATGCGCTGCGCCTGCGAACAGTGAAACTGTAAGTGGTCTAAAGGAAGCTCTGATTAAGTGAGTTTTGAAAGGGCACGCCTTTTCAGCCGTGCCGTCAAACCCGCTAAAACATGCGGCTTTAGCCGCCGGGGCCGTGCCCTTCAGAGCATCCTGTCTCGCCCACGAAGAGTTCCCCTAAGCTAGTCCCCGGAAGGCTGAAGCATTTCCTCCTGCGGCATCTCGGGAAACTGCTCTAAGGCAAACTTGGACGAAGCTTTGGAAACTATTGTTGATGGGTTCGATGGTTTTGCGCCCGCGGAAAACTGTTCAGCCTCGGTCGACCCTTCCAGCGCCGTGGTTGACGCCAGGCCGCTGCTGATCACCTGCTGCACTTGATCGAAATATCCCGTGCCGACGAATCTCTGATGCTTCACCGCCTGGTAACCATGGTCGCGCTCACTGGCGAATTCCTTCTGTTGCAAAGCCGAGTAAGCTGCCATGCCATTCGTTTTATATTGGCGCGCCAACTCGAACATGCTGAGATTTAGGGCGTGGAACCCTGCGAGGGTTACGAATTGAAACTTGTATCCCATGCGGGCCAGTTCGGATTGGAAACGCGCGATGGTTTCATCGTCGAGCTTCTTTCTCCAGTTAAAACTAGGAGAACAATTGTAAGCCAGCATTTTCCCGGGATATTGCGCGTGGATTGCGTCAGCGAACTTCTCGGCCTCCTCCAGATTTGGTTCGGAGGTTTCGCACCACAGCAGATCGGCGTAAGGCGCATAGGCCAAACCGCGTGCGATGGCGGAACCGATGCCGCCGCGAATTCGGAAGAATCCCTCTGGAGTGCGCTCTCCGGTGCAGAACTCACGATCGCGGGCATCGATGTCACTGGTGAGAAGGTGCGCACTATTAGCATCGGTTCGAGCCATCACCAGCGTGGGAACGCCCATGACGTCGGCAGCGAGCCGCGCCGCGACTAATTTCTGAATTGCTTCCGTTGTTGATACCAGTACTTTGCCGCCGAGATGGCCGCACTTTTTAGCCGAAGAAAGCTGGTCTTCGTAGTGAACGCAGGCTGCGCCGCCTTCAATCATTCCCTTCATCAATTCGAAGGCATTCAGCGTTCCGCCGAATCCGGCTTCGGCATCCGCGATCAGCGGAGCAAACCAGGTCTGCGACGGAGCAACCTTGCCCTCCGCATGATGTACCTGATCGGCGCGTTGTAGCGCACTATTGATGCGTCGGCAAAGATTGGGAACGCTGTCCGCTGGATAAAGGCTCTGATCCGGATACATCTGTCCTGCGCTGTTGGCGTCGGCGGCAACTTGCCACCCGCTGACGTAGACGGCCTTCAGTCCGGCTTGCACTTGCTGCACAGCCTGGTTGCCGGTCATCGCTCCCAAGGCATGTACATAGGATTCACTTTGCAATAGATCCCAAAGTCGTTCCGCGCCCAGCCGGGCGAGAGTATGTTCAATGTGAATCGATCCCCGCAAACGCAGCACGTCAGCAGCTGTGTATGGCCGCTCCACCCCCGTCCAGCGCGGGTTCGTCGCCCACTCGTGAGCCATGCACTCCTGCGCCAAAGCAAGTTGAGCGGTTCTTTCGTCTTCGCTCATGGTAGAAGTGCTGGAGCGCTGCTGCGACACGTTCGTGGTTTCATTCTCTCGGCTGGACATCTTGATATCTCCTCGTCAATTTGCTTCTGAATTCTGTACTTTCGTTCTTTCCGAACCCGTCGTTTAGACCGGATTAATCTCATCGTTCAGGATCATGCCTTCGCTCAACTGGCGCGCTCGCTGCAGCCGCTGTTTGTCCTCGGAACTTGCGGTAGCCGGGAGTTCAGCGAGCAAACGATCAAGCTCTTCATCGAACAGTCGGGTAATGAGCACAGGCGTGTGTTTCGCGTCCATCCCATTCTCATCCGCCACGGACGAGTAGTCGCGATGACGCATGCGCTGCGCGATCATCAGGCGGTAAATCCGGTCGGTGGCCAGGTCTTCCATGTAGCCATCGAGCAGGCTGGCGCCCTTTCCATTGAGCACGCCATTGCGATAACGAATCACGGTGCGCACGGCCGCTCGCGTTCCGGCAAGAGTGATTCCACCCACGCCCTTCGGGATCGGCCGCAGGTCGGGATGGGAATTCGGCAGTTTGGGCCGCTTCGCAATCTGATTGGGATAGGGGAATTGAGCGACATCGATCTCGTTCTGATCGGGATGTCCGGTCCAGGCTCCATCCATCAGGCAATCGGCTTCGTTCTTCTTGTCTTG
>PLUJ01000035.1 GCA_003165455.1 Acidobacteriaceae bacterium | reverse complement strand
CCGAACACGAACTTGCCGTTGGTGATGTCGACCTGGCCTCCGCCGAAGTTCACCGCATAGATGCCGCGTTTCACCGAGCGAATAATGTCTTCGGGATTATCCTGGCCGGCCAGCATGTAGGTGTTAGTCATGCGCGGCATGGGGATGTGCTCGTAGCTTTCGCGGCGTCCGTTACCGGTGTTGGCCATGCCCATGAGGCGGGCAGAAAGCTTGTCGCTCAGATAGCCCTTGAGGATTCCTTTTTCAATCAGCACGGTTTCCTGCGTGGAATTGCCTTCATCATCGACATTCAAAGACCCGCGACGCCACGGCATCGTACCGTTGTCGATAACCGTGCAGCCTTCGCTGGCGACGCGCTTGCCAATCAATCCGGCAAATGCAGAAGTCTTCTTGCGATTGAAATCGGCTTCCAGCCCGTGGCCGACGGCCTCATGCAGCAGAACCCCTGGCCAACCCGGGCCAAGCACAACCTCCATGTCGCCGGCGGGAGCTTCACGGGCATCAAGTTGAAGAATGGCTTGGCGGGCCGCTTCTTTCGCAAAAAATTCGGGATTTTTATCGCCGAAAAAGAAGTCGAGAGCCACACGTCCGCCTCCGCCAGAACCGCCGCGAGCGGAATTATTCTCAGTTTTCGCGATGCAGGAAACGTTCATGCGCGCGAGCGGTTGAGAGTCTTCCGCAAAGGTTCCGTCGGAACCGACCACCAGAATATTCCGCAGTTCGTCCGAATAGCTGGCACGAACTTCCTTGATGCGCGGATCATATGCCCGAGCTGTTTTATCGGCCCGCATCACGAGTTCGACCTTAGCGGTGATCTCGGCGTCGACCGACGGCAAGGTTACCGGATACAAGCTGCGAGCGGCAGTCTTCTGAAAGCCGGCCACGGAAGTTTTCGCCGGCGCGCTGGCAATCAATGCCGCCGTACGTGCTGCATGCAGGATGCGGCTTGCGGATAGATCGTCTGTATAGGCATAACCGGTACGCTCGCCGGAGACCACACGAACGCCACAACCGGCGGAAATACCCTGGGACGCCGATTTCACCATCGACTCGTCCACCAGAAGAGACGTGGAGGAAAGGTATTCGAAGTAAAGATCGGCGTAATCGCCGCCGGCGGAAAGCGCGGCTGCCAGGTAATGTTCCAGGTCATTTTCCGTGACACCGTAATGGTCGAAGAAGAACCGTTGCCGGTCGAGAGAAGTTTTATCCAGACTGTTGTTCATCGGGCCTTTGCTCACTAGATTCTTAGATGCCTGCGTGGAGATGCGGACTCAGGTTAGGCGGATTCGTTCATTATCCCACATGCAAACGGAGCAGATTGGTGCGCTATTCAAAACACGATTGTGACTATGGTCACATGTCACAGACGAATCACTCGCACCTCAAGCACAATCTCGCATGGACGCGAAATGCCGACAGTGACTCCGCAAGCTTTGACCCGCACGGTGCAAGACTTTCTGAGTGAAGCTGCCGGGGCTGTGGTGCTCGAGAACGGGTTGGTGGCGTTCGACCTGGCGCAATCGAAATATTCAGTTTCCGGCGAGTACAACCGGTGCCTGCTGCATCTGTGGTCGGCGGAGCGCAACGCCGTGCGGCGGGTGCTGGATGCCGAGGTGAAGTNNAGGTCTGCCGAACGTAATGCAGTGCGCCGTGTGCTGGAGGCTGAAGTCAAGAACGGTACGCTGCGGCTGGCTGTACAGCGAATAGGGCAGGCGCGGCCTTCCCGGCTCGATATCTGCCGGGAGCGAGATCGTCGAACTCCCACTGCAAGAAAAGTCGCCCGCGCCGCATATGAGCGAGAGTTGCGAGGAACACTGGATCGTCACTTTTCCAATTTCAAGGTCGTGAAACTGACCAGCGGAATCGACTTGGGAAAATCATTTGGACCGGTATATGCGCGAGGACTAATTCGATGCGGACGTACTGCTTTCGCTCTTCTCGGCGTGAATGCGCAGGAAACGCAATCCTCTATTGACGCCGCATTGACGTTCGGTATTTTGTGGCTGGATGTTTGCCGAAAGGCGCAATCCATCAATGTGGTCATCGAAGGGTTGAAACTGTTTGTTCCGGATGGAACCTCCACGCTGCTGCGCGAGCGCATGGCGAATCTGAATCGCGACGCGGCGAAATGGGCGCTGTTTGAATTGAATGAAAGAGATGGGTCGTCGGTGGAGATCGACTGCGCGGATCGGGGAAACGTTTCGACGCGTCTGATGCATGCGACTGACGAGGCATCTGCGCGGGAGCGGTTCAGAGAATCCATATCCAGGATGCTGGATTTCCTGCCGAATTGCGAGATCGCCATTCTCTCCGGCGCGGAAGTAGCTTTCCGTTGGCGTGGATTAGAATTCGCCAGAGCGCGCCTCGGCTGCAGCCCAGGCTCGTACCGGAGCACGCAAGAAATCGTCTTCGGAGTAGCTGGCGAAGAGCGCGTTCTAAACAAAAATAACCAGCCTGCATTTCTGGAGGTAGCTCACCTCTTGCGTGATACTCGCCATCCTTACGGGCCTCGTCACCACCCCTTCTGGCGCCTCCGCCCGGAGCGATGGCTGGAGTCTCTCGTAGTCGGCGACGTGAGTGTGCTGGATGATCGACTCGATGCGTCGTGCCAGTATTCCCAGGTGCCGGCATTTTCCGCCGCCGACCGGTCAATGATCGATGTCCTCAGCGTCACGAATGCAGGGCGCCTTGCCGTGGTTGAACTGAAGGCGGACGAAGACATTCACCTCCCGCTCCAGGGACTGGACTACTGGTCCCGAGTGCAATGGCATGATGCACGCGCCGAGTTTCCGCGATTTGGATATTTCGCGAATCGAGAACTGCTGCCTGGGAAGCCGTTACTTTTCCTGGTTGCCCCAGCTCTTCATGTCCACCCCTCCACGGATACAATCCTGCGATATTTTTCTCCGGAGATCGAATGGGAATTCATCGGAATTGACGAANNCTGGCGCGAGGGCGTCAAGGTAGTTTTCAGGAAAAGGGCAGGAACTCGCGATCTCGGCGACGAATCGGACCGGCGGACAGCCTGAGTTTCCCGCTCCGGTGTTCGGTTTTCGTAACTCTCCAAGAAAAACTGGCAAAACGCTTGACCTGTGGTTTAAGATGCCGCGACTCAAAGCGGTCGCAGCAGTTTCATCCGCGTTCTCGAAGTTAAGTCAAGAATAAGAAAAATGAGAGGACTGAACATGAGAAAGAAAACTTCCCCACTGCCAGCATGGATTGCGCTTGTCTGCGCGATCATGTTCTTGTTGTTCACCATCCCAGTAGAGGCTCAGCCTCAGCTCCTATTGACGCGTCACGTGCGCGAAGCAGTTGCCTCCGGAGAGGCGCCACTCATCGGGCGGCTTCCGGCAACCCAATCCATGAACTTCGATATCGTTATGCCCTTGCGAGATCGCGCAGGATTGCAATCTCTTCTGCGCCAGCAATACGATCCTGCAAGCCCCTTCTTCCAACAGTTCATCACGCCGCAGGAGGTTACCGCCAGGTTTGGCCCCACTCGGGCAGATTGGAACGCCATGGTTGCTTTTGCCAAATCGAGCGGCTTTGAAATCGTCGGCGGAACCCTTGATGGCAGGGACTTGCAGCTCATCGGCACGGTTGCGAATGTCGAGAAAGCCTTCCATGTGACCATCGGCCTTTACCAAGACCCCACGGAAGACCGCAAATTCTTTGCCGTGGACCGCGAGCCCACAGTGGACTTGCCGTTCCAGCTGTGGCACATATCGGGTTTGGACAACGACTCCAAGCCGCATCCCCTGTACGTCAAGAAGAGCGACTACGCCAAGGCGCATGGGATCGCTGAGTCCGATGTTGTGTCTAACGCCACTACCGGCTCTGGCCCATCGGCTTCGTTCTTGGGCAGCGACATGCGCGCGGCCTACTACGGCGGAACGGCTCTCACCGGCACCGGCCAGACTATCGCCCTGTTCGAATACCTTGGCACCGATTTGGCCGATTTGACTACGTACTACAAAAACGTTGGGCAAACAGAACCTTACACTCCCACCCTCATTTCCACGGGCGGGTTCAGCACAAGCTGCACCGAGAGCGGCGGATGCGATGATACAGAACAGACGCTCGACATGACGCAGGCGATGGGCATGGCTCCAGGCTCCAAAATGCTCTATATGTACGTCTGCGGCAACGCCTCAACTATCAGCGATACCGACTGCATCAGCGCCATGGTTTCGACTACCGACGCTCCATTGTCGAAGCAGATTAGCTGTTCATGGGGATGGACGCCAGCCGACCCCTCGACTCTGGACCCCTATTTTGAGCAAATGGCGACTCAGGGACAGAACTTCTTCGCAGCAGCTGGGGACAGTTCGGCCTGGTCTTCGTCGAACGAAGCGTGGCCCGCGGACGATGCCAATATCGTTTCAGTCGGCGGCACGGACCTGACTACTTCCAGCGCGGCTGGTCCCTGGGCTTCGGAAACTGCCTGGGTTGACAGCGGCGGCGGCATCTCGCCGGACAGCATTCCGATCCCCTCCTGGCAGTCTCTGTCGGGTGTAATTACTTCGACCAACAAGGGATCCACGACCTTGCGCAACGGCCCCGATGTCGCGGCCAATGCAAACTTCAGCTTCTACGTTTGCGCCGACCAAACCACTTGCACCGCCAACGATTACGGCGGAACCAGCTTTGCCGCGCCCATGTGGGCCGGCTACCTGGCTCTGGCCAATCAACAAGCGACCACCAACGGCAAGACGATTGGCTACATCAATCCCATCATCTACCCGGACGCTTTGACCTCAAGCTACGGCACTCTGTTCCATGACATTACCAGCGGTAGTTGCGGAAAATATTCGGGCGAGGTCGATTACGATCTGTGCACCGGATGGGGCAGCCCGAACGGTTCGGGCTTGATCAACACGCTGGCCGGGTCCGCGACGGCGAGCTTCACCCTCTCGGATTCGCCGAGCAGCCTGTCGATTGCGGAAGGCGGCAGCGGCACCAGCACCATCACGGTGACCGCAACCACCACCCTGGCGCTTACAGTGACTGCGACTGCGACGCCCAACTACACCATCACCGCCTCGCCTGCAACTCTGAGCATTGCCCAGAGCAGCAGCGGAACCAGCACCGTCACAGTCACCAGTACAAACAGCTTCAATTCCGCGGTTACTCTTGCCGCTTCCGGACTGCCTACGGGCGTGACCGCAGCGTTCTCGACCAACCCGGTAACTCCGGCAGCGAATGGCAGCGCGACTTCGACGCTGACACTTACCGGNNCCCTCAGCCATACCGCGACCATCGCTTTGACAGTGACCTCACCGAGCGGCGGAGCGCAAATCGCAACTTACAACTCCACTTACACGGCTCCGGCTTGCTTGACCGCTGGTTCGTCGTGTGCCTCGGGTTCGTCGGTGTCAACGAGTCTGCTGAATTCAGCGGGTAACCTCACCGGCCCGGCGGAATCCCATGCACCCAACACTCTCAAAGCCAGCAGCTGCGCCGACGGCTCAGTTTCTGGAACCTACCACGGTCCCTATGAGTCCGATGATTTGATCGTTGTCTCTACCGCCAGCGGCAATATTACGCATGGCGCCTCGGTGACGGTAAAGGCCTCGTGGTGGGCGTACAGCACAACCCAGGACTATTTTGATGTTTTCTACACGGCGAGCGTGACCAGCCCGTCGTGGGTCCTGATCTCAGCCAACAACTTGGCCACGTCGACAACCGCGGAAAACACGACGACGGTCACGTTTACTCCGCCTACCGCAGGAACGTACGCGGTGCGCGCGCAGCTCCGCTATGACGCAGGAAGAAAAGTGACAACTCCGTCCGCTTGCCAATCCAACAGCGGCTATGACGATCACGACGATCTGGTTTTCGTCGCGCAGTAAACGGGGTTTAGCAAACGCTGTCTAACCAGGAAGGATCGGCAATTGGTCCGATCCTTCCACTAACCCTTCGAGCCGTTCCCACACGGGGTCCGGCTCGATCTTTATTTATTCGACATTATTTTCGATTCAGCTCTTCCACGCTCCCAGCAGTCGTCGCACATCGATCAACTGCGCAATGTGGTATGCGTTGTGGTCCGCTACAAGGAACGCTTCGCGCAGGATCGTTTGACCGTCTCCCCACGGAATGGGAGCGTACAAATCGGTCTTAGGATTCGCGACTAAATCCTGCATAGCTATCAAATCTTTGCGGAACGCCTTGATGCTTTTGCCCCATGAGCCGTCGCTCGGCGGAGCATCCGTCTTCGGCCAGTAATCTTCCGGCCATTTGGGTGCCTTGTACTTCGGATTGCGGCAAAATTCCAGAATGTCCCCTTGCGCTATGCGGAGGTGTTCCAGCAGCATCCAAGGCGAATGCGGCATCCCCTTCGGTTTTGTGTCGCGCAATGCTCCTGACAGGTCTTTGACGGCATCGTCAAACCCCGCATGTGCACCGCCGCCTTTGAGCAGTTCGAACAGATGATTCCGGAGTTGATTGAGTCGGTTTGTTTCTGATTGAGAATTCTTCTTTGCCATAAACGTGTTTCCTCTGACCTGATTAGTTCTGAATTTCTTTGATGGCATCCGTTCCCGGCCGCTCGCTGGCATCTGCTTCCGGTTTCTCGCCCCGGAATACTCGCCCAATCGCACGCACGACGCGGCGCATCGGAAAAATTCCCTTATCGTCCGCGATAAATATCTCTCCTATCCGATGGCTGCGGTAATACCAGCGCTTGAGCAACGCGAGATGCTCCATCGTTTCCAGAGCGGAAGACTTCGGAAGAACGAATAAATCTAGAACCTGTTGCACGCGCGATTCCATCGATTGCGACTTCGCATGCTCGGCAGTTTGGATGCAGAAGGTCACCGGACCGTAGATCGCTCCGTTGTCGATACGAAAAAACGTTACAGAGTTCCCAAGCTGGGAAGGTTGGACCACAAGCGCGGAGAGCCGATCGATGCGGCGAACGATCTCCGGTAGTGGATGGACGATCGGCTCTAGTTTCTCCATACGAAGGTGAATGGCCGCGGCATCTTCGAACGCGAGGTTGGACGAAGCGGCATCGCGCTGCGCAGTAAATTCGCGAACCAGAGATTCTCCGCGGGATTCGAAATAAGCACGCACGCGCGATACCTCGGCGGCATAGTCTTCGTCCCCGCATCCCTTGAAGCAGGGCGCAAGGCACATTTTCATCTCGGAATAGATGCAGCCCGGAAAACTCGGATCGGGATGCAAATCGTCAACGCAACGCCGCATCTTGAAGAAGTCCAGCGAGTCGTTCATGAACTTCTCCGCCGCGGTACGTGAAGGAAAGGGTCCGTAATATAGGTTTGGCCCGTCCAGTCGACCCAGGCGAGTCGTAACCGAAACACGCGGGTATTCGTTTTCGAGATGCAGCTTCAGGAGGGGGGCGAATCGGAAGCGCAAGCGATTGGAATAGGTCCTCGGGAAATTGGAGCGGAGAACTTTGTAGAGAATAAATCCCGATTCAAAGTCCGATCCGGTCGGGGAGTATTCGATCGCGTGGATTCGATTCCTTAGATTCAGCCGTCTGGTGCGTTCCTCCACTGGACCGAGCAGCCGATGCAGACGCCGCCGAAGATTGGCGGTTTTGCTCACATACGGCTCAGATTCCGCATCAGCGCCGCGTAGCAAGAACACGGCTGGCGCAGCTGGAACAGAGGAGAATATTTCCCTGTCTCGTTCGGGCGAGAATTCCAGGCGCTCAGTCAGCACGGAATCATTGTAAGCAACTCTTCAGAACGAAGACATGGAGACAGATTGCGCTTTCTCCGTGCCTGGTAGTGCTCCCCTAGCGAAAATTGGCGCTGCGGAATTTCTGGCGGAAGTCGGTGCCCTCCAGTGTGATGATGCGGCACATCTCGTGCAGCCGCGAGCGCATGCGCTCGCCGATGCGGTCCCCCAGGGTCTCGCCACGGCTCGCAGCCCTAGCCGGGGAGATGGAACCCACAGCGGCCGCAGCCGGTTGATCGTCAAAATTCGTGGTGATAATCGTGGTCCGGTTGTCGTTATAACGTGTGTTCAGGATTAAGCTGACCGTGTCCCACACCCACTCCGTCGGTTTCACCGCTCCTAGTTCGTCCAGCACCAGCACGTCGGTTTCGAAGACCGGACGAAGCACATCCAGTTCGGTCGTCTGCACGGTCGAGTTGTAGGAATTCTGAATTTCCTTCAGCAGTTCGCGGTAATCGTAGAAGAGACAGGTGTGTCCGCGGCGCATGATTTCCTGCACCGCAGCTACGGCAAGATGTGTCTTGCCAACTCCGCACGGCCCCATGAGCAGCAGGCCGTGTTCCGTCCCTGCCGGAAAATCGCGGGCAAAGCCCTGCACGACTACGCGCGCTTGTTCCAGGGTGCGATTCCCGGCTGCGACCTCGGACGGCGAAGCGTGGTCGTACTGGAGGTCCGTGTCGAAGTTCTCGAAATCGCAATGGCGATAGCGTTCGGGGATTCGTGCGCGAGCGAATACGCTCGAGGCACGGTCTTCGAAAGTGCATTCGCACGGCACGCCCCAGACAAGTTTAGGCTCGCCGACGCTGACACCGGGTTTTGAATCGGGGGAGGCAAATGGCTTCGCGCCGGATTCCTGATCCGGCCGCTCAACAATTTTCCATCCTGTACCGCTGCACTGGGGACAATCAGGCCGCGCCATGAAGTAAGGATAAACGTGGAAATGTTTGCGCGCAAGATGACGGGTCCTGTGCAAACTGATGCGAGATGTGGAAAAGCCTGAGAGGTTTTACTTTACGATGCGAACAACTCTGGGGGGAGCGGCCCGCACGATCGCGTTGCGCGTGCGGCGTTCGTTCGTTGCGTTGAATCCCCGCGCGAGTTCGCCGCGAACGAATGTAATAAAAGATTCCATCTGCAGCTGCATGTCGGCCATTTTGTCCCGCATATTGAGGATGACTTCGATACCGGCGAGATTTACGCCGAGTTCACGCGTTAGGGTGAGGATGACTTCAAGCCGCTCGAGATCCCGATCCGTATATAGACGCGTGTTACCCTGCGATCGCGATGGCTTCAGAAGTCCGACCCTCTCATAGAGACGCAACGTCTGCGGATGCAGTTTGTACAGCTCCGCGACCGCGCTAATCATGTAGCCGGCCTTTGCTTTCTTGCTGGTTCGTGCAGCCATTTTCTCTCTCCGCTCGACCCTTACACTGCCGCCCGCGAGAAAATCTCGACGCGTGGATCCTCGGGCGCAGCTTTGCTCAATTCGCGCAGAAGTTCCTTAACTTTTTCATCCTCCGGGCGCGGAACGACAACTTGTACTTCGATGATCTGATCGCCGCGATGCCCGGGACGCCCGGCCGAAGGCGCGCCCTTTTCCCGCAGCCGCAACTTCTTGCCGCTATCAGTACCCGGCGGGATGCGAACTTGCGAGCGGCCGTCAATCGTCGGAACTTCAATCTTCGCACCCAGCGCCGCCTCAGTAATCGTGATTGGAACAACAGTGTAAAGATCGTCGCCGCGCCGTTCGAAGAACGGATGCGGCGCAACGCTGGTGATGAAATAGAGATCACCAGAAGGACCGCCGTTGGCGCCTGCATTGCCGCGGCCGGCGACGCGAACGCGAGAGCCAGTCCGCGCACCGGGTGGAATACGCACTTCGAGAGTCTCTGCGCGGCGTACTCGCCCTTCGCCGCCGCAGGTGCGGCAGATGGTTTGAAGCTTGCCGGATCCGCCACAGCGCGGGCAACTAATCTCGAAGCGCATCTTGCCGCTCACTTCGGTGACGTGGCCGCTTCCCTTGCACTCGGGGCACGTTTGCGACGTACCGACCGAACCTTTGCCGTTGCAAGTCGGGCAGGTGTCGAGACGCGTGATGGTGACTTTTTTTGTGGCCCCGCGCATCGCTTCGGCGAACGTGATCTCGATCTGATATTCCAGATCCGAACCGGGTTCGGCCTCCTGGTGGGATTGCGCAGCATTGGCGCCTCGGAAGAATTGGCTGAAGAGATCTCGGAAGCTCGTGCTCCCGCCGCTCCCGCCATAATCGAAACCGTTAAAGTCGAAATGCACGTCGTCGGGCGACACGTTGTGCTGTCCACCGCCCGGCGGTGGCGCGCCAGGACCTGGCGCATTGAAACCGAACTGGTCGTATACCTGGCGCTTTTTTGTGTCGGAAAGAACTTCGTAGGCTTCCTGGATCTGCTTGAACTTCTCTTCCGAGGACTTGTCACCCGGATTTAGGTCGGGGTGATATTTCCGGGCGAGCTTGCGGTACGCCTGACGAATTTCCTTTAGCGGCGCCTTTCGAGGAACGCCGAGGAGTTCGTAATAATCTTGTTTGGATGTTGTCGCCATTCCGTCGCCTTACCCATGGAAATCGATCAAAGCTTCGCCCAGCGAGTGTTCCAGCCGCCCATCTCCTGAGCCTCGCGGGCCAATTCCTCGCGATGCCGGCGCTGCTCTTCCGAACGCGTGCCCATCGAGGCATCTTTTTGATTCGCGCGCTCGAGCCAGCGATCAATTCGCGCGACCTTTTCTTCGACGCTCTCTGGATTCGACCGGAATCGCAGCAGGGTGCCGGAAATTTCTACGGAGCGCGTTGGAAAATCCGGAGTGACATCCTGCTGAATCTCGTAGAACAGACGTCGCCAGTCCGCGCTGGGCGTTTCCGAAATTGAAACCTGAATCAGATAGAAGTTATCTCGGACCTTCTGAACCGCCTGCGGAGGGCTTGATCGTTTGATACCAATCGTAAAATATGACTCCGAAAATTGCGTGCGAGATGAACTTGAGCCGGGCGCACTTCTTATATCCGCCCGGCTCAATCGTTAGCTC
>PLUJ01000076.1 GCA_003165455.1 Acidobacteriaceae bacterium | reverse complement strand
ACGTTTGGGAGCACGCCTACTATCTCAAGTACAACAACCGGCGGCCCGAATACCTCACCGCCTGGTGGAACGTCATCAACTGGGATGAAGTCAACCAGCGTTACCAGGCGTTCAAGTCAGGCAAGCACGTTCAAGAGCCGGCAATGGCTCACTAGAATTGCTGGTGCCTGTGTTGAGTTCACTTGCACAATTCCGCCCGAAAGAAAAAGCCCCGCGCAATTCGCGGGGCTTTGTTTTCCGGTGAACGCCGCAGCATTCTACGCTGCCGCCGAATCCACGTAAGCGTCCGGTTCCGCCCCAAATTCTTTCCTGCACTCATCGGAACAGGAAAAATATTTCTTTCCTTCAAACTGCGACTGAAAATCCGCTCGATCCTCTTCTACCTGCATTCCGCAAACCGGATCCTTGGCCATGCTGCCTCCGCATCGAGATGTGATTTTTTCTTTCTATCCACACCTCTCTGCAAGATTCTTTCCGTTCCCCGCACGCGCCATGTGGTTCAGCCAACAAGAATTGCTGCTGCTGGAACTTGCATTTCATGATCCTGCCGCGAAATTTATCCCATCCTCCATGCAAAAATTGGCATCGAAAATCGACAATCGGAAATCGCCATGAAGGGTTGGCTACGTCCCGGTCTTTACTTCCGTAGCCTTGCCTCCGCTATACTCGACCACCAGCGGCTTGCCCCCATTCGGATAGTGCACGGTTTTATCCGCGGATGACGCGCCCGCATCCGGCACGCCCATTCCCACGGAAAAATCAGCCTGCAACTCATCCATCCCCGGCTTTACTTCGTGCTGCGCGATCGCCTGCCACACATCGGACGGCCAGAACTTATATAGATCGTGGGGATCTTCCACGTAGAACATCTCGTCAGAATAAATCTTGTACTGGCCGTCGGTTTCGAATCCAATCGGTACGGCGCAGCTTTTCCCATCTTTCTGGAAGACCGCCATCACCTGGCGCTTGCCGCCGGCAGCGTCGGTCACCACATCTTGAATCTCCAGTTTCTCGATCGGCAACAGCAGCCCGGCCTCGTACTCAAAATTCGCCTTCTTCCGCGACGCGTCGTACGGATAAAACGTATACCGATATCCTTCCTTCACCCAGACTGGCTGCTGCTCCAATTGCTTCGCCGAGTTCAAATCGAACGGATATAACTCTTTTGGCGTGACGTAATATTCCTGATTCGCGTAGCCGGCATTCTTCGCCGCAACCCGCATTTGCGCCGCAACATAATCCTCATGCCGCTGATAAAGAATGTATCCGGTACGTAGGCCCGCCACCACAATGGCTAAAGCCAGAGCGACCTGAATTTTCTTCTTCGCGTCTTCAGTCATAAATACAAGTCAAAAATGTAAGATATCAATCCTTGCCCGGTGAACCGCTGTGTCCTCTGTGTGAAAGACTTTGAAAGTCCTTCCCAGAAGCCGCTCCCAGAAAAGAAGTCTAAGGTACACTAGGGACAGCCATGCCAGTCACGGAACAAGATGTTTTAAGCGCTCTGAAAAGCTGCTATGACCCAGAGATCCCAGTGAACATCGTCGATCTCGGGCTGATCTACTCCGTCCGATTTGCCGACGCGTCCAGCGAGAACGGGGATGTCAAGCAAGACGTCAAGCAGGACGTCACGGTAGACCTCACGCTCACTTCCCAAGGCTGTCCTGAGCACGTGAATATCAGCGCCCAAGTCAAATCGCGCCTAGAACAACTCCCGGGAATCCGCAACGCAGCCGTAAATGTAGTCTGGACTCCGCCATGGTCTCCCGAACGGCTCAGTCCTGATGCCAAGAAACAACTCGGCATCGAGTAAACACAGGAGCCGGCGCAATCGCAGCCCCATTCGCAAAATCCCTACGAATGAGAGCGGCTGAACCCCTTTACATCTCTTCCCACGCATCCATCAGGCTCTTGCCGGAAGCTTCGCTGATGCGCCGACCGGCCTTGGCAGCCATCTCCATCACGTGCATGCCGCGATCGAAATAATCGGGCAGCGCTTCACGCACCTGCTCAAACTTTTCGGGATATTCGGCTGCCAATACAGCCAGAGCCACTCCGCCCGCCAGCACTCCGCCTGCCATCTTCCGCTTCACAAATAAAACTGTTGCCGCCGCCACCGAGGCCGCGATCACCGCCTTCTTCCAGCTATCCATGTCTCCCCCGCGATGTTTTCTCTTCATGCGATTGTACCTCCGCTCCTTCAAGGATTTAAATGACTTCTCTCCGATGCCGTTTGGGCCCTCCAGCGTTGTGTGCCGAGTACCTGGAGGCCCGATTTGCGTGATCGCCAGCGATACGTTAACGTGGTACGTCTTTTGGTTAAGCACCGTTTGCTTAAGCACCGTTCTAACCCTTATGAATGGTCGCATCTTCTNNTCTTCTTCTGGTCGCTCACGTCAGCCCTCGCCGGATTTCTCTTTGGTTTCGATACGGTGGTTATTTCCGGCGCAGAAAAAACAATTCAAACGTTGTGGGGTCTCAGCCCCGGACTGCACGGAATTGCCATGGCGTCCGCGCTGTACGGCACCGTCGTGGGGGCCCTGGTTGGGGGCTGGCCAGCGGATCGCTTCGGACGGAAAGCCACGCTGCTGTGGATCGGCGTGCTTTACTTCGTGGGAGCGGTGGGTTCCGGTCTCGCGCCGAGCGTCACCGTCTTCATTATTGCGCGAGTGATTGGCGGATTGGGCATCGGCATCT
>PLUJ01000176.1 GCA_003165455.1 Acidobacteriaceae bacterium | reverse complement strand
CCCGCACCATGCATACCGAGGTCGATGTTCCCAATCCAAAACGCATCTTGCTGCCCGGTCTTTATGCGACTGCGGAGTTAAATCTGCAACAAGAACACGACGTTCCGACGGTTCCCATCCAGGCCCTGAATCATCGAGGTGAAAATATCACTGTTTTTGTCGTCAATAACAATGGAATGGTTGAAAACCGAGAGGTGCAGGTTGGATTGAGGACTGCGACGGATGCGGAAATTGATTCCGGCGTGAAACCAGGAGAACTGGTTGTAGTAAGTGATCGCAGCGGTCTGCAGGCCGGAGACAAGGTTCACGCGCAGGAAGTGCCGATGCTGCAATATCACGAAGAAACCCCACAGTTGCCGAAAGGCGCTGCGCCTGACTAGAGCGGCGAGGTAAACAGGACAGAACTCTATGCCAGGATTTTCAANNACCAGTCTTTCACGAATGCCGGTGGATTTGTTTCCTCCGATCAACCTTCCGGAAGTGGTGGTGGCAACTTTTTACTCGGGCATGCCTCCAGAGGATATTGAAACCGACATTACGGATCCGCTTGAACGATTCTTCACGCTCGCTTCCGGCGTCGACCATATGGAATCGCGTTCCCTGCTTGGCGTTAGCATTATTCGCGTCTACTTCCAGCCGGGAACTAACCCGGATGCCGACGTTAGCCAACTTTCAAATTTAGCTTTAGCCGACTTGAAGCGTCTGCCACCCGGAACGCTGCCCCCCGTGGTTCTTAAGTTCGATGCCTCCAGTCTGCCAGTAGCTCTGGTTACGGTGAAGGGCGAGGGGCTTAGCCAGACTCAACTTCATGACTACGCTCAGTTTCAGATTCGTAACCAGATCGCGGGAGTGCCCGGCGCTGAGATTCCGGGCGTCTTTGGCGGAATCTATCGTCAAATCATGGTTTATGTCGACCCCTACAAACTTGCCTCACGTCAACTGAGCGTGATGGATGTGGTAAACGCGGTCAACAATTCAAACCTGATTTTGCCAGCAGGCGACGTAAAGATGGGGCCTTACGATTATTTTGTATACTCCAACAGCCTCGTTGACAGCATGAAGCAATTGGGCGAGGTCCCAATTAAGGTCAAGGGGAACTCATGGGTAACGATCAATGATGTAGGAAAGGCGGAAGACTCTCACCAAATCCAATACAACATTGTTCGAATTGATGGCCAGAAGTCGGCGTACATTCCCATCATGAAGCAGGGCGGAGACACCAATACGATCGCGGTAGTGGATGGCGTTCGCAAACTCATCAAGCACCTTTACGACATTCCGCAGCAGATGAAGACGAGCATCGTGTTCGATCAGTCTGTGTTCGTAAAAGAAGCAATTCACACGGTTCTGCACGAAGGAGCGCTGGGACTGGTTCTTACCAGCTTGATGATTCTCATATTTCTGGGAAGCTTTCGCGCGACATCAGCTGTGCTGCTCTCCATTCCTATTTCCGCCCTCGCGGCATTTGTCATCCTGGCGCTCATGGGGGGAACGATCAACACGATGGTCCTCGGAGGAATGGCGCTGGCTTTTTCCCGCGTGATTGATAACTCAGTCATATCGCTGGAGAATATCTATCGCCACCTGGAAATGGGTGCTGCTCCAATGATCGCGGCAGAGGTCGGCGGATCGGAAGTGAGTCTCGCCGTGCTTGCCGCAACGTTGGTAGACGTGGTCGACTTTTTCCCCGTGGTGTTTCTTTATGGCGTTGCAAAGTTCTTGTTCTCAGCATTGGCGTTGGCATTCTGCTTATCGCTGCTAGCCTCATACGTGGTGGCAATGACGGTAATCCCGTTGTTCTGCTCACGGTTCCTGAAGACTGTGCATCATATTCCTGAGGAGGCTAAGAAGGGAGAATACGACGTCGAACCGACGGCGGCGGAGGGACATTCATGGTTGGACCGATTTAATGCCCGCTTTAATCGATTGTTCAATAAAGTTCTTGATTTTTATGAACGCTCCGTACGACGTGCGCTTCGACGTCCGGGATTGACGGTCGCGCTGTTGAGCGGATTGTTTGTGTTGAGCCTGGCAATCTACCCTTTGTTGGGACTTGCATTTTTTCCAAAGACGGACGCCGGTCAATTCACGATCAATTTGAAAGTTCCTACCGGCACTCGTATCGAAATTACCGATCAGTACCTTGCGAAAGTGGAAGATCTTATCCGGCATGAGATCGAACCGAAGGACTTTAAGCGAATTGTCTCTAACATCGGTGTCGTGCCTGATTTTTCCTCCCTCTACACCACAAACTCCGGCCCCTATACCGCAACGGTTCAGGTGGCGCTGAACGAATCTCACCACCTGAGCAGCTTCGAATATATGGCCAGGGTTCAGAAAGCGATGGCGAGCCAGTTCCCGGAGATTAGGACATTTTTCTCGAGCGGTTCGATGGTGGACGCCATTCTTAACACTGGGATGCCGGCACCCATCGATGTGCAGGTTAGTAGTCCAAATCTGGACCAGATCTATAGCATCGCGCAGAATCTGGCCGCTCGGTTTCGACAGGTGCATGGCGTCGGACAAATTTATATCCCGCAAGACATGGACTATCCTGCTCTGCGGCTTGACGTCGACCGAGTACACGCCGGCGAACTGGGTCTGACGCAGAAAGATGTAGTCGATAACGTCATCACCGCCCTCAATTCTAACTACATGATCGCCCCCAACTACTGGGTCGATCGCAAAAGTGGCAATGATTATTACCTAACGGTGCAATATTTTGAGCATGGCGAGGGCGCCATTCATAACATGGCCGATCTCGGTCAGATTCCCTTGCGCGATCCCGGCAACGGGGACGGGATGACTTGCGGACCTTCCGGGCCGCCTCAACCCGGCTCCGGTCACTCCGCCTGGGCATGCCTCGGCGGGGGCCGCCCCACCACGGTCTTGAACAATGTCGTGAACGTAAAGCAGGTTCTGACGCCAACCGAGGTGGATCACTACCAGATTCAGCGCGCGGTCGATATCTATATCACGCCATCTACCGAAGACCTGGGGGCCGTCGCCGATGCTGTCCGCAAGATCCTCGCCAAGGAAAACATTCCCGGCAACGTAAGGATTAATCTTCGCGGAATGGTGCAAGGGATGGAGGCATCATTCAAAAGCTTTGGCCTGGGGTTCATGATTTCGTTTGTTCTGCTCTTCCTGATTTTGACGGCGCAATTCAAGTCGTTTATCGATCCCTTCCTGATCATGTTGGCCATCCCGATGGGATTCATTGGCGTGTTGATCATCCTGCCGCTGACCCACAGCACATTAAACGTCATGTCTTTGATGGGAGTGCTCATGCTGGTAGGCATCGCCGACTCAAATAGTATTTTGATCGTGGATTTTGCCCACAACCTGGAACAGCAAGGACTATCCGCGGCGGATGCCGTCATCACAGCTTGCAGGGTTCGCCTTCGTCCCATATTGATGACTTCTCTTGCCACCATCATCGGCATGATCCCCATGGCGTTGAAACTGGGCACCGGAGCCGAGCAATACACGCCGATGGCACGCGCAATTATTGGCGGTTTAACTTCCTCCGTTTTATTGACCATTTTTATTGTTCCCGCTGCTTACCTGCTGGTTTATGGCAAGCGTGGGGCGAAGAATTCCGCGAAACCCGCACTGGAGCCCGCGCAGTGAGAACAAATTCCTATATCTGCAAAATCGCACGGTGCGTGCTCGGAACCTCATGAAGGAGATCGCGGGCTAAGCCGATGACGAAAGCCGTTACCTCTGCACGTGGGACGCTCCTGCCCCTGTTTCTCTGCGTAGTTTCGTGTATCCCCGGACTTGCGCAAGCTCCTGGTCAATCCCCGACAGCCCAAGACTTGCCTTCGGCTCCTCAGCCCCAGAGCGCTATCCGGGTAATGGGACCTATAAAGGTCCAGCGGCCGATGGGCGGAGGAGGCGCCTTGCAGACACCTTCTTCCTCGAATCCTCAAAGTGCCACTCAAGTACCTTCAAATTCTATGCGTCTGACGCGCACTCAAGCCGAGAAGTTAGCCATCAAGAATAATCCGCGGATCAGCGCGGGGCATTTGCTTGCGCTAGCACAGCACCAGGTCTATCGCGAGAGTCGAGCTGCGGAACTTCCCACCTTGAATGGAACCGTCACGGCGGTGGACGCCAATGAAGGCAGCCGCATCGGTGCGGGATCTCTGAACGCGCCTCGTCTGCTTGAGCATGCAGGAGCGGGAGTGACCGTGACCCAGCTGATCACCGACTTCGGCCGCACCGCCAACTTGGTTTCCTATTCAAAGCTTTTAGAGAAAGCCCAAAATGCCAATGGTCTCGCTACGACGGAGGACATAGTTCTAGCCACGGACCAGGCCTTTTACAACGCGCTTCAAGCCCAAGCGCTGCTGAAAGTCGCGCAGCAAACCGTAACCACTCGTCAGTCCGTGGAGCATCAAATCGACGAATTAACGAAAAACAAGCTTAAATCCAGCGTCGATCTCGCCTTTGCTCAGGTGAACCTATCGCAGGCCAAACTGTTGCAATTGGATGCGGAAAACAATGTTAATTCGACGATTGCCGCGTTGACCTCAATCCTTGGCTACGATAAACCCATTAATTTCGAGTTGACCGACGACGATACGCAAGCGCCATCCCCACCTCAAGATGTTGATGTGCTGATCAACACCGCTTTACAGCAGCGTCCCGATTTACAGGAATTCACCTACGATCAAAAGGCGGCGGAAAAATTCCATCGCGCCCAGCGAGAGCAGCTATTACCCACCATCAGCGCTCTCGGTATCGCAGGGGGAACTCCGGTACGCCCTGATTGCATTGACGGCTGTTTTCCCAATTATTTCATTTCCAGTTGGTATGGGGCCATTGGTGTGAACGTGAGCGTGCCAATCTTCAACGGCTTCCTCTTCACATCTCAGGCCTCGGAGGCTGGCTACCGCGCGAAGGCGGCAGCCGAAAATACTCGGGATTTGCACGACCAGATCGTCCGCGATGTCCGCACAGCATGGCTTGCCGCAAACACCGCATTTCAACGGGTCAGCGTGGCAGCAGAACTCGCCAAAGAGGCTGACCTCAGCTTAAACCTGGCGCAGGGCCGCTACCAGCTCGGCTTAAGCTCGATCGCCGAGCTCAGCCAGGCGCAGTTGCAGCAAACCGATGCTGCCATAGGCTACGTCAACTCTCAATACCAATATCGGCTGTCTTTGACGACTCTCAACTTTGAGGTTGGGGTACAGCCCTGAGTTCGAGCGCGCTTAAGCGTCTGCCATAGATGCGGCAAGTGCTTTCGGTATACTAGGGAAGTATGTCGGTCTTAAAGAACATCTCTGCCATCGCCAAGGGCATGAGCATCACCTTTATGGAGATGTTCCAGCCCACCACTGTGGAAAATTATCCGGACGGCAAAGGTCCGCTTCGTGGCGCTCGGATTGAAGCACGCTTTCGCGGTGCCCACGTCTTACAGCGGGATGAGAATGGCCTGGAAAAATGTGTTGCATGTTTTCTATGCGCCGCCAACTGCCCTTCGAATTGCATTTACATCGAGGCTGCGGACAATACAGCCGAACACCGTGTCAGTGGTGCGGAGCGATATGCCAAGGTTTATAACATCGATTACAACCGATGTATTTTCTGCGGGTATTGCGTAGAGGCGTGTCCCACGGACGCGATTACCCACGGACACGGCTTTGAACTTGCCACTTTTAATGCCAGCAATCTGGTCTACCGCAAGGAGCAAATGCTGGCCGCCCGGCCAGCACATATGGGAGCGAATGTCGTGTTCAATCAGGCCGACGTGGATGGCGGAGCTCCCAAGGAAATGGTTGCGGGCAGTTAGGGTTTCGAACGAGTTAATACCTCACACGCCGGTCCCAAGGGCCGGCATTTGTATATTGTGAGTTAGGAACAGTGTTTCCCGGTGCGAAGGTAGCCGGGGGGTGCGCTACCACCGGGTCGGATCAGACAAGAAGAATTAAGATCTTAAGGCCAAGACATCACGATGACTGATTTCTTACAAACTGTGAAAGACCGTGTCGTTGTCTACGATGGCGCCATGGGGACGAATATTCAGACGCGCAATCCTACCCTTGACGATTACTGGGGAAAGGAAAATTGCAGCGAGGTGCTCGTGCTCAGCCGCCCCGACATTATTCGGGATATTCACGCGGATTTTTTCCGCGTAGGCTGCGACATCGTCGAGACCAATACGTTTGGCGGGTCGCGGATCGTATTGACTGAATTTGATCTCGCCGATCGTGTGCATGAAATCAACGTGAAGGCGGCGCAACTTGCCCGTGAAGTGGCTCAAGAGTTTTCTACAAAAGAGCACCCGCGCTTCGTAGCAGGATCGATGGGTCCGACCACGAAATTGCCCTCGCTCGGGCACATCAGCTTCGATGCGATGGCCGCTGGCTACGAGGAACAAGCCTCGGCTCTGATCGAAGGTGGTGTCGACATTCTGCTGATTGAAACATGCCAGGACCTATTGCAGGCAAAAGTCGCCACCGTTGGCGTGCTGGAAGCAATGCGAAAGGCCGGAAAACGGCTTCCGGTTACGGTACAAGTGACGCTGCAGGAAAGCGGCACCATGTTGCTCGGCACCGAGATCAGCGCCGCGCTTACGGCATTGGAGCCGTTTGATGTGGAAATCCTCGGCCTGAACTGCGCCACGGGGCCCAAGGAGATGAACGACGCGGTCCGTTATCTCGCACTGAACTCGACGAAAGAGATATCCGTTCTACCGAACGCAGGGTTGCCTCACAATGAGGGTGGTCACGCCGTTTACAAACTCACTCCTGCCGAACTGGCGGACTATCACAAACATTTCGTCCAGGACTACGGAGTCCGTATTGTGGGAGGATGCTGCGGCACAACGCCCGCCCACTTGAAAGCGGTGGTGGATGCGGTATCCGGCGTTGAACCGGCCAAGCGCGATGTAAAACGCGTGGGCGCGGCCTCAAGCGCATATACGTCCGTACCACTCGATCTAGAACCGAAGCCTTTGATCGTCGCCGAGGAAATGAATACGACGACGCGCGTCGAACATTTCCGAAACCTGGTACGCGGAAAGAAATACGACGACATTCTAGCCCTCGCAAAGAAGTTGGTGAATGACGGTTCGCATATGCTCGACCTGTGCTGCGCGATCGTTGGGGAAGACGAGAAACAATACTTCTCCTCAATTCTGGAGAGGATCGCCACCCGTGTTCCGGCGCCGATCTTGGTCGATTCCACCGAGGCCGACGTCGTGGAGGAAGCGCTGAAACGCATTCCGGGGCGCGCCATCATCAACTCAATCAATCTTGAAGACGGCGAGAAGCGAACGTCGCTGGTGCTGCCGATGGCAAAGCGATACGGCGCTGCCGTAATTGCCCTGACCATTGATGAAGACGGCATGGCGCTGACGACAGAGAAAAAAACTGCAATCGCTCACCGTATCTTTGACCTGGCCACGAAGAAATATGGACTCGATGGGACCGATCTGATTTTCGATGCGCTTACCCTGCCGATTTCTACCGGCCAGGACGAATACCGTAGCGCCGGAATCGAGACTCTGAAGGCCGTGCAGCGAATCAAAAAAGAGCTGCCGAACGTAAAAACCATTCTTGGCGTCAGCAATATTTCATTCGGCTTGGATGCTTATCCACGCCGGGTTTTGAATTCCGTGTTCATGCACGAAGCTGTGGATCATGGGCTGGATATGGCCATCGTGAACTACACGAAAATCTATCCGCTTTACAAAATTCCTCAAGAAGAAGTGGATTTGGCACGCAAGCTCATCTTCCGCGACGAGAGCGACGGTGATCCGCTGCAGAAATACATGAACCACTTCGCCGGGATGAAGGGCAAGCCGGCAGCTTCGACAACGGCGCATCTAGATACACTGTCCGTCGAAGATAAGCTGAAGTTTGCCATCATTAACGGCGAGAAGTCAGTCGGCGAAGGTGCGCACAAGAAATCCTTGGAGGAATTGCTTGAAGAAGCCCTGGCGTCGTATTCCGCGCTGGAACTGATCAACACCGTGCTGCTCGACGGGATGAAGACCGTCGGCGATCTGTTTGGAGCGCGCAAGATGCAACTGCCCTCCGTGCTCGATTCTGCTGGAGTGATGAAGCAAGCCGTCGCCTATTTGGAACCGAAGATGGAGAAGAAAGAAGGCGGATCGCAGAAAGGCACCATCATTCTCGCCACGGTAAAGGGCGACGTGCATGATATCGGGAAGAATCTCGTCGATATCATTCTGTCGAACAATGGGTTCAAGGTGGTGAATCTCGGAATAAAGCAGCCGGGCGACAAGATTATTAGCGCCGCGCAGGAGCACGCCGCTGATGCAATCGGCCTGAGTGGCCTGCTGGTGAAATCAACGCTCGAGATGAAGTATGTCATCCAGGATCTTCAGCGGCAGAAGCTGGAATTCCCCGTAATCTGCGGGGGAGCGGCCCTGACGCGGAAGTACGTAGAAGATGATCTGCGTCGCGAATATGAAAATGCAGTGTTTTATGCCGAGGATGCTTTCGCCGGCCTGCACGTGATGGAAGATCTGGTCACGGCGGACGGCGCACGCGAAACGCGCCTTCGCGACGGCCGCACAGTAAAGGAGTATGCCAAAGCGATCTCGGTGGATGATGAGACGGGTCCCGTGTTCGCAGAACGCAGCGCTGTTGTGACAGACGCGCCAAATATCCCTGAACCCCCATTCTGGGGCGTGCGGACAAAACATTACGATGTCCGGCAGGTTTTTCCCTACATCAACGAGACAGCCCTCTTTAAGAATCAATGGCAACTCAAGACGGCGTCACAGGCCGACTACGTCCGACTGGTGGAAGAGAAATTTCGCCCCATCAAGAAGAAACTGGAGGAAGAAGTAGCGAAAACCGAGCTTTTTGATCCGAAGGTGGTCTCAGGCTATTTCCCGTGCCAAAGCGATGGCAACGACGTTGTGATCTATGAAGTACCGAGTGCCGAATACCGTCTTGCGACCGATCCTGGGAAAAAGGCTTTCCGCGAACTGCTGCGATTTACATTTCCCCGCCAACGAGAAGGGCGTCGGCTCTGTATCTCTGACTTCTTCGCTCCCAAATCCGCCGGCAAAATGGATGTGATTGGATTCTCCCTGGTAACGATTGGCTCGAAGGCGTCGACAGAGACACAGAAATTATTCGAAGGCGGCGAGTACACGAAATACCTGTATTTGCACGGCCTCAGCGTGGAAACGGCTGAGGCTTTGGCTGAACTGCACCACAAAACCATGCGGGAAGAATTGGGAATCGCCGGCGAAGATGCGCCTGCAATCCGTGATTTATTCCACCAAAAGTACAGGGGATCACGATTTTCGTTTGGCTATCCTGCCTGCCCTAACCTGGAGGACCAGACCAAGCTTTTCGTGTTGTTGAAGCCTGAAGAAAATGTCGGAGTACGACTAACATCGGGATTTTTGCTCGAACCGGAGCAAAGCACCTCAGCGCTTGTGGTGCATCATCCCGGCGCAAAATACTTTGTAGTGTAGACAGTAAGAATATACGTCATAAAGGTGAATCTCACTTCTCGTACTCGCCAACCGCCGAATCGAGAAAACGCATCTTTTGTGCATGATTCGCAAACTACAATCCGGCGAGTATCGCTTGTATTCCCGTAAGAAAGACGCCAAGACTGGAAAGCGCAAGAACCTCGGCACGTTTTCTTCCCGGGAGGCCGCGCAAAAACACGAACGCGCGGTGCAATATTTCAAGCGCGCGGGGTAGGAAACCTGTTTCTGAAGCTGTTCGGCACAGAGTTTCGCGAATCTTCGATTTTAAAATGTCGCGGATACTCGCAGTGAATAGCTTCTGGGCGGCCCAATCGCGTTCCCGGAAAAAAGGCCGCCGAAGTCGATCACGTTAAGGCGATTGTTCAGGTTTTCACCGTCGGCTTGAAAGTTGAACGTCATCTTGTCCTTCTTGTAAAGCTGAACGCCCACTGACGCGTCGGCCGCAAAAGTCGGTTTTATGCGCCCGCGGTCGATGTTGATACGGTTGACTACAGCTTGGCCGTATTCCGTCAATGCTTGTTGGTAGGTCCCATCAAAATCAAACGGCAGCCCACTGCCATACTCAGCACCAACTGCCAACCACACACGCGAAGTAAGTTGAGTGCGAATCCGCCCCCGTACCGTGTTGCGCTGATCCTGAGAGTCAGGAAAGTGACCTGTAAGTTGGGTGAGGGCATTCGTGGCATCGGTGCCGGTGAAAAGGCCTCCAGTTAGCGGGAACCATGCGTTTCCTACGATATAGGAATAGCTTAGGAATCCGGAGAAACGTTTCCAGTGCGGAAGCTCCAGTTTGCCTTCGGCCCCGTAAATAATCGCTTTGCGAAAAGCGATTGGAAAGCTGATGCTGGTATTGAGAATTTGGTCGTCGTCCGCATAATTGTTCACGTAGCGGCGGAAGTAATTGCCATCGAAGCGGAGTTCATTGAAAAGGCTTTTGGTGGCGCCAATTTCAAAATAGTTGCCGTGGGAAGGTTCCACCGGAAGTCGAAGCACCGTGGGCTCGAAGGATTGTACCTGGCTTGAACTGGAGAGCAGTATGTTTTCAAACGACGGAGTTTGAAAGATGCGGTCGTAAGAAGCGTGAAGGATCAGGTTCGCCTTCGGGAAATAATGCGCGACGGAGAAACGCGGACTTACGGCGTTTTGATTCAGAAGCAACTGGTAATGGTCCCATCGCGCGCCGGCGTTAATTGTCCAATTGCCAAGGTGGATGAGATCTTGAACGAACGCAGACTGTTCGAGATCTGGACGGCTTCCGGCAAATGCAAAAGGACTTTCCGTCCCGGGATCGAAGGGGTAATCGGGATAGTTTGGGTTTGCGGTGATGATGTCACTATAGTTCTCGTGCAGGAAAATGCTGTCCGATTCGACGCCGGCTTTCCACTCATGATGCCCGTGATGAACGGAGACGGCGCTGTTGAAATATCCTTCATTAAAGTCATTATGCTGCGAGACGATGATGGGCCACGAGTAGGAATTGGAATAGAAGTCATTCGAGTTCTCGCGCACCATGCCGCGCACATCCAGTAGGAGGTCCGGCGAGAAAATGTGCCGATAAGACGCAATACCCATGGTCTCAAAATTGTCGGCCGTTTGAAGCTGTGACGGCGTGCCGGGCGGCGGCGCAGGTTGCCCAAGCTCAACCAGCAGCTGCGGATTTTCTTGCACCTGCTCATTGGGAATTTCGTACCGGGCGAGCTCGTGGCGCACACTCAATGTAATACGGTCTTTGGGAGAGAAGTCTCGCTCATAGCTGATGGAAAAATCGCCGATGGTTCCGCGGTTGGTGTAGTTCTCCGGCACGACAGGATTTAGGTAGTGCGCCGTCATGTCCCCAGAAGCACTGAACCCAATGGTATTGTTTCCAAAACTATCTTGCAGGCGCACGAAGGAACCCGCGGTGTCAAAACTGCCGCCGGAGAGAACAATGTCTCCATGAGGACGGCCATCGTTCTGAGCGTCTCGCAAAGTGTTGACTTCCACTACCCCTCCCATTTTTCGTCCGTACTCGGCAGGAAAGCCAGCGGTGTAAATGGTGAGCGAATCCACGTCGTCCGCTTCGATTTCTGGGCCGAAACTCGGGGAGCGATTGTCGGTGAGCGGAATGCCATCGATAACGAATTGAGTTTGGTACTCAGAACCACGGGGATGTAAAACGGCATTGCCCTCGTACAGCCAACCAGGCTGGGAGTTGATCAGATCAGCCATTGTGCGCCCCGGAATCGACGCGGGCCGATCGGCGATTTCCTGCTGGTCGATATGGTTGGAGGCACCCGCACTGTCCGGATCGAGAATCGTATTCTGCGCGGTAACCTCAACTGCGGTGCTCAGAGCGGCGACACTCAGCTTCACAAGATACTCAGTTGGAAGCGCGGAACGAATTTCAATCAGACCCTCGTAGTGCGCGAAGCCTTGTTCCTGCACTTTCAGTCGGTAACGGCCGAACGGTAGATTACGGGCGGCGATAAGGCCGGAGTCGTCGCTCGAGAAAGTCCGATGAAACTGGGTCGCATCGCTAGAGAGTTCCGCCGATGCCCTGACGGCTAAGCCATCTGGATCGGTAATCTTCAGACGAAGCTCTCCGGCATTGCTCTGCGCAAGAACTGGAAGAGCAATGAAGAAGAAGACAGCGTAGTGGAACAATGAGCGCACCGGTCGTTGGAGAGGAATCTTTATGCTAACAGTTCTGAGGAGAGCGTCTTAGGTTACGAAGGGAATCGCGAGCCTTTGACGGAATTGGTGGAGGTTTGAGGTTTAAGGTGAAGCCGGGAGATACCTTGATTGAGGAAAGCGTCATCTTCGCAACAGCAGGTCCGCCGCCACAAACAGCGCAAAAACAACCGAGATCACGCCATTCATCGTGAAGAAAGCAGCATTCAAGCGCGAAAGATCTTCCGTCTTCACTAGCGAATGTTCGTAAAACAAGAGCACCATTACCGCGATCACCCCGGCAATGGCAACTTTTCCGAGCCCAAACGCCGGAATCATGGCGAAAAGGAAGACCAGCATAATTCCATGGAAAATCCGAGCGACCCAGAGAGAGGGTCCTATACCGATATAACGCGGGATGGAGTGAAGACCGGCGTTGCGATCGAATTCGAAATCCTGGCACGCGTAAAGAATATCGAAGCCGGCAACCCAAAACGTAACGGCTGCGGTAAGAAGAAGGATCCGGGGGTCAAGGGAACCACGCACCGCAATCCACGCTGCGGCAGGGGCGATGCCAAGTGCGAATCCGAGCACCAGGTGCGACAGGCGAGTAAAACGCTTGGCGTAAGAGTAAAGAAGTAGCACTGCGAGTGCGATTGGCGAGAGCCAGAGGGTCAGCCGGTTCAACTGCGACGCAGCAAGGACAAAGATGGAGCAAGAGATGACCACAAAAGTCGTTACAAATGTGGGGGAAAGGTGCCCGGCCGGTAGCGCGCGCGCGCGTGTGCGCGGATTCGCGGCGTCGATCGTAGCATCAGCCAGCCGATTGAACGCCATCGCCGCGGAGCGTGCCGCCAGCATCGCGATCACGATCCAGAGAAGTGCATGCCTCGTCGGCAGCCCTGATGCCGCAAGCATAGCGCCGCACAGCGCGAACGGGAGGGCGAAGATGGAGTGCTCCCACTTGATCATCTCCAGCGTTATCGCTAAGTTGCGAAGCACAGGCACACTTCAGATTGTAAAGCAGTTTCTCTTTTCCACTCTTAGAGAAGCGAACGGCTGAAGGGACGTTCTTAAGCTAGGACTCCGATCATCTGTTTCCATCTAAACGGTAGAGGCAGTATGGCGTCCCATTTGCCTGCTCCCAACCGGTAGGGACTGCCCAGCCCGTCGGACAAAAGGCGACCACTAGCTTGGCATGTGCACCGGCGAATGAACTGTAAACTTGCCGCTTCACGTCCGGGGACGAGTTCCAAAATTCTCTTGAGCCGTGTCCCATGTCCATAATCTCAGCCACAATGTGCAACTTCGCCAAGTGTGCCCAGTACGCACCGGTTCCATCCAAAATAACGGCAACTTTGTCCCCCGGTTGAAGTCCCACATTCCCAAGGTATTCAGCCAACGCCGCGTCTTGAACGGTGGAATTTGGACCGCTTCCAGGGATCGCCATGTGGTGCGTGGCGACACGGACCGTGTAGTCTGCCGTTGCGAGCATCATGGTAAAGAACGCGGCAAGAACGATCTTTGAGGCTAGGCTCTGACCTTCCGGACGGACCCGAACTGCGGCCAGGCAAGTGAGAAATAAAATCAGGACAAAGCCACCCAGATAGCGATCGTTTTCCACTAGCGGCAGGTATAGCCCCAGTCCAACCATTGATATAACGATCAACGGCCAAAACTCTGCACACGCCGCGACCCATGTCCAACCGGTTAACAACGCGAGCGCGATTACGCCAACCACCAAATCTGGACGGTCGCGCAACAATAATCGAAGCTCGCTGGGGATGGTGCCGGCAAGCACCTGCAGTTGGGCCTTCAGTTTGAAATGCCACTGTAATCCCTCGTTCCAATAAGAAGGATCGGTCCATGGAGGATACGTACCGACGACCGGGCCGTCGAACTCGAATACAGGTGGATGCTGCAGAAGTTGGCGCGTAGGATGAACCGGAATACCGCTGCCCGCCTCTTTCCCCTGCCAGTTTCTCCAGAACGTCCTGGGCGAGACATACCATGCATAATTGAACTTCCCGGAGTCGCCAAAGGTGAGGCGACCCTTCTGATGGGAAAGCATGATGATCAATGGCATCGAACTAAGAATAAAGAAAAGAGCGGCTACGAGCATCCGGCGACCCCAGCCCGGCGCCGATCGCTTCCACCAGTAACCCGAGGCCAAGGCAACAAAACCGAGCGGGAACAATATGGCTTTCGTCCAGTAACCGAGACCGAGAACAATACCAAACAATGCGAAGCGCACCGGAACGTCGCTCGGACGCAGGCGTAGTAGCATTCCCGACGCCAGGCACAGGCACGCCACTACAGCAAGATCCGGAGTCATATCCCAGGGTGTCTGCACTTCCAAGGCGATCCAGAGAAATATCGGATAGCCAAGGAGGACCATCATCCACTCTCGCAAGGGCTCAAGCCCCGTGGTCGCCTTCGAAGCTGATTCCCGGCCGCAGGCGATCACTGCCTGTAACAAATATCGGAAAGCAAGAAGCGTCAAAACGAATATTGCGCCATCTATCAATCTCGCTATCGGAAATTCCCACCGGAGAGAGGGCTTGATGATGCCGAGAAAAAGGCCTAGGGTCCAGGGATACAAAGGACTCCACCAAGCGTTAATCGCGTTCGCCCAATCTCGTCGAAAAAAAGACTGTCCCACATCCAGATACGAGATTCCATCCGGATCCATCGCGTACCGGCCCAGCCATGTATGGAACAATCCCAAAGCGAGGCTCGCCAACGCAAGACTGCGTTCAAGCCGCGACCTGGGAAAAAGGCCGATCGACATTCGTTACGTTTCTCCTGGTGATTGAGGTTTCGAGAAAAGGGATCATACCACCGCCAGGGTTTCAACATTGATCCAAACCCTGATCTGAGCACAACGCGAAGCTAACGCGCCCTCGGAAATCTGCACGTGTAGGCGATCTGTTTCAGCCTCTTTAGCCTCCGCTTTGGATCAGAGGGACAAAGCGAACGGATTCGTGAAGAGAAATCCGAAACTGACCGTTCTCCTTCTGAACCACTTGCAGTTGCTGAGCGTCAGGGGGGCCGACGGGCACGACCATACGTCCGCCATCGCTTAACTGAGAGAGCAGAGCGGGAGGCAAATGGGACGCGGCCGCAGAAACCAGAATGGCGTCGAACGGAGNNTCCATCGCCCGTGAAGACTTTAACATTGCGGCAGACAAGTTCATTGAGGACGTGGCGTGCGCCCTCGGCCAGCCGTTCACAGCGTTCAATAGAAAATACTTGCGCAGCCAGTTCCGCGAGAAGCGCTGTAGCATAGCCCGAGCCAGTACCCACTTCAAGTACAGTATCCGAGACGGTCAGTTCGAGCAGTTCGAGCATCACGGCCACTATGTAGGGTTGCGAGATGGTCTGGCCATTTCCGATCGGAAGAGGATGATCTTCGTAAGCCTCCGCGCGGTAGGATTCGAGAACGAAGCGCTCACGTGGGACACGAAGCATCGCCTCCAACACTCGCGGGTCGGCGATGTGTCGCGCCCGCAGTTGGGAGTCCACCATGCGATTTCGGGCTGAAGGAAAATCGGTCATGGACAAAGTGGACCGCAGTGAAACCCAGGGAACTACTTCTTACGGCGCCGCACCTGCACGTCAAAGCTGACTACATCATTCTGATCGCGCTGGCCCACGATCGACAGGTTTCGATTGATATAGTACTCACCCTGAATGATCTGCTCCGAACTCTGCGACACGTTGGTCGAGTAGGTCAACGATATATTGTTGGCGAATTCCTGTTCGATGGTGATCTGGGGACCGTTGCTGACAGGATTGGTTTCCGTGACAAGCCCCTGCGGATCGATTCGAATGTTGCTTGCACCGAACAGCCGCTGCAACCGGTTGCTGACAGTTGTGTCCAGCGCCTGATTAAGAATAAGGTTCGTGGCCTGGTCGTTAAAAGTGCTCTGCCCCGATTGTTCTTGCAGTTGGGCGGATTCATCTCCCGTGCGGCCTAAGGCGAGCAACGCAATAATGTCGGATTTGGGCAGAGGAGGTTCCGAACGGTAGTTCAGGTTCAGGCCGCGGTCGGGCGTGCCGGTCACCGTAATATTCAGGTCGTGGTTGCGTACATGGGTAGAGGCCTGCAGATTGAGCTGCGGCTCAATGGAAACAGGATTGGCGAAAGTAATATCGCCGCGCTCCAGCGTGTACCGGGTGCCGTGAAAAGTGGCCTGGCCTTCAAACACGTCCACACGGCCGAGTACGGCAGGGCGCGCCGCAGAACCACGCAGGTGAAGATCGGCGTCGCCTGAGAGGCGAGCAATGGCGGTGCGCATCTGCAGTTCAGGCGAGGTTTGCACATGAATATCAAGTTTGATGTTATAGAGTCCGGAATTCGCCGCCGTGAGCGGGGAAATCTGGCGGCTTCGATCGAGATACGAACCGAAATCGAAACCAGGAGTTACGGCAATCTTATTGATCAGAATGTCGCCTGTGACAGAGGAATCGGCCCGGGTGCCGACCCAATGCAAGGCAGCGTCAGCCGTGGAACTGACCCCGGGTGGATAACGCAACCGCACGTCCTTGCCATTCGCCGTGAGATTGAAGTTGAGTTGATGATTCAAGTAGGATGCATCGCCCGAAAAACCTAGACTGCCGCCGCCTGTTCGCGCGGTCAGAGTTTCAATGTAAATGCGGTCACGCGTAAACAACAAAGTACCGCCGAGCCCGCTTAACCCGCTGGGAAGGCTCGCGTAAGAAATCGCGCCATTATTCACTTGCAGACGCCCGTCCGGCAAGGGATCCGCGAAGATCCCGCCTACCGTCATGTTCATACTGACGGAGCCAGACGCGGCAAAGTTAGAATCGACGGTTGAAAGCAAATTCAGGTCAAGGTTGCCGTCCGCGGCCAGACCGAGCGCGTAAGGCGAGGAGAGATGCACTGTGCCATGTGCGGCAAGATCAGTTCCTTGCCCAAGCATTCTCAGTTGCTGAATATCAAGGGACTGATTGGCAATCGTGAAGTGGACGGGCTCCTGATTATGCAGTTTGACCTTTTCGATTTCGAGCGACAATCCATTGAGATCACCCTTCGCTATCCAGCGTGACGGATAAAAGGCCGGACCGCTTACACGCAACGACCCACTCACCGCGGAATGGTCCGTCAGCTGATCGCCCAGGTAGTAGCGCCATAGGGCGTCTAGATCGACTGCGTGCATTCGAAAAGAAAGATCCGCGAGATCGCCGGCGGTCAACTGGACATCGCCGGTCATCTGTAGCGTACCTCGACTCAGTTGAGAACTGCCGCTTACATGAAGCACTCCACCTTGCGTTACCGCATGCAGATCGACATCTCCCGAGAGTTCGTGATCAAAAGACAATTTACGAATATGAATGTCCGCTTGAATGGCGGGAACTTCGGAATTGCCCGAGCCCGAGAGCGTGAAGTCGGCACGTCCATCGATTGGAAACCCATCCGGTTGAATCTGGTGGATTTCCACCAGTTCGATATTGCTCCCAGCCAGATTTACATTAAATGTTCGATTGGAAGTATTGAATGCAGCACTTCCTGTCACCACGGACCCATCATGAAACAGATGCATGTTGTCGAATGCTAGTTCGCTTCGAGAAAAATGGAAGTTGGAATCGAATTGCTGCACTGACTCACCGTAAGCTGAGGCGTTATTCAGGTGGATTTTCCCGTCACCGTGAAGGTCGGCGCCAGTCCCCGTGGCTTGAATGAAAACATCAGCGGTGCCGGTGATGGGATAGTTATATCCGACCAGTGACTGCAGGACGGCGAGGCTTGTGTTCTGAAGATTGGCTCGAACCTTGAAATTGCTATCGCCGGTGAAATGGCCGTGTTGCAAGCTGGCCGAAGCGTCAAATTCGGCGGAGGTCCCAGCCCGGCGCAAGCTGGCTCCCCGAAAGGCAACCTCGTCGAAAGAAAGCTGGATCGATGTGGAAAGAGAATCCCATCGGGTACGAACCTCCGGGGTGCGCGAGGTCGCGGCGATATTAATTTCGAAATTATCGACTTGCAACTTGCCGCCAAGCTGCGGAGATGCCACCGCTCCCGTCAAGTTCCCAGTGAAAACAGCGCGACCGTTCAGTGCTACCGGAACCAACGCAGGCCCTCGCACAACCTGCACAAACGGCAACCAGTCCTCAAGGCTGGAAGTGGAAACGGACAACCGCAGAGCAGACGTGGAAGAGAGCGTTCCGGAAGCTTGCACGTGGGAAGTGGGTGTACTTAACTGGAATTGTGGCAGATCAAGCTTATCGTTGGCGGCGTAATACACACCTTCCGCATGAGCGTTGAGTGCCAATTGCTCTGGCGTCATGTGTGCGGGTGGAGTTGCATCGACCGTAAAGTGCAACTCCGCGTCGCGACGAGTTCCCTTCCAAAGAGTTTCGAGTGTGCCTGAAGCAAGCCCAGCGAGGTGCATGCTGGGAATGGGGTGCGCCTGGGCATTGAACGCTGAAGCTGTATCTTCGGCCGAAAGGTCCCGAAACCGAATTGAAATGCGCGCATTTTGGACTCCCGACGTCTTTGGCCTCGGCGTTTGGCGGCTTTTTCCCGCCAGCGGAGGCGCGGCAGAAATGACAGCCGTTTCCAGCGCCTTTCTCGCCGAAGCGGAAAGACGTTGATCGGGCGACAGCCAATCATTTACTTCCGCATCGCCCGTGAAACTTCCGCCGAAAATCTTGCCTTGCAGTCTTGTGAATTTAAGTTGTCGTTCACTCACCGAATAGTCGGTAACAAGAGAGGCTTTGGAGAACGACACACGCTCGTCCCGCCAGGCCAGATCGTGAACACTCACATGACCATTGGAGGTAAAATGCTCGAGCGCTCCGTTCACATCCCCTTTAAACTCGATAACTCCATCTCGCAAATCCGAGCGCCGGAGGATGGCGGCCCCCTCCGTAAGATCCAGATGGGCGTCGTACACCGCTTGAAAATGCGGGTGGCGAAAGTTATTAATCTGGCCTTGGAGAAGGAATTTAGATTGAGCGGAATTCCACTTTAGAGAGGTAAAAACGACGGAATCGTGCCCAAGGTTGAAATCGGCGGTGCTGCTCCAGGCAAACGGTCGGCAGTCTCGCAGCTTGGTATCGACCCACCCAAGCGAAAAGTGCCCATCGTAACGTGCGCGCAAATATGAGTAATCCATCCCCAGCGACATATCACGCGCGTTCAAATCGAGAGGGATGGTCTGGTCATCCCAATTAACTTGCCCGTTCCTCACTTGCACGTGGTTGATGGAAAGCTCAAACAGTTTCTCGACCGAAGACTGGCCGGAGACCGCGCCTGCACGATTGGGGATGTTGCTGTTTCCATCCGGATAGAAGGCAACACGAACTACCGGATGATCCAGTATGACATCGTAGAAAGCGAGTTCCGAGCGCAGTAGCGAGCTAAACTTCAGACGTGCCGTGATGCTGTCGACGTGCGCTAAAGGAATGTCAGTCGCGGATTCCCGGCCGTGAACCGTAATGTTCCGAACTTCCACCTGCAAACGAAAGGGGATCGTGTGGAAGCTGCCGACTTCAGCGCGCCCTCCGGTGATACGTTCAATTTCCGCGACCAGGCGGCGGCGCAGCAGCGCTTGAAACGCATCCGTATTGATATACACGCTCAGCGCTAAAGAGCATGCAAAGCCGAGACCTGCAAGCGCCAGCAGATATTTCCACCAGCGAGAAGCCGGCTTGCTTGCCGCGTCTGTCACCGCGCCTGTGCTCCCGGCTCCATGGAAGAAAGAGTTCTACCGGGAACGTGAACGTCGCCTTCGGACCGCAACGTTTGTAGCCAGGAAACCAGCATTTCACTGACTTTCTCCTGGGTGAGCAGTTCTCGAATCTTGCCAGAAACCTCGTCCAGAGGAACATCACCAGCGCCCGATGCTTTCAGTTTCGGTACAAACTGGTCTCGATAGTAGGCTTCGATCGATTTGGCGTCGATCTGCGCCGCGGGACGCAGCCGCGCATCGACCAGGCGCATGACGTCAATCTGTAGCTGCACGTGTGATAAGAGATCCTTTTCTGTGATCTGACATCCAGCAAGAATCGCGCGCCAACCGTCATCGCTAGCGCCTTGGGGATACTGTTTGCGTGCCTCCGCCACACGAGCGGCAACCTCGGCGTCGGTGGCATGCTTGAATTCAGCCGACTTCATCTGCTCGCGCAACAATTCCTGGTCGATCAGGCGATCCAGCACGACACGCCGATCTTCGTCGCTGAACTTCGCCAATGAACGATTCGAAAGCAGAGCCTCATAGGACAAAGCTTCATCCAGATCGGACTGCAAAATTACGCGGCCATTCACGGTGGCGACAATACGGTCGATCACCTGAGGCGACGCGAAAGTTGTACTCCAAGCCGACAACAAAAGCATAACCGGCAGAAGTCCGCGAAGAAACGCTGTTTGCATATATCGGGTCATTAAAAGGGCTGCCCTATACTAAAAAATACGTTGAAGTGACGGAGGCCCTGAGTTTCAAAAGTCTGCCCCTGACCTGTGCTTGGAAGCAGCTGGAAATAGTTGGTTGGATTCAAATTGTAACTGAAGTCGAACCGTAGCGGACCAATCGGTGTTTTGTAGCGCACGCCGATTCCCAGATCATGGGAAGTGTAATCGTAGCCACTATTATCAAAATTCGTCATGCATGTGGAATTAGCCACTCCCCCCGCTTGCAAGCACTGTGCGGGATCCTGCTGGTGCCAGCGAGCCAACCCCTTCAGCATGTCATGTCCCGCAGTGAAAACATTTCCCATATCGTGAAAAAGGGCAAAGCCAAACCCGTCCCCAAGGTAAGGCAAGCTGACTGACGGAAACCGAAGTTCTTCGCTGTTGACGAAAAGTGCCGAACCACCAACGGGAAACCCTGAATCTGGATCGCGAGGCCCCGCTTGGTTTAACCCGAAACCGCGATGAGAGTTGCCGCCGCCCGCAAAGAAAAGCTCCGGCAACGGAATGATTGCGATGTTCTGCTGACAGGCGGTCTGGAGATTATTCAGGGGACAAGAGCCGGGAGGCAGAACCCTTGTGCCTCCGTAAACCTGTTCCATTCCCAAGGTGGTGGAGCGGGCGAACACGAATTTGTGATTGGTAGGTCCAAAAGCGTAGTAGGTGGAATCCTGGGCGAGGGCACGGCCGTAATCTGACTGAGAACCGACGTAACTGGAAGCGACGAAGCCGTCGATCGTGAAATATTGGCCCTTTGTGCTTTCCAGTGGATTATCCCGCTTGTCGCGGATGTACGTGAAACCGGGCCCCCCCACATGAGCTGGCAGAGACAACAAACTGAATTCCACCGGCGAAAAGTCTGCCGCGAAGTCGCTCGCCTTCACCCGCCGGTAATCGAAGCGGTAAGTGATGGACGTAGTGTGGTTGGCTTGCTGCCGACCGATCTCCTGCCGGAGGTCGATTTTGCCCTCGAGTCGCTGCGATGTGAACGTGGCGACGTTCAGACTATTGTCATAGAAGATCGTATAAAAGAGCTTTAAGTTACCGTCATTAAAGAGCTTTGGAACCTCGTAGCTGATCAACCCGAGTTGTTGCAAGGTTCCCACGTGAGATTGGAAAGTCAGCGTTTGGTCGCGACCTCCTACGTTAAGGCGCGTTATATCGAACGCCACTCGCGGACTCACGCCGGTCGTACCTGCCGGCGCGTTCGTGCCTGATGGAAGTCCTGTTGCAAATTCCAGGCCCAGGCCGTAGGTAAACGTGTAGCGTTTCGCCTCCTGGGCTTGAACTAGAACGTTCTTTTCCGAGTCATCCCCTGCAGGGTTCTGCACCGCCGTATCGACTTGGCTGAAAAGGCCGAGATCGTAAAGCTTAGTCTGCGTATCGAGAATATCTTGCTGGCTGAGGGGCTGTCCCGCTTTCACTTGGACCTCGCGCTCGACGACGTAGTCGCGGGTGTGTTCAAGTCCAGCCACCATTACTCGATGAACGAAAAACTGCTCCCCCTCCTCAATCGTGAACGTAACGTCATCGCGATTGGCCTGCGCCGCGTCAGGGTTAACACTGATTTCGAGGGCGGCATTCGAAAAGCCATGATTGAAATAGTAGTTGAGAATGGATTCCCGATCATTGGCCAGATTTACTTCCGAATATGGCTGTCCTTCCGCTGTGTTTAACGCGGGAAAAGATTTTGCGTTCGCTTTCCGATTCCCCACAATGTGGAACGTCCCCACCACGGTCTGAGGTCCTTCTTGGATCTGGATTTGGACCGCCAGCTTGTTAGGACTGCCGTGATAGTCGTCGTTCACTTTTGTTTCAATCTTCGCATCCCGGAAACCATTCGAAACGTAGAGAGCGGTAAAGCCTGCAACATCGTTCTTCAGCAGTGCGGCACTATATCGCCCTTTAAAGAAAAACTTCCCTGCGGGCTGAATCTGAAGCCGCTGTCGTAGAACTTTTGTGGAGAAATACTTGTTGCCGGTTATCTGGATCCATTCGAGTTTATGTGCCACGCCTGGGTTGACTACGTAGATGACGCGCAAGATGCCCGGTTCGCTCTGCCGTTCAAACTCGACGGTTGCGTCGAAAAAACCGCGAGTCTGAAGATAATCCAATAGATTGCGTTTTCCCTCGTTCAGCAAGTCGTCGTCCAGCGCATTTTCCTGATAGATCGGGATCTCTTTCTTCAACACACCGCGGCTAATGTGAACACCCTGAGCATAAACAACCACCACGGGTCCTGGCTCCAGCAAAAACGTGTAATCCACCGAATTCGATTCTGGTTGATAGGTCTGAGCTGCAATTGAAACCTGGCCGAGCACGCGCTGTTGTTTTTGGAATCGCTTGCGCAAATGCTGCAGAGCGTTCGTCACACGCGCAGCCGTGACTCGATCACCCGGGTGCATCCTGGCAATATCCTGAAGTTGAGCATCGGACATGGCTGAATGGCCGGCCAATTTCACCTCTCCGATGTGCGCAGGTTCTCCGGCACTGATGTGAAACAGCACATCCACTTGTTGCGTGGCAGCATTGGACGTGCTTTCGGCGGTCACGCGTGCCCGGTAGTATCCGTTTTCCTGCATCAGTTGTCGCACATTCTGCAGCGCTTTTTCGAGTTTGTTTGAGGTATAGAGTTCCCCAAGCTGGAACTTGGAAGCGTTCACGATCTGGTTGTAGCTGGGATGCAGCGGAGCGCCTTCCACGTCTACTGCGCCTACAAAATAATTTAGCGAGATCGCAAATGTGAGAATTACGCCACTGCCGGACGCGACAACTTCCGCCTGAATGTCGGCAAATAGCCCCGTCGCAAAAAGTGTGCGAATGCTTTCGCGAACCTGATCGCGATCCAGAGGCTGGCCGACTTTTTGCTCGATCCTGTTGAGTAAGCTCCCCGCATCCTGAACCACTGGAATTAAGATGGTGTCCACCGTTTTTCCCATGTAGGCTGAAAAGGCCGCCATGCCAGTGCTTGGTATCTCCTGCGCCGCTATGGGGCGTCCCGGCCCCGCTGAGACAGCGGAAGGTAGAAAAAGACACAGCAGAACCATCAGAGATGCGCATCTTCTCGGCAAATATTTTCCTTGGGCCCGTTTCATTCGTTCGATGAAGCGCGAGGAGTCTGCGTTGTCCTGCCCTGGCGGTCGAGGTAATCACTCTTATAATAAAGCGTTTGAGGGTAGAAACTGATGACCTACTTGAGGCAGGGCGCGGAAAACCGACGATCGGGAGTGATCGAAGGTCTGAAGATGGAAGATTGGAAGATCGAACCTTGAACGATCAAAACGTCAGCAATCAACGCTTGCACGATCAAAGCGTGAAAAATCAATCTTCCGACGAACGCTATTCGCGGCAGATCCTGTTCCCTGGCATCGGCCGCGAAGGGCAACGACGTCTGGCAGCAGGCCGAATTGCCATCGTTGGCTGCGGCGCAACCGGTTCCGCGCTGGCTGCACTTCTGGCGCGTGCCGGCGTGGGCAAACTTCGCATCATTGACCGCGACTACGTCGAGCCCAGCAATTTGCAGCGGCAGGCCTTATTCGAAGAAGAAGATGCGGTCGAATCGCTGCCAAAAGCTATTGCCGCAGCTCGCAGGATCACCGCCTTCAACTCCGGGATCGTGGTCGAGTCGCGCGTGGAAGATCTCATTCCCGCTAACGTCGACTCTCTGCTCGAAGGGACGGATATCATTCTCGATGGCACAGATAATTTTGAGACCCGCTATTTACTAAATGATTATGCTGTCATGAAATCGATACCGTGGATTTACGCCGCGGCAGTTGGCAGTTACGGCGTCACATTGAACGTTCTGCCAAGAAACACAGCATGCCTCGCTTGCATCTTTCCAGACTCGCCCAAAGGCATGATCGAAACGTGCGAAACCTCAGGCGTGCTGAATACAGCAGTGCAAGCGGCGGCTTCCATAGCTGCGACAGAGGCAATGAAGATTCTTATCGGCGGAATCGCTCTAGAAAAACTGCGAAAGACCTTGTGTTCATTCGATGTCTGGACCAACGAAAGAGCAGAAATTGATGCCGCCAAGCCTCGCAGCGGCTGCCGGGTTTGCGGTCATGGAGAATTCCTACACCTGGCGGGAGAAGGCCGCCCGCACATAACCATGTGCGGGCGTAATTCGGTGCAAATCCATGAGCGCGCTCGTCCGATCGATTTCTTGCAAATGGAAAAGCGGCTCGAGACGCACGGCGTTGTCCGACACAACCAATTCGTGCTGAAATTCTGGCTCGAGCCCTACGAAATGACGCTATTTCCCGACGGCCGAGCCATCATCAAAGGGACCACGAACCCCGCCGTGGCCCGTAGCCTTTATGCGAAGTACGTCGGAAGCTAAACGGCGCGATCTACGAAGACTTTTTTTGTGGGACCTTGGCGCCTTTCTTTCTAGCTTCTGATAATCCAATCGCGATGGCTTGCTTTCGACTCTTGACCGTCCCACCCTTTCCCCCAGGTCCGGATTTCAATGTGCCCTTCTTCTTTCGACGCATCGCGCTTTCGACAGTTTTGCCCGCCGCTTTCCCATACTTACCACCCGATTTTTTCCCGGAACTTTTCTTTTTCGCTGCCATCTTATTTTCCTCCGTGCGATTTAGAGAGAGGATCGATGAATGGGGTTGTCGGAAGCCTCCTGGAGAATCACCGGCAACACGTACCCATTGTGGATACATCTCAAGTCCCATCGAAGTCGCAGCAAAAATATGCACCGCCGACAGTCTTCAAGAACATCTGCAGCGCTCGGGGCAGCAAACGTCGTGCCTTCCGAATTTGCGCAAACTTCATTCACATCCAATCGTCAGGAGAACTTTTCCATGAATCAACTCCCTTTGACTTCGTCTGCGGGAACTAGAAACGGCGACATGCTTTACCGCACTCTGGGACGCACAGGGGAACGGGTATCCGTCATCGGAATGGGCGGTTTCCACATCGCGCAGCACGGCCTTTCTGAAGACGAGAGCATCCGCCTCATTCGCTCCGCCATCGATCGCGGGATCACGTTCATGGATAACAGTTGGGATTACAACGAAGGCCAGAGCGAAATCATCATGGGCAAGGCGCTAAAGAACGGTTATCGCGAAAAAGTATTTCTGATGACGAAAATCGATGGCCGCACCAACGAGCTCGCCCAGGAGCAAATCGAAACTTCACTCAAACGTCTTCAAACCGACCACATCGATCTGGTCCAACATCATGAAGTAATCCGCTTCGATGATCCGGACCGCATTTTCGCAAAGGGCGGAGCGATGGAAGCCACAATAGCCTCAAGAGATGCCGGCAAGATCCGCTACATCGGATTCACCGGCCACAAGGATCCTCATATTCATCTTTACATGTTGAAAGTTGCGAATGATCGCGGATTCCACTTCGATACCGCACAGATGCCCTTGAATGTGATGGACGCGCACTTCCGGAGCTTCGCCCACTTGGTCGTGCCTGAGTTGGTGAAACAGGAGATCGGGGTGCTTGGCATGAAATCTATGGGAGATGGGGTGATCCTGAAAAGCAAAACTGTCTCTCCGATTGAATGTCTTCACTACGCGATGAATCTGCCTACCTCGGTTGTGATAACAGGTATCGATAAGCCGGAGATATTGGATCAAGCGATTGAAGCGGCGAAGACGTTTGACCCGCTGAATCAGGAAGAGATTGCTCAGTTGTTAGCTAAAACGAAAGATGCCGCGCTAGCCGGAAGGTACGAGCTCTTTAAAACATCGTCACATTTCGATTCGACCGCGAAACATCCGGATTGGCTCGGCGGAGACGTTCCTGATGTTAAAGAACTAGCGCCGCCAGTGTAAGCTGAGTTTCGGCGTGATCACCTGTTTTCCCCAGGGAACCAGCAGCCGGCAGAACATCGGCAATCAGCCACTATGCCCGTGCGTGGCTCCGCATTCCAGGCAGAGCCGCTGAGAGCGCGGGGTGATTAAGCCGCAGGACGAGCACATCCTTTGAGTTCCCTTCGGCACGATTGCCGGTTGAACTGAGGCGAAAACCTTCGTAATGGAACCCGCGAATTGCGCAAGGCGCCTACTCAACCGATTGCGGAGTCGATGATTAGCCATATGACGCTGCTCTTCTTGTCACAGTTTCCCGTTTCGGGTTCAACGTCAACTCCCGCACGTTCATGTTGAAGCTCTGATGATGACAGTCTAACGCGCAGAATGCTGTGCAGGATTGCTCATTTCGAAAATAACAATACGGATAAGGTTACAAGGAAGATTGGCTGCCCCCCAGGGATTCGAACCCCGATAGCCTGCTCCAGAGGCAGGTGTCCTAGCCGTTGAACGAGGGGGCAGTAACTAGAGAACTAAACCGTCAGTTCCACTCTGATTCTATGGTTTAAGGCGGAGCCCGGTCAACAATTCATCACTGCAAGCATCCACGCAGATCTTCAGGGTACAATTTGTCAAATCCATCGGGAGCTCACCAATGTCAACCGCCTTCGAAAGCATCTCCGCAACGGCTACAGGCAGTGCCCCAATCGCAAGGCAATCGCTGGAGGCTGATCGGTGCGTCTTGGTGGTAATCGATATTCAGGAGAAGTTGCTGCCACCCATTTTTCAGAAGGAACAGTTGCTGCACAACTCTCAACTGCTAATCCGCACGTCGAACACTCTTAAGATTCCTTCCCTGATGAGCACGCAATATTCGAAGGGATTGGGTGGGACTGTGGCCGAGATCGCTTCGCTGCTGCCGGAAACGGAGGGAATCGACAAAAACCTCTTCTCTTGTTTTGGCAGCGATGCTTTTTGCGCTCTGCTCAAGCGTTTGCCCGGTAACCGGAACACGCTTCTATTGTGCGGCATGGAAAGCCATATTTGCGTAATGCAAACCGCCCTTGCGGCGCTGCGCGCAGGCTACATTGTGCATGCCGCTTCGGATGCAGTCAGTTCGCGAACCGAATGGAATTGGAAGATTGGGCTAGAACGAATGCGCGCCGCGGGCGCAGTGATTTCTTCCACTGAGATGATGATCTACGAACTCCTGCGATCATCCGATTCTGCGGCGTTCAAAGAAATGCTTCCTTACCTGAAGAGCTAGACTTCCGGATTGTCCGGCTCCAGCTGCGAATCTTTCTTCTTGACCCGCACGACTGTAATCTTCGCGAAGCCCTCCTCGAACGCGGGCGCTTTCAACTTGGCAGCCATGCGCCGCATTACATCCTCCGGAACCACCCGATCGCGGCGTTCATGCCGCTCAATACAAACCTCGAGCGGAACGTCGAAAAATATCGCGTGAACTTCGTACTGGTAGTCCTTGGCAAGCTTGATCCAATGTTGCCGTTCTTGCGGCGTGAGATTGGTAGCATCCACATAATTCATCGGGCGCCTGGCGATAAGCCGCGCTTTGAGCATGGAACGCAGATTCGAAAAAACCAGATCCTGGAAGCGCTGCTCCCGCACATCGTCAAACAGCAAAGTCCGAACCATGTCGCTCGAGAGCGGAACGACGTTGTGGCGTTTGAACCAAGAACTCTTGCCCGACCCGGGTAAGCCGATGGCCAGCACAACCACCCCTTTTGGCGACCGCTGCGCACCTGGCGCCGCTGGCGCCTTAGGAGAACGCGCGGACTCCGATCCTTCACTTTCTACAGCTGTGGGTACTTCATCTTCTCCGGGTTCCGTCGGACTCAGAGGGACAGAGCCCTTCACTGCAGCCGGAGCAAATGCTTGCGCCACCGCTTGTTCGCGCCCTCGGCCTCCTCGTCCGCGCCCACCCCTCCGACGTCGCCCACGGGTTTCCCGCACGGGCGTGCGGCCTGGAGCGGGAACTGCAGGCTGAATTTCCGAGGAATCTGACGGGGAATTTGATCTTCCAACGCGATCTTCCGCGCGGTTTTCCGCCCTCGGCCGATCTTCTTCAAGAACAGCTTCGGCCATTGGTTCGCCAAAACTTGGGTTCGAAGGCATATCGGAAGGCTGTTCTGCCTCAAAATATGCGGGTTGCAACGGTGGAGGAACCGGTTGATCGGACGGCTCTGCGGCCTTTTTCTTACGGCCCTGCAGGCGGTCACGCATCCATTTGCGCATGCAAGGTTTTTACTACAGAACAGACTGCGGGATCAATCCATCCAATTGGCAAACGGTTATCCACCTCGGGACGGGCATTTTCGCGCATTCACTGCTTACCCGTTCCGGACTTGCCCCGACTCAGTTCCTCCAAGCTGTTTTCCAGTGCAGCTTGGTCCCGTGCATATCTGTCATCTTGAGGCAGCTGCCGCAAAAGATCCAGGGCCTCTTGGTAATGCGTACGAGACTCTTCGGTCCGGTTCTGGAGTCGATCCACTCGTCCCAAGTTGTTCAGTGTCATAACCAGGTTCCGCGAGTACGCGACGGGTTTCTGCTGCGCTAGTTGCCGGTCGATGTTTACGGCTTCCTCGTAGTCCTTACGCGCTTCGTCCATTTGACCCTGAGCCGCGTTCAATCGCCCAAAGTCAGTGAGCGTCATTGCCAGGTCAGGCAAGTAAACGGCGGGGCTCTGCTGCGCCAGTTGCCGGTCAATCTTCAATGCTTCGGCATAGTCGTCCTGGGCTTCATCCATACGATTTTGGATCGTATTTAGCAATCCCAATTCATTCAGCGCCATAGCTAGATTCGGCAAGTACTTCGCAGGATTTTGATCGGCGAGCCGCCGCTCGATGTCCAAGCCCTCCTCGTCGTGCCGGTGCGCCTCATCCATGCGGTTCTGCAATCGATCCAAGGCGCCCAGATTATTCAACGTCGCCGCCAGGTAAGGCAGATAAACTTCCGGATTCTGCTGCGCAAGCCGTCGGTAAATTTTCAGGGCCTCCTCGCTATGCCGTCGGGATTCGTCCGTCCGATTCTGAAGTCGATCCAGATTCCCCAAGTTGTTCAGGGTTCGCGCCATATCCGCCAAGGATGCGCCTGCGCCTTGCCCAGGCAATGCCCGCCCCAATTCTAAAGCCCGCTCGAAATGCTGGCGCGCTTCGTCCATCCGATTCTGCTCAGAGGCAAAGTTCTCCAGGTCGTGCGGGGTCATCGACGACTCGGGATGCATGAGTGCAATCCCTAGAGCGTTATGCGTCAGTGGATCTTCCGCGAACTCCGCAGTGTGTGACCACAGATCGTAATCGCTCTCCCAGTAGCTTGTCTGCCGATATGTGACGAAGTTTAGCGCGGTCAAAGCACATAGCGCCGGAATCATCCGCCATACGGTTCGAACCTTTCTCTCATCCGCCCAGTCGGCAAGACTCCAGGCTAATATCACAAAAATTCCGATCAGCGGGACGTACGCATAGCGATCGGCCATGGCATACTCCCCCACCTGCACTAGACCGATGACTGGAATGAGAGTACCGAGAAACCAGAACCAACCTACTGCCAGGTACCGCTTCCTGCGAAATGTAAAGACCAGCACAGTGACGCTAATCAAGACCAGTGCGGATAGACTCCATCGCCACGTCGCGAAATTCCCAGCGTGGGGATAGAATGCGAGCCGTGCCGGCCAAAACGCTTTCCACAGGTATAGTCCGTAGGCAATAACCGCATTTTCAATTCGTAGACCAAACGGGAGGTCTTGGAAGGTACGCACCGCAGATCGCTGCGCCTTCAGCGTAATCCATGCACTTGCAGCCGACAAAACAAGCAGTGGGACTTTCTCCAACAACAGCTTTGAAAATCCCAGCCGCACTCCTGTATTTGAGGCGCTCCTGATTGCACCGAATGCCATCCTCTGCAACGGCCAGTAATCCAACAGCAACAAGACAAAGGGCAGCGTAATGACCATCGGCTTAGCCATTAACCCAGCGGCATACAGTCCCGCCACCAAGAGATATCGACGCCAGCCTGGTTTTCGCGCATACCAGCCATACGCGCCAATTGCCAGCAAGAAGAAGAGCGTGCTGAGAACGTTCTTCCGTTCCGCTACCCACGCTACCGACTCAACATTGATCGGGTGCAATGCAAAGAGCCCGGCGACCAGCAAGCTCGCACCCGTGCGCTTTGTCGCCCATGACAGCAGCAAAAATAACAGTGCCGCATTCAGAGCGTGGATCAGAACGCTGTCCAAATGATGGCCTGCGGCATTTAGAGCAAACAATTGATAGTCCACAGCGTGCGAAAGCCAGGTCAGCGGATGCCAGTTCGCAGCCTCAGTGGATGTGAAGGCCCACTTGATCGTGCGCCACGATAGACCGGCATGAATGCGAGAGTTTGCTACAACATATTCACGATCATCCAAGACTACAAATGAATGCCCAATTACCGGGCTGTAGAGCGCAACTGTCACGACTGCAAGCAAAACGCTGAGAACCACATTCGACGGATTCACTGCCGTTGCTGAACTGTTAATGGCCCGGCGAGACTTTGGTCCACTCGCGCGTCGAGTGCGCGAGACATTGCGACCGCCTACCACCGACACCTCCGGCCTGCCTGAGCATGTCTTGGCCGCTTGCGCCGCGAAGTCACCCAAGCTTGAACTCTTGTCTGGGGCTCGAAGAAGAGATTTAGGCCTTTCGCCATGCCACAAAATCCTAACATCGCCAATAAATACTTGGCGTGGATTCCTGCAATGAACTGCGAGGATTAATTCGCTGAAGACTTCGAAAGCGAAGTCGCCGGTTATCAGTTCGTTTGACCGGAAAAAACTACCAAAACGAGTACAATCTTTCCATGCCGCAAGCCGTGCCAACTGCCATTCGCGGTCAGAAATACATTTCGCTCACCACGTTTCGCAAGAATGGGTCCGGTGTACCCACTCCCGTCTGGTTCGGCGAGGACGCAGACAAGCTCTATGTGATGACTCGCAGAGATCTCGGCAAGACGAAGCGCATTCGCAACAATCCTCAAATCCTAGTTGCTCCCTGCACGATTCGCGGTAAGCTCACCGGATCGCAACTCACGGCGACGGCGCGCATTCTTCCCTCGCAAGATCACGCTCACGCCCGCCGGATCATCAATAAAAAGTATTGGGCTGCCAGATTGCCGCTGCTTTGGCGAAAGATCGACACCTATCTCGAAATAACGTTTTAGCTGGGCGGCCCGTCAAGGACCCAGCGCACCGCGTCCCGTGACAGGAATATCGACTCGCTCTTTTTGCTCTGCGTCATTTACGACTATTCTTCAATCCTGCTAACATCATCTGTTCCCATACAGGCCGCTTAAGTTTCTGTTATCACAATTCATAGGACGGAGAAACTATGGCAATCAAAGTTGGCATTAACGGTTTCGGACGTATCGGCCGCAACGTACTGCGCACCTCTCTCAAAGACCCCAATCTGGAATTCGTAGCCGTTAACGATCTAACCGACCCTAAGACACTCGCGCATCTTTTAAAGTACGACTCGATCCTGGGCAATCTCCCAAACAAGATCAGCGCCGGCCCAGACAGCATCACTATCGACGATAAAACCATCAAAGTATTCAAAGAAAGAGATCCCGGTGCTTTGCCTTGGGACTCCGTTGGAGCGCAGGTCGTGGTGGAGTCCACTGGACACTTTACCGACGCAAATGACGCCAAAAAACATCTGCGCGGTTCCGTCAAGAAAGTGATCATCTCCGCTCCTGCCAAGAACGAAGACATCACGCTTGTCCTGGGTGTTAATCATGAAAAATATGATGGTAACAAGCATCACATCATTTCGAACGCTTCCTGTACCACCAACTGCCTGGCCCCCATCGCCAAGGTGATCAATGACGAGTTCAAGATCGTCAGTGGCACCATGACCACCATTCACTCGTACACCAACGACCAGGTCATTCTGGACTTCCCGCACAAAGATCTGCGACGGGCTCGAGCTGCTGCACTTTCCATGATTCCCACTTCCACCGGAGCGGCAAAGGCGTTGAAGCTCGTCATTCCTGAACTTTCCGGAAAACTTGACGGCTTCGCCATGCGTGTTCCCACCCCAAATGTCTCCGTGGTTGACCTGGTGGTTTGGGTGGAAAAAAAGACTACAAAAGAAGAAGTAAACTCCGCGCTCAAAAAAGCATCTGAGAGTGGACCTCTTAAGGGATATTTAGGTTACGAGGAGGGCGAGTTGGTGTCGTCGGATTTCAAGGGCGACTCGCGCTCGTCAATCGTCGATGCGCCCATGACTCTGGTGGTCGCCGGCAATTGCGTCAAGGTCATCTCCTGGTACGACAATGAATGGGGATACTCTTGCCGAGTTCGCGATCTGATCCACTATATCGCCGACAGAGGTTTGTAGATTTGGCCGGCATTTCGCAGGCTGTTATCGGGTCAGGCGCCGTCCAATTCAACTGCCGTTCGTGACCGAGTTCGAGGAAACGGCAGCACTGCTTTTCAAATTGCCTATCAAGGACGATCAGCCAATGTCCAAGCTTTCCATTCGTGATCTGCCGCTCAATGGCAACCGCATCTTTATGCGCGTCGACTTCAACGTCCCGCTCGACGACGGACGCGTGATGGATGACACTCGCATCCGTGAAACCCTGCCTTCCATCGAGTACGCACTGCGCCACGGCGCAAGACTGATTCTGGCTTCTCACCTGGGCCGTCCCAAGGGCAAACCCAATCCTAAGATGAGTCTCAAGCCCGTCGCCGAGCGTTTGCGTATGGTTCTGGACAAGGAATTGGCTCGCGGCGAAAACGTCGGTTTTTGTCCGGACTGCGTCGGCCCCGAAGCGGAAGAAGTGGCCATGCAATTGGAAAAGGGACAAACCCTGCTACTCGAAAATCTTCGCTTCCATGCTGAGGAAGAGGCGAACGACGAGAAGTTCGCCAAACAGTTGGGAAGTCTCGCCGATTTCTATGTCAACGATGCTTTCGGCTCCGCGCATCGTGCGCACGCCTCCACTGTGGGCATCACGAAGTTCGTATCGAAATCGGCGGCCGGCCTGCTCATGGAGAAAGAACTGCGATATATGGGCAAGGCGCTCGAAAATCCCGAACCGCCCTTTGTCGCCATCCTGGGCGGGGCAAAGGTCAGTGACAAGATCGGCGTGATTCGAAACTTGATGGGGAAGGTTAATTCGATCATCATCGGCGGCGGCATGGCTTACACGTTCCTGAAGGCGCAGGGGAAGGAAATCGGCAAGTCCCTATTGGAGGCCGATAAAGTCGAACTCGCCCGGCAATTGCTCGACGAAGCGAAACAGCGAAAAGTTAAGTTTCTGCTCCCAATCGATCATGTTGTAGCTTTGAGGCCCGAGGCGAATGCTGTGATCCAACTGATCGGAGAAGGCCAAGCGATTCCGGCGGATCGTATGGCGCTCGACATCGGCCCTAAGACAATCGAGCTGTTTTCCGACGAAATCTCTCGCGCCCGCACTATCGTATGGAATGGGCCCTTGGGGGTGTTTGAGGTTCCGGGATTCTCTCGCGGCACCTTCAAAGTGGCGCATGCCGTGGCGGAGAATGTCGGCGCAATTTCGATTGTGGGCGGCGGTGACACCGTTGCCGCAGTCCACGGCGCCGAAGTTGCCGATAAAATCACGCACATCTCAACGGGTGGCGGCGCGTCTCTGGAGTTTTTGGAGGGCAAGAAACTGCCCGGCGTCGAAGCTCTAACGGACAAGAAGTAGGAAAGGAATCGATGCCGCGCAAGAAGCTGATTGCCGCCAATTGGAAGATGTACAAGACTCCCGATCAGACCCGCGACTTCTTTCGCGACTTTCTGCCGTTGGTTTCCGGCCACACCCGCGACGAAATCGTCGTCTGCCCTCCCGATATCGACTTGGCGACCGCGCACGGCTCGGCTAAGGGATCGAACGTCGCCATCGGTGCACAAAATGTGCATTGGAAGCCGGAAGGAGCCTTCACCGGAGAAACCTCCGCAGCCATGCTGCTCGCTCTCGGCATAACGCACGTCATCGTGGGGCACTCGGAGCGACGGCAATATTTCGGCGAAACCGACGACACCGTAAACATGCGCCTAAAGGCCGCGCTCGAAGCCGGATTGACTTCGATTTGCTGTGTCGGCGAAGTTCTGGAAGAACGCGAATCCGGACTTACGGATGACGTTCTGCGCCGCCAATGCGTGCGGGCCTTTCACACCATTTCTGCCAAGAAAGCCGCTAAACTGGTGGTGGCCTATGAACCGGTGTGGGCAATTGGTACCGGCAAAACGGCGACTCCGGAGCTAGCTGCGGAAGCCCATGCCGTGATCCGCCGTGAGGCAGCAGAGGTGTTTGGCGACGAGTTTGCCTCGGGCCTGCGCATTCTATACGGAGGTTCGGTCAAACCGGAGAATGCCTCCTCGCTGATGTCACAAGAAGAGATCGATGGAGCATTAGTGGGTGGCGCTTCACTCGATCCAAAGTCGTTCGCTGCCATCGTGAAGTATTAGATTGAGCAAATCCAGCGTCCCTCACAACTTGCCGATTTGATCGGCAACCAACAAGCCCAGATAATCAGAATTAATGGAATCAATGACTTAAAAAAGAAGCGTAACTTCGATCTGAATCCGGGTTAGCCAGCGGTTCGGAATTTTCTGAGTTCCATTACCCCGGCGTAGCCCTAAAGTGCCATTTACCCTAACCCAATCAACGGATACTCTTTCCCCAGATGATTTGAAGGGGCAGTCGATAGAGAGCCCAAACTGTCCAGTCAAGGCTTTCCGACTCGCACAGCAGGCTTTGCATTTTATTCTTCTCTCCCAATACAATTCTCCTAATCTTCGTTTTTGGCAGCCTGACAACATTACGGGAGAATAAAGGCTCCCTTTGAATTCCCCAAAAGCATCGACCATGGCTCAACTGACCAGCCTTCCGCAACAGGACCGAATCCGGGTTCTCGCCGCCGATAACACCTCCATGAACACGCAGTTACTGGTGGAGGCTCTGACGCGAGACGAACAAATCGACATGGCAGGATCGCCAGCCAAGGCCGCAGACATTCTTACCTGGACAAAAAAAGAGCGTCCAGACGTAGCTTTGGTCAGCTCCAGGCAAGGCGATGACATTGCTTCTGGTTTTGCGCTCTGCCGCGAGATCTGTGCTAGCTCGCCCAACACCAGGGTCGTTATGCTGCTCGATTCTTCCGAACGAACAGGGGTAGTCGACGCTTTCCGTTCCGGAGCCCGCGGGGTGTTCTGCCGCACGGAATCGCTCAAGCTGCTGGCAAAATGTATTGTCTGCGTCCATCAAGGCCAGGTATGGGCCAGCAGTGAAGAACTCCACTACCTGCTTGAAGCGGTGACAGAACCCGTGCCTTTGCGCTTCGCCACTGTGGGAGGAAAAGCCCTTCTCTCTGCACGTGAGGTCGACGTGGTGCGTTGCGTGGCTGAGGGTTTGAGTAATCGCGAGATTGCTCAACGCCTCACTCTCCGCGAGCACACTGTAAAAAATTATCTGTTCCGTATCTTCGACAAGCTCGGAGTCTCCAGCCGGGTAGAAGTGGTCCTTTATGCGCTAAGTGGCGGAAACTCGCCACATAGAACCGGCCCAACCTCTCATACTGGGGCCGGCAAGAAAGATGCTGCACACGCGCCGGTAATGGCCAGCAATAGCGCTTCCCTGCGTATGTTGCGGCCTTAAAGACGAATTGCCGAGCCCCGCCTGGTCGCCCCCGCTAAGCCGTCATTATGCTAGACTGCCCACTTGCCATCCGCATTTGAAACCCTTAAGCGGCAATCATTCTGGATCGTGGCAAACGCTTGCCGCAATCTCTATTCCGCATTCCCTCTGTTCGGCACACTACGCGCTGCGCTGGGTGTAGTCCACAGAGACGGAAGGTTTCTGGTGATCTGTCGCAACGATGTGCGGGGAGTCTCTTTGCCAGGGGGGATTTCCAACTGGCGTGAGACCGAAGAACAGACCATTGATCGTGAGCTTAAAGAAGAAACCGGACTGTCGGTTAGCGCGAGGAAATTGATTTTGCGTTTTTATAGCGACGTGGACTTTGCTTGCAACATCTCGCTCTTTGAAGTTCGAGTGAGCGGCGATGCACTGAACCCTTCTTGGGAAGGATCTCCGCAATGGATGACCATCGCCGAGATAGAGCCGCAACTGGTAGAGAGCCAATGGCCTGTGCTCCCTGTGTTCAGGAGGATCGCGGAAGGTCGGCAAACTGCGGAGGGTGGATTCCAGGCCCTGTAGGATTCATCGTCTTAAGCTGCGAGGCGGACTTATCACTTCGGTCCACAGGCTCGAATCGCCATCGAAGAGTGAGGGCTCCCACGCTGCCGGGTGTTGCAGGGCTGTGGCCAACGACGGGTTATTTGTTTTGAAGAAGTAAAGCCAGTTGGGTAAATGGCGTCGGTGGGGAGAAGCACTTTTTAGGACCGCTTCCAGTCCCGGGGGGAGTCCGACCATCTCGAGCATGTGGATAAATTCACGGCGACAGCGATCGGCGGCAGTCCCCAGCATGTTCAAAAATAACTCTGGTCCTCTTCGCTGCTCAAGGCACTGAAAATCGACCAACCGCATCCGGGTAAGACCAATATCCGGATAATCGTCGCGTAGGAATATCGCGTATGCAGCCAATCCGGAAGCACCTTCGATGGCAAAAATCCATGCGGCATTCTGTTGCAGCGCTATTTTAAAGTGCCACGTCAAGGCTTCTCCAGTTCGCACCCCCAGCAAGACATTGTGTTTTTCCCTCCGAAGATCTCCCCAGAATGCGTCGAATCGCTCATCAAACGATAGTAGAGACAGCACTTTCGAAGCTGTATCTTCTCGCCTAAGACGGCTCCCTTTCACTCGGTCGCCAAACAATACGCCGGCCGAAATCGGATAGCTCAGAATTTTCGCCATCGCCGTCCCTCTTTTTCGCAAGAAACTCTCAGCGAAGCCCTGGTAATTGGTGATCCAAAATAGGGTCCAATCCCAGATTCCAACGGGCACCCTCGTCGTCTGAAAAATGCCGTAGGCCGGTGCAGATTGTGGGTTCAGGGTCGTGCTCAGGAAGAGATTCACGTTGGGCTGGTTGAAATACGTCCCCAGCAAGAGTGGAGAATACGAACGATAAGGAGTATCCACAACCCAAGCCCGTGTGGTGGCAGCGAGTAACCTGACACCTTGGAACTCGTAGTCGAGTGGGACATTGCCAAGATAGCCCGCAACTGCACCCTCAGCAGTCTCCAGAACCCATCCCTTGGGGAACTTGTCCTTGATTTGTTTATAAGCTGGATTTTCAGTCCAAAGGTGTATCCAGCCCGGGTAAGTTTCGATATGCAGATTAAATTTGCACACCAGTGCGGCTATCTGCTGATAGTCCTCGAAGCGAACTTCGCGCAACTTGGGAGGTTCTTGCGATCTAACGGACTTCGTCGTACCGTCGGGACTCATGAGTGAAACAGCGAGCCTGTAGGCTCAATTCCTGAAGATTGCCACATCGTGCGAAATCGCCATTAAACCCGGGCGAAGAAAAGCCCCACTATCCCGACAAGAGAATTGGAAACTATAACACAACCCTGCTAGCCCACGGATTGGAGGCGTCCGTCTACAGTCTTCAGTCTTCTTTGCCACAATTCACTGCATCCAAAGCTTTAACGGAATTGAGCCACATATTTTGGACCATCCATCTGGAAAATGTTGTATAATCCTGTGAGTTAACTCCCCTCCGCGTTATGCCTAAGGTGCCTTTTTTATTCCCCTGAATTCTGGATCTTGAATTACTCATTGAGCCATTTGCTGATATGTAGAGGAGCACACGAACTGAGATATGGAAACTAGCAGGGGAGCAAATTCTCTTGGCCCAACGATCTGTAGCGGGACCCACCCGGCTTTTTGTGTGTCCGATCTTGTGCAGCAACAAGCCGCGCTTACACCCGACGCTTTAGCCATACGCGCCGGTTCCCAGTTCGTCACCTATCGGGAATTGGACCAGCGTTCCAGTCGATTGGCCAACCACCTCCTGAGCCTGGGAGCAGCGCCTGGGGGCATCGTGGGCGTGTGCCTGGACCGTTCGGTAGACTTCGCCGTCGCCGCTTTGGCAATTTTAAAATCAGGCAGCGCTTACCTTCCTCTCGAATCGAAGACACCGCGGAAGCGTTTGCAGGCGATGTTGAAGGCTGCACAGGCTTCGATCGTCCTGACGCATTCGAGCATTCTGGAGTCGCTGGGAGACGGCACGAATCTCATCCCACTTGATACATGCGCCTCAGAGATCGATCGTTGCTCGTCCGAGGCGCCCAAGGTTCGCGCTAGTCGGGAGCATTTGGCATATGTGATCTATACCTCTGGCTCAACAGGCATGCCGAAGGCCGTCGCGATCGGCCATGATAGCTTGTTCAATTTGTGCCGATGGCACAACCGTACTTTTGGCGTCACACCGGCAGATCGCGCAACCCTTCTATCGTCGATTGGGTTTGACGCCGCGGTTTGGGAGCTGTGGCCTCATCTGATCGCCGGAGCCAGCGTGCACATGCTCGACGACGAGACCCGCTCCCATCCCGAGCAACTCCGGGATTATCTTGTTCGCGAAAAGATTACAATTAGCTTCGCTCCAACCCCCTTGGCCGAGCGGATGATACAACTAAAGTGGCCACAGAATACAGCTTTACGCTTTCTATTGACCGGGGCCGATACTTTGCGTCACTTCCCATCCGCAAACCTCCCATTCACTTTGATTAACAACTACGGGCCCACGGAGTGTACGGTAGTTGCGACTTCAGCGGCCGTTAACCCCGACTTGGCTGAGGGATTGCCCGCGATTGGCCGGCCCATCGACAACACCGAGGTCTACATTCTCAATTGGAAGATGCAACAGGTCGCTGGCGAAGAAATTGGAGAAATTTTTGTAGGAGGCGCTGGCGTGGCGAGGGGATATCTAAATGATCCCGCATTGACCGCCGAGCGCTTTGTCAAACATCCGTTCAGCGCAGTCTCGGGGGCCACGCTTTACCGGACTGGCGACTTGGGGCGATGGCTCCCGAACGGTCAGATTGCCTTCCATGGCCGCGTCGACGATCAGGTAAAGATTCGTGGGTACCGGATAGAGCTGGATGAAGTGGCCCATGCCCTGAATCGGCATCCGTCGGTGCGCGAAAGCGTTGTGGTGGCCAGTGAAAACGGGATGGGCGAAAAGGAATTAATAGCGTTTGTCGTTCCCGTAGCCGCATTCCCGGCGCTCGGGGAAATTCGAGATTTTCTGGCGAAAGAATTACCGGAATACATGCTTCCAGCAAAATTCGTGAGCATTGATGGCCTGCCGATCTCATCGAGCGGAAAAATAGATCGCTCTGCATTGCCCGCTCCAGGTAGCGAAAACATCGTACGGGAGCAGAACTTCGTGAACCCCAGCACGGTTACCGAGCAGCGCGTGGCCGGAATTGTAGCTTCGCTCCTGGGGTTGGAACACGTGGGAGCCGAGGATAACTTCTTTTTTCTTGGCGGCAATTCGCTGTTCGGAACGCAGCTCATCGCCCGTTTGCGCGGCGCTTTCGGCGTCGACGTTCCTCTGTTAAGGCTCTTCGATCACCCCACAGTGACAGACCTTGCTGGCGAAGTTGAACGGCTCATGATCGAAAAGCTCGACGCTATGACGGAGGAGGAGGCTCAGCAACTACTGGCCTTGAACACCGAACAAGCTCGCCGATGAGCACCTCCACCAATGGCGCTATTTCTCGCAGCATAGGAGCGAGCGCTCTTAGCCTTTACCATTTGTTGGACCCCGATGTCCTTGCGAACCCCTATCCTTTGTTTCGCCGTTTGCGCACAGAGGCCCCCGTCCAGTGGGACGCCTTCCTCCACACCTGGGTCGTTACCCGCTATGTGGACGTGCTTGAAGTGTTGCACACCTTCTCCGCGGATCGCACACATACCCCAGAAAAACTGCGTTCACTAGGGCTTTCCGAAATCAGTCCACTCGCCCAGTTGATGGTGAAGCAGATGTTGTTCATGGATCCTCCAGCCCACACCAGATTGCGCAGTCTGGCGTCACAAGCGTTTAGTCCCGCTCGGGTCGCAGTGTTGCGTTCTCACATCCGAGAGATCGTGAATAGGCTCCTGGACTCCGTGCAGAACAACGGCCAGATGGATATCATTTCTGATTTGGGCGAGCCGCTGCCGGCAATCGTCACCGCTGAGATGCTTGGCGTTCCACCCAGTGATCGCCAGCAATTGAAAGCCTGGTCGGCTGACTTCGCAGAGATGCTGGGTAATTTCCAGCACAATCCTGAACACGCGCCTAGGATGCTGCGCACCGTGCAAGATATGACCGCCTATTTTCGCGACACGATTCGCCGTCAGAAAGATATTCCACAGGACGGCTTGGTGCATTCGCTGATGACGGCGGAAGTGAACGGCGATCGTTTGAGCGAAGAAGAAGTTGTGGCGAATAGTATCGTCACCATGGTAGGAGGGTTGGAGACTACAACCAACCTGATCGGCAACGGCGTCCTTACCCTGCTGCGTAATCCCCAAGAGCTGCAACGGTTGCGGGACGATCCTTCACTGGTTCCGTCCGCGGTGGAAGAGATGCTACGTTATGAAAGCCCCAGCCAACATACCGGGAGGTTAGCGCCTGAAGATGTCGAACTGGGAGGCAAGCTGATTCGCAAGGGACAGGCGGTTATGGCCGTGATGGCCGCGGCGAACCGCGATCCCGAACGCTTCCCCGATCCTGATCGGTTTGATGTGTCTCGAACGGAAAACCGCCACCTCGCTTTTGGATATGCCGCTCATTTCTGTTTTGGCGCAGCCTTGGCGCGAGTGGAAGGCCAGGAGGTATTCGAGGCAATCATCCGCCGGTTGCCAGATCTTCAATTGCAACCGGGACCACTCGTCTGGCGGAATAACCTGGGCCTGCGCGGCCTCACGGCTTTGCCGGTAAAGTTTCGGGCATCTCACTCGGCGAATTGATCCTCATCGGAAAACCTGGATGTCAAAAGAGCCGCGTCTTTCCGACGCCAAACAGAAACTGCTTGAGTTACAGAGGAATAGGGTAAACTCGCCCCTCGTCTCCTCTCTGAAATCTGACCTCAAGTGCAGCCCAAGAGAACTTCCTGCGCCCCTGTCGCTGGCGCAGGAGCAAGTTTGGCGTCTGGATCAGACTGCGGCCAAACTGGCGCCGCTTCACAACGAATCCATCACGATTCATCGTTGCGGAACCTGCGACGTTGCAGCCCTGGAACGCAGCCTAGCGGAGGTCGTACGGCGGCATGAGATCTGGCGGACGACCTTTGATGTCATCGCGGGGCAGCCAGCTCAGATTGTTCACGCCTCGCCCGTGCATTTCGAACTGCTGGTGACGGATCTTAAAGCGTTCCCCGAGAGCGAACGGGAAAAGAAATCGCAGGAGTTCGGAACACAAGACGCTCGGCAGCCTTTCGACCTGCAACATGGCCCGCTGTTCCGCGTCCGGCTCGTAACGCTCTCTGACAACGAGCACCGGCTCTATTTGACTGCACACCAGAGCATAGTAGATGGAATCACGGTCTTCGACATTTTTCCCTCCGAGCTGACAACAATCTACGAAAGCTTTGTGTCAGGCATGCCGTCTCCCGTGCCTGAGTTAGAGCATCAGTTTTCAGACTTCGCCTGCTGGCAGCGTCGAATCCTAGCTGGCGAGCGGATGGAGCGCCAATTAACGTACTGGCAAAGCCAGCTCGCGGGCGACTTGCCAGCCTTGCAATGGCCGAGCAATACCCAAAGGCCAGATCAGCAGACCTATCGTGGCGCGATGTATTCGTTCGAACTGCCCCTGGAGTTGGCTCAATCTTTGAAGATTCTTGCCCAGCGAGAAGGCGCAACCCCCTTCATGGTCTTGCTTGCCGGGCTGGTGATGCTTTTGCATCGCTACACCGGGCAGCACGACATTATCGTAGGCACGTTAGCGCCCTCCGGCCGCAAACAAATCGAATTTCAGCGCTGCATGGGATATTTTCTCAATCCCGTTGCATTGCGCACGAACCTTCGGGGCCAACCAACATTTTCTTCTCTGCTTCACCAGGTACNNAATGACGATGTACCGCTCGATCTAATTTTGGAACGACTTCAGATCGAGCCCAATCCTAAACGCCATCCCTTGTTTACCGTCGTTCTTTCATTGGCGCCTGACGTGACGCCCCTCCCGCCAGGCTGGAGCATGACGTACATGGACGTGGAGAGCGGCGGAGCCCGATGGGATCTTTACATCGAAATGAGCGATCGCGCCGAAGGAATGCTGGGACGGGTTCAGTACAATCCGGACCTCTTCACGCCGTCTGCCGTCGCTCAAACAGTGGAGGATTTCAGACTCTTACTGAAAGAAATCGCCACTCCGCACTAGACCACCCCTCAATAAGAAAGTGCGATGAGGCGATGCTGTCGCGCGTGAATGATAAAAGGCCGGCGGTGTAACTGGAAACCATGCGAAAGGCCGCGAAGCGCGACCGGGCGTCCGGGAAACCAGATAAAAAAATCTGATTGCCGCTAAATCTTCTCAATCGAAAGCTTAGCAGTCTTGGAACGAGTCGAAACAAATTGCTTAGCCGGGAGGATGCGTTTGCAGGCTTTTTCTGGCGAAACCGAGTTTTCCCTTCGCCACGGCGGCGCCATCAACCGTAACCACTGCTTCCACCAACGCGAAGTCCGGAATAAACTTCAGAACTTGTACGTCAATTTCCATTCTATTTCCCGGGACCACCGGCACCAGAAATCTCATCTCATTGATCGCTCCAAGCACCAGGAATTCTCCCTCCTTCATTCCGGTCCCTGTAGTCTTTGCAAAGAGAATCGATGCGGATTGCCCAATCGCCTCCACAATCAGTGTTCCCGGCATTACGGCGTGTTCGGGGAAATGTCCCAGGAATTGCAGCTCATTCCCTGTCACATTTTTCGTGGTGCGGATGCTCTTGCCGGGATCCAATGAGATGACCGTATCAACCATCAACATGGGGAACCGCTGTTTTAAGGCAGCTCGAACTTCCTCAAAGGTCATCAACGGTATGGTCATCCCAGCAATATCCTCCTCATTCACCGCGACCTCAGAATCATGCCCGTAGACCGCGGCAGGAAACGCGAACCGGGGGGTACGGATGCCGCGTCGGAGACCATGCGGCTTACCCGCAGACCGGCGTTCTCTGCCATCTGCAAAGGTTGGCTTTCCTGGTTGTATTCGTAAACATGATCGCGTTGCGGCGACTCAAGCGCTGTGCTGAAAAAAACCATGCCGTCGCGTGAAAGCTGGCGAGAGATTGTTTTGAAAAGGGGCTTGGGATCGGTCAAGTGTTCCGCCAGCATCGCGGAAATCAGGCCCTGGAATCTTCCGTCATTGCCGCCGTCACCGTTTAACGCGTCTTTCACCACGAACTGCACGCGTCCCGAGTGCCCGGAGGCCGCCAGCAGACGATTGGCAACCGCCACCGCGGGCGGACTGATATCCGAGCTTTCAACTTGAATATCCGGCCGCTCCTCCGCCGCAAGAAGGCTCAACACACCATGTCCGGCGGCAAGTTCCGAGACTGTCGCATTACGCGGCAGTCGCCGGAGAAAATCGTCGCGAAACATCGCGATATGGCCAATCATCGACGGCCAGAACGGATAAATGAGAATGGCGGCCCACATGTAAGGCACCATGTAGCTCTCGTCTTCATACACTCCGGAAACTATCTCCGGCATGCTTTCAGGAGTGTAGCGGCCTGACCGCTCGTATATCTGCTTCGACTTGGCAACCCCGACACAATACTCCGCGTAACCGTGAGCTGCCGCATCGAATATATCGCTGCCGTAAGCTTCCTCGGCCCAACGCGCCAGTGGATTCAGTACCCACGAGCACAGTTCGCGATTGGCTTCGACAGTTGCCCGGACTGAGCGGGCAAATATCTTTGCCTTTCGATCCATCGCTTCCAGAAACAAATCTCCCTGCTCCATCTGGACACCATTCTCCTGAATCAAGTTTGAGACGCTACGTGACGCACCAGACGCACCATGGGGCGAATCAATTCCGTTCCATCCCACGGAGAGCTGAAAACGTGCATCCTTCCAAGTTTCACAATCCGATCCACTCCACTGCGCCCGGCCAGTTTGGCGATGGCCTCTTCTCTTTCCGGGTCTGCAACGCCCAATCCCAAGGTCTGCAGCGTTCCATCGAACTTTGAGATCGCTTTCAGCAGGTCATCCACTACTAATACAGTGAGCGTCCGCCCCTGAGTAGGCTTGGGCATATCAGCATTCTCCCCCAGCAAAATGGTCCAATCCGGCGATGCGGGAAACAGTGCGCGATTCTTTTCACTCTCGAGCAGCCACGAGGCTCGCACCAAAGAGATCGCCGACGTCATTCCCGGCTCGATTTGCTGGCGTGGATGGTGTCGATTCTCTTCATCAAAAGCTTCTCTGAGATCTTCCACGAATTCACTCGGATCACATCCTTCGCCGCGCTCTAAGAAGAGCGTTTGCGGCGATGAGCACGCTTGTTGATCAAACTGCCAAACGTCCCTCGCAATCCTTCGACACCAGGAAGCTCGTTCCACGCGGTCGCCCCACGTTGCGGCATCCATTGCCCCTGCTGAAACACGCGGTCCAAATACCAAAATTCGCGCCCAATGAGGAAACTGCAGCCGGCGCACCTGCGTCACCGCTTCCTCGCCGCCCCAAATGATTGCTCCATCCACAGTCTGCGCCATGGATTCGTGCAGATCCGTCCGCGAGTGATCGAAGCTTGCCATGAAGATACGCTCGGTCATTACGCCCTTTGAATCGACCTGTTCCAATTTTTCCATGACCCGCTGCATTGTACAGACCAAGCCGCTCGGAACACGCACCAGGCAGCAATTGCCTCCAAGCAATGCGCACGTCATCGACAAGATGGGCTGAATTTCAACATTCCCGGCGGGCCAATGCCCGACCACTCCCAAGGGAAATGCTCGAAGCCGCGCGCGGCCATCTTCCCACCAGCCCCCGTTCAACACACCCGATCCGAGCTCGCGAAGCAGTAACGGCTCTAGATTTCCACGCCGAAGCCAAAGGCGCAGAAAGGTCATACCCGAAACTTTACGCAACTCGCGGTCGTCAAGTGCAGCCGCCCACTGCTCGAAAATGTCGAGCACAACTTGAGGATGAATCTCCTTCAGTCGCCCGATTTCGCGGAGCCGGCGTGCCGCCCCCGAGATTTCCTGGGCAGAATCGACTACCTGGATCAGCTCGCTCATACTACGCCGCCCCACTGCGTCGGCTGATAGCGCGTGCTGTCCAGGTTCCCGCAACCGCGAACTTCTGCTTTGGGTGCTCTTCCTGAAAACCGGAAACTGATGCCTTTCCTTCCGCATGAACAATCGCCGTACCCGATGACCTCCGCCATGTCCTCCGTCAACAGCAAAAATCCCGGAAAGCTCGTTGGCAATACGCTGCAAACCTGGATCAGCCCGCGCTCTCCGGCTCGAACCGGCGCAAGCGTCAGCGGATCTCTGACGATGACTTCGGCAAAGTTCGGGACGTGCTTGTTGCCCTGATCGCAATCCGGATAAATCACTCCTACGTTCTCGACCATGCCGTAATAATCTACAATCCGATCCGGCCCACATCCAAAAAGCGCTGCGACCCCGTCAATAAAGACATCGCGCGTGACCGCCTGCTGCTCCAATCGCTTCCATCCACCGCTATGCAGCACCCGCACATTCGGGAGATTCAGCGTAACCCCCCGCCGCAGAAGTGGCTGCACCAGTTCAGTCCAAATTACATAAGTAAAACCATAAACCAGGACTTCCGTGTCTTTCCATTTCGCGGCGCAGGCAAGAAGCTTTTCCTCGTTCAGACCGGAAAAGTTTGGATCTGAGTTTCCTCGCTGCCCGCTCCCCAGGCAACATACAATCTCTGTGGCAAAAGAGCGCAGAGCCTGGATCGCTGCGCCTCGCGCGCCTAGCTGGGTTTGAGCGGCAAGGTTCTCGGGCGTATCGACCACTAAATACGGTCTGCGCGAGGGTCCAACAAAATCCCGCACGATCGTGATCACGCCCTTGGACATCCTTCTCGCGGTTGCGGTATCCAAAACAATGCGGCTCGGCGTCTGTCCGGTGGTTGCACTCGAAGTGAGAGTACGCGCGACGTGATCCGCGCTCACCAGCGCCAGCGGCGGATTTGATTTAAAGACGCCCACCGGGAGATAAGGCAGATCGGCGATTCTCTCCGCATCGCGAAAATCCGCCGGCCAATGCTCCACAAAGTTGCGGAACCGCGTGTTCTTTTCACAAGCGTAAGCTAATTCTTTTTTCAGCAGATCGAGTAAGGCGCGATGCCGCTGCTCTGAGTCAACGGAATAGGGCGCCTTTTGCAGCAACCTCTCGATTCCCTGCTCGATCTCCGCTGGCGTGCTCATGCGAAAGTCGGCAACTGCGAGCGGGCTATTTTACCGTTTGCCGTCTTGGGCAGCTCGGAGACTATTTGGACCGAGGTACACGTCCACTGGGTTGGAAGAGCGCGTCGAATCCTGTCTACAAGGATCTGCGAGCCCTCTTTACCAACAGCGTCTTCCACAATAAAGAGAGCCAGCGCTTCTCCCGCCTCCGGATGCTGCACGCCCGATGCAGCGCATTCGCAGACACCAGGAACAGCCGCCACCCTCGCTTCGACTTCGGCGAGGCTGACACGGAAGCCACGAATTTTTATGAACTCACTTGTACGCCCATTAATCCAAACGTATCCATCTTCATCCACACACCCTAAGTCGCCCGTCTTGAGCCAGCCGGAACCGAACTTGCGTTCTGTCGCTTTCGGGTCGTCGAGATATCCTTCGCATACCGACGTACCGGATACCTGAATTTCACCGGTCTGTCCAACCGGAACCTCGTGGCCTTTATCGTCCACGACTCGTAGCGTCAGATTGTCTAAGGGAAGACCTACACTACCCAGCTTCTCGCTCGATTGATCTGGAGAAGAACAAGTTATTCGTGCAGTGGCTTCGGTTTGACCATACATCACAAGAAAATCCGCTTCAGGAACGATCCTGCGGAACTCGTCAACACTTTCCGCGCCCAGCGCACCCCCGGCTTGTAGGAAGCGTCGCAGGGCGGGCAGAGGAATTGTAGGGAGGTGCGAGCGCCTTAGCAGGATGTTGTAAACCGTGGGCACTCCAGCGAATGTTGTACAGCCGTGTGTGTTGATTGCCTGCAATACTTTGTCGGGAAACATAAAGCGCGAGTCGAAGACGACTCCGCCGCCCTGATACAAATGGGTGTGCAGAACGCTGGCGCCGAAGCAATAACTCACTGGCATGATCAGCATGGCTCTTTCATCCGGCCCCAGACGTTGGCGGCGGATGATGGCCTCGGTGTTGGCGATTAAGTTTCCGTGAGTCACTTTCACCAGCCTGGGAACGCCGGTAGATCCCGAGGTCGGCATCAATACTGCAAGATCGTTTTCAGAACACGGCCACGGCTGAATGGAATCAAACGAACGTGCGTCGAAGGTTCCCTCGAACTGAAGGAAGCCGTTTTTCCTTGCCCAGTCCCACTTGACACCCTCGCCTGTCCACGCCGCTTTAGCGTTTGCTTTTTTGAAAGCCGACTCACCGGAAGCCGCCATGGTGCGCTCATCGACAAGCACAGGCACACATCCCGCATACATCGCTCCCAAATACGCCAGCGCACTCGCCGGTTTCAGGCCACAAATGATCAAAACGCGGTCCGCAGGGCGTAGTCCAGCCCCTATCAACCCAGCAGCGAAGCCTGCAATTTCTCCGGCCACTTCTGCGCCGAAGATACTCTGCCCACTGGCAGCGTCAATCAGGCCAGAGTTCTCACCCAGTCGGTCAACCAGGCGTCCCGCAAAATTCCACTCATGAGAGCTTCGCATGGTTGGCCTTGCCAA
>PLUJ01000067.1 GCA_003165455.1 Acidobacteriaceae bacterium | reverse complement strand
AATACTGGCCCCTTCAACAAGGCGTTACACTAACACTCCACTTGGTACAAAAGACCGGTCTGGTCAATCAGGTTTGGCCACAAACGAACACGCCTAGGTCGTTGGCTGGCGGACTCAAAGCTCTCTTGAGTGCACCCAGTACGGAAGTCGTGATTCCGGAAGAATGCCAATCCATTCCCATGACTGAGCCCAGGGCCTGAAACCAGAAAGTATCAGCGAGTCTGGACATTAACCCTGAGGTGCCATAATGATGCACAACGTGCTCTGCGATTGCGCCGCCGAGTACAGTCATGCGGTCCGCCAACCACTTCGGAACACTGCCGCCGTGCAGCGGAAGGTCAGCAATTCCAGAGCGTTCCATATCTTAATTGTATCGTGATCAGTCTAGGGTTATCTGGAAGGAATCGAATTTGTCGTCAGCGTTTCTGGCACACGGCTACCACCGAAACCCTTCGGGAGTTTTGCAGAAATCGGCGAGCCGTGGTATTGGCGGTATCCAAGCGTCGGGATACCGGCCACGGATGTGATGGGCAATGGGTGTCAATTCTTCAAGAGAGAAGAATGAATTTCGCGTGCGGTTTGGAGTCCAGTGTCGTTTAATCTCAAAGTAATCTACAGGATAGCCAAAATATAGAAACTCCCTGTGATTGATGGGCGTGACCTTGTAATTCAACCGCTGGCTCTGATCGACACCCCACGCATGATGAATCATGAGGTTGCGCTCAATGTCGAACAGAAATCCTTCTATATATTGCGTTGTGTCGTTTCTTGCAGTTATCCAGTGGAAGCTATTTTCGTAACAAAAATATTCTCGCCCGCATTCGACAAACTGAGTATCGGGGTAATGGATTATTTGGCGGTCGTTCGTCGGTTGCGAGTTGAAGTTGTTGGATCGCCGGCCGGTGGAGAGATCGGCGTATGAATCAGCGTCGATTTCAGGAATGATCTTCATATCAGTCAATACCACCGGCCTCATAGGTCTTACCTATTAGCATGGGGGGAGGGCGTCACTGCGGCGGAGATGGCAGTTGTCCCCACTGGCGGGATTGTTGTTACGTGCAAATGGAAGGGCGATTCCCCGCACACTCGCAGAATTCCTCGCATACCCCGTTATTGTTGACTGGCATGGCAGAGCAGAAAAAGAATTGCGATCTCTTCTATTTCGCTATTCGCACACAGAACTTCGCGATCCGACAATCATTGTGTTTTTATTGTCATGGCCGAGTCGAGTCGTGCAGCGAACTCGGCGAAGGCAGGGGTGGGACCGATCCATCGTAACTGGTCCACGTTTTCAAATAGCGCGAGATTGGTTCTCAGCGTTGCCAGTTCGCGGAAGAGGAGCGCCCGCTCCCAATCATTTGACAGAGTCTGCATTAGGGCGCTCGCACCGGCGACTTTAACGCCCCACTCACGATAATCCGAAGGGATTGATTCGAGATGGGCAAACTTGGCAAGGACGGCAGCCGATGACTTCGCGCCCCAGCCCTTCAATCCCGGATAGCCATCGGCTGAATCGCCTACGAGCGCGAGATAGTCTGGGATTGATACAGGTGCGACTCCGAATTTCTTGACTATGCCCGCCTCATCTAAAGTGACGCGTGTCCGGCGATTCAGTTGGACGATGCGAGTGCCGCGCACACATTGAGCGAGGTCTTTGTCTGGGGTGCAAATAATCACGCGCTCCACCCTCTCATCCTGGGCAGCCACAGTTGCCGCCGCAGCCAGCGCATCGTCTGCCTCATATTCCACCATCGGCCACACAACAATGCCGGCAGCTGAAAGGACCTCCTCCAACAATGGAAATTGCGCGAGTAAAACAGGTTCAATGCCCTCGCTCGTCTTGTAACTCGCCCATAGACGGTTACGGAAAGAGTCAATGACATGGTCGGTCGCTACCGCGATATGAGTAGCGCCTGCTTTGATCATGCCAAGCACGGAGGCAAGGACGCCCCGCACCGCAGCTATCTCCCGCTCCGCTGAATCCTTGGCGGACGGCAAGGCATAGTAGTGCCGGAACAATTCGTAAGTACCGTCTAACAGAAAGATTTCCATTCGAGCCAACCAACTTATAGGACGAAACCCGTCTCAATCAACTCAGCGCACGAATCGATTTGTGGGGATCGATATTTTAACGCGATCCGAACACAAGGTGATGAAATGCCTGATCAATTGCGTTCGGCAATATTGGAAACCTCGGTCACCGGAAGGCGATCAGGGAAAGGTAGGCCCGTACGGCACAGATACCTGAGCAAAAGTGAAAGAGGGGCAACTCCTAGGAACACCGGTCTCAGAACCGAGACCTTGATTCGCATTTTCCGGTGCGATGCTCCACTTTCGATGAGCCCCAATGATGTACTCTCGGCCTCCGGCGCACGAAGATCTTTGTCCACTTGCATGCCATCTTGAGCCCTCAGAGAACCGAAACCGTCGCACAGTTCTTAATGCGCACGGATAAAGTGAACTCCCACCGCGTTCTTAATTATTGAGTGTGTGTAATGTTCAACTCGTTCACGTACGCCGTTACTGTTGGAAAGGTTATTGCATCTTCTGCACCATCGAGCTGCACCAAGACTGAGAAATCTCCTTGGTTCGATCCCCAGTCCACTTCGGTTGTAGGAGTGTAATCGTTCAACTGGTAGGTCGTACCATCAAACGTCAGCGCCTCGTATTCTGCGTAACCGGCAGTGTTGCGTAGAAAAGTCCACACGATGTGATGCCATCCCGTAGAGTTGGGACCACCAGACCACGGCGTCGAAAACTGGCTGCGGTCGCAAGGCACATATGGCACACCTTTCTTGCCGTTTAGAAATGTCCATCCGCTACCTCCGGCGTACACAGCCCAGTAGCCGGTGCCGGCGCTGATGTTGAACGCGCACTCAGTGTAAAACTTAGTCCAGTAACCACCCCATACATATTGTGCGTCGACTTCAAATGCCTGATGCGCTTCCGGATTTGGAAGGTACACGTACAAATCCATGATCCAATGCGAATCCAAGGTCGTCGTCGG
>PLUJ01000285.1 GCA_003165455.1 Acidobacteriaceae bacterium | reverse complement strand
ATCAAGCTGCAGAATTTTGTGGCATTCGTGCTGCTGGTTTGGCTGTGGCACCTGGTTTTCTCCCTGCTGGGGTTGTACAGGTCCAAACGGCTGGCCAGCCGCAAAGCTGAGGCGTTCGATGTAGTGAAGGCCACTTCGCTCTGCACCTTGATTTTGATTATCTGCGCTTTGGTACTGCGGTTCCGGATGGTGAACGTCGAGTTTGTAGAAATTTTCTGGGTGAGCAGCACGCTGACTGTGGCGGGCACCAGATTGGTCCTGCGGACGTGGCTGCGCCGTATACGCGTGCACGGCCACAACTTTCGCAACATGTTGATTGTGGGCAGTAACGCACGTGCCCTCGAATTTGCCCGGGTCATACCGCTACGGCCGGAATGGGGATACCAGGTGACCGGTTTCGCGGATGACGAATGGGCAGGCACGGAAGAATTGCGCGCCTCCGGTTTCCCGCTGGTGTGCGACTTCGCAAATCTGCCAATGTTCCTGCGGCGGAACGTAGTGGACGAAGTTGTGATCGCACTGCCGATCCGCTCTTTTCACGAGCACGCCAGCAGGATCGCGGATATGTGCGAGCAGCAGGGCATCATCGTGCGCCTGCTTTCGAACCTATTCGATCTCAAGACCGTGGAGCCGCGGGCGGAGGATTACGATGATGGGGCTCTAATCACGCATTACGCAGGCCCGGCCCACGGATGGCCTGTCCTGATCAAGCGGATCCTCGACGTCGTCCTCTCCTTTACCTTGCTTTTGTTTCTCGCTCCGGTCATGGCACTGACCGCTGTTTTGATCAAGCTGACGTCGCGGGGGCCGGTGTTATTCGTTCAGAAACGAATCGGCCTGAACAAGCGGGTGTTTGACATTTTCAAGTTCCGTACCATGGATATGGATGCGGAAGACAAGCTCGCTCAACTGGAACATCGCAATGAAGTTTCCGGTCCGGTGTTCAAGATCAAGCACGACCCCCGGTTAACTCTCTTGGGCAAATTTCTTCGTAAGACCAGCATTGACGAACTACCGCAGTTCTTCAACGTCTTAAAGGGCGACATGAGCCTGGTCGGGCCACGCCCCTGGCAACTTCGCGATTATGAACTTTTCACGCAGGCCAGCCCGGACTGGCAGCGCTGCCGCTTCAGCGTGCGTCCCGGCATCACCTGCCTCTGGCAGGTCAACGGCAGAAATTCCGTTCCGTTTGAGCAATGGATGGAGCTGGACCTGCAATATGTTCGCAAGTGGTCGTTGTGGCTGGATATGCAGATTCTGGCCAAGACAATCCCGGCGGTGTTGAAGGGGTCGGGCGCCGCGTGAGGCTCTCTTCTGCGTCAGTGTCAACCAACGAGGACGAGAATATCTTGAACGACGGAAGCTGCGAGCCAGTTGCCAACGCCGAGTTTGCGGATAAGGGGTTTCCCGATATCGAGCCTATGGGGCTCAATTATTGGGAAGGCTACCTTGCCGGTGCGCCCGCGCTGGAATTACCGGCGACGCGGCTGCGGCCGGCGGCGCTCGGACCAGCCATGGGCGTGGAATCGTGTAGTTTGCCGGAGGAGTTCAGCGACGGGCTCCGCCGGCTCAGCCAGGATACGGGCTTGGAAGTTGCAACTGCTGGACTGNNCCATCGTTACACTGCGCAAGACAAGTTCGTAGTAGCCACGGGGCGTGGTACCGGGCAACTGTTGCCGGTTGTGGCTGACTTTTCCGATCGGCCATCCTTCCTTCATTTACTGCATCGGCTCGAATCCGCCATCTGCACCGGCTCGAAAGCCGGAGCTATTCCTACAGACTTGGCAGGACGGTTGGGAATCGAGCCTGACCCGAGCCGCCACCCAATCTTTCAGGTAGCGTTTTCCGCCTCTCCCTCTCTGTCCCTCGGAACTCCTGCAACCGCGCTCGACCTCCATCTTGAGCTTGCAGGCAGCAGCCAACTAAGCCTGCGACTGCACTATAACCCGGACTTGTTTGAGCGTGGCACGGCGGCGCGCATGCTCGACCACATGCAGCAGTTGATTGCCGGGGTTGTGGCGGACGCCGACCGACCGTGTACGCAACTTCCCATGCTCACCGACATCGAACTGCGCGAACTCCTGGTCGAGCGCAACCAGACGGCGCGGGAGTTTTCTAAAAAATGCCTGCACGAGCTCATTGAAGGAATTGCGGCCAGGATGCCCGATGAGATCGCGGTGGTGTACGGCCAGGAGCAGTTGAGCTACCGGGAATTTAACGCTCGCGCCAATCAGATCGCACATTATTTGCGGAATCGGGGGGGTGGCCGAGACGGGCGCGTGGGAATCTGCCTGGGAAGATCGCTGGATTTTGCGGTCGCCATTCTGGGCGTGCTCAAGGCAGGAGGCACATGCGTGCCGCTGGACCCGAACTATCCGAACGAGCGGCTTAGCTTGATGTTGAACGATGTGGCTGCGCCGATCGTGCTGACTGAACTCGGTCTGTTGCAAGCACCGGTACCGTCTGGCACGCAAGTGCTCTACTTCTCGCAAGAGCGGCAGGCTGTAGCGCAAGAGTCGCGCGGCAATCCCAGCATTGGTTCGAGTGCGAGCGATATTGCGTACATCATTTATACCTCGGGCTCGACGGGCAGGCCGCGCGGGGTGTTGCTGCCGCATGCGGGACTAGCGAACTACATGCAAGCGGCGGCGGAGTGGTTTGAGCTTCGTCCCGGCGACCGCATGCTGCAGTTTTGCTCGATCAGTTTCGATGCGGCCCTGGAGGAGATGTTTGCGACGTGGGTGGCGGGAGCGACATTGGTTTTTCGCAACGACGATGTATCGCTCGATCCCGGCGAGTTCCTAGGCTGGGTTGGGAAGCAGCGTGTCAGCGTGATGGACCTTCCCACCGCTTATTGGCATGAGTGGGTGTACGCCATGCCGGGCTTGTCGCAAAAAGTTCCGCCCAGTGTGCGGCTGGTGATTGTCGGCGGAGAGAAAGCGTCTTCGGAGGCTTATTCCACATGGCACAAGCTGGTGGGGAGCCGGGTGCGCTGGGTCAATACCTACGGTCCAGCGGAAGCCAGCGTGGTGGCCACGGCTTACGAACCCACGGTGAAGCCCGGCGAAGCGCCGCCAGCGGTGCTACCGATCGGGCGTCCGGTGGCCAACGCGCGGGTATATCTGCTCGATCCGCATTTGAATCCTGTGCCGGTGGGGGTGCCAGGAGAGTTGCACATTGGGGGCGCAGGCGTGGCGCGGGGATATCTCAACCTGCCGCAGTTGACCGAAGAAAAATTCATCTCCGATCCCTTCAGCGATGTTGCTTCCGCGCGCCTTTATAAGACTGGCGATCTAGCCCGATATTTGCCCAACGGGGAGATTGAGTTCGTGGGGCGCCGCGATAATCAGGTAAAGATTCGCGGATTTCGCGTGGAACCGGGTGAGATCGAGTCCGCCCTGATACAGCACTCCGGTGTGCACGAAGCGGCCGTGATTCTGAGTGAGGATGAGCAGGGCAATAAGCGGCTGGTGGGTTATGTGGTCCGCAGCCAGCAGGACGGGGTTCGGGAAAGCGATTTGCGGGGGCATGTGCAGAAGCGGCTGCCCGAGTACATGGTGCCTGCGGAGTTTGTCTTTCTGAAAACCATGCCGTTGACGCCGAACGGCAAAATCAATCGCAAGGTGCTGGCTACGGCGAAGCGGGATTTGACAGTCGAGACGGCGCCGAGCGCAACGGTTGCCGATCCGCTGCAGGCGAAACTGATCAAGATTTGGGAAGAGTTGCTGGGACGGAAAGGCATCGGCATCGGGGATAACTTTTTCGATCTGGGCGGGCATTCGTTGCTGGCGGCCCGGCTGATGCATCGAGTCAAACAGATCACCGGGAAGACCCTGCCTCTGGCCTTGCTGCTGCAAGCGCCGACGGTCGAAAAATTAGCTGCACTGCTGCGGGATGGCTGGTCCGAACGCTGGCCCTCGCTGGTGGCGATTCACGCGGAGGGATTGAAGCCGCCGTTCTTCTGCGTGCATGGCGTAGGCGGAAACGTGGTTGGGTTTCAGGAACTCGCCCGGCACATGAAGCCCCACTATCCTTTCTATGGATTGCAATCGCAAGGACTGGACGGTAAGCAAGCGTGCCTCGCGAACATTGAGGAGATGGCGGCACGCTACCTGGATGAAATTCGCGAAGTCCAGCCGGGCGGGCCTTACCACCTGGGCGGATTTTCAATGGGCGGGTTGGTGGCGTACGAAATGGCGTTCCAGCTTCTCGAGCAGGGAGAAGACGTTGGATTGGTCGTGCTCTTTGATACGTACGCGACGAATCCGAAGCCGGTGAAGGAATCGATGATGGATCTGCTGCTGCACCCCACCTGGGCGCAAGTGAAGCAGTTGCCCGACGAAGTGCGCAAGAAGATTCGTCGAACGTATCTGGCGTGGCGCTTGCCTGAGGATTTGCGAAAGATCATGCGGAACAACGCTCAGGCGGCCCAGCGATACAGCTTGCGGCCTTATCGCGGCAAAGCCATTCTTCTGCGAGCAGGCGATACATGGCGCGTGGCGGAAGATCCCTACTCAAAATGGAGCGAGCTGATTGGCAACCTGGAGACCATCCGAATTCCGGGCTCGCATATGGAAATCTTACGGGAGCCGCATGTCAGCCGTCTGGCTGCACGATTGAAGAGCTGCATTGACGGAGCCGCATTTGGCCAAGCCGAACTCGTCATCAGCAAAGGTGGAACACTGCCGTTACTAGCTTCTACGAGCAAGGTAAGAATCTAAGATGGCAAGAATGAACCCAGACCGAAGCCAGGCAAGCTGCGCAAAAGCTACGCCTACGAGTTCCCCAAACGGCTCGTCTGGGGGTGAGTTTCCGCGCAATGGCAATGAAAACCCGGCTTCGAGCGGGCGCTTCTCCGTGCAAAGGATCGTGCGCCTGGCCAGCAAGGGCGGTTTAGCGATTCTCGATCAGGGGCTGATTTCCGGTTCGAATTTTATGATCAGCATCCTGCTGGCGCGTTGGCTGATGCCGGATCAATATGGTGCGTACGCTGTGGCGTTCGGCATCTATATCATGCTGTCGTTGGTGTATCAGTCGCTGGTGCTCGAGCCGATGGGAGTTTTTGGCGGCTCGGTTTTTCGCGGCAATCTCCGTGGATACCTGCGATCGCTGCTTTCGATTCACGTTACACTTTCGATCATTATTTGCTCGACTTTCGTTCTCGCCTGGACGATAGCGCATCGCTTTGGCGCGGCCCCGGCGATGACCAGCGCGCTGGCGGGTGTTGCGATCGCTTCGCCGTGCCTGATGCTGTTCACGCTTGCCCGCCGCACATTTTACGTCGAACTTTCGCCGGGGCCGGCCGCCGCTGGCGCGCTTATTTACTGCACCCTGGTGTTGGGCGGGTTGTTTGTCGTCTATAAACGCGCGCTGCTTTCCCCGTTTGCGGCATTCCTGCTGATTGGCTTTGGCGCCCTGGCAACTGGAGCGGTCCTGATGACCGTTCTGCGGGCAGGCCTGACGGGAACTGGACCAGCCCCTGCGGTGCGCGAAGCCTGGAGGAAGCATTGGCAATATGGTCGCTGGGCATTGGTAAGCTGCCTTGCCGGCTGGCTTCCTTCGTACATCTATTTTCCTTTGTTAAGCAGCTTCAAGGGCATGGCCGAGTCAGGCCAGTTGAAGGCGTTGGTAAACCTGACGATGCCGTTCGAGCAGGTAAAGGGCGCTTTGATCATGTTGCTTCTTCCCTACGCGGCCGGGGTGATGGAGAAGGGTGGAAAAGAAGGAGCGCGCATTCTGGGAAGCAGAATGACGTGGCTTTCGGGACTTGCCGCGATTCTTTATTGGGCCGTGATTATTCCGTTGCACAAGCCGATTTTTCATCTTCTTTACAAAGACCGGTACATGGAAGTTGCATATCTCTTGCCGCTGCTGGCGCTGGGGCAGATTTTCTGGAGCGCGACATTCGGCCCGCAGGTGGCATTGCGGGCAATGGAATCTCCGAAATTGGTTTTTGTTGGATTGGGAATTGCGACTTTCGCATCTCTGCTGGTGGGAATTCCAGCGACCTGGTTTTTCGGAGTGAAGGGCGCCATTTGGGGCAGCAACATGGCCGACATTTTGTCGTTTGTTGCGTTGATGGTCATTCTGCGGCGCAAGCTGGCAAGCCCCGATTCGGAAGCAGTCAAGCAGGCGAAGTGGCGGGTCCCCAAAGGCGAGTTGGCAAAGACTATGGCGTTGGAGATCCCGGAGGAAGTTAGGTAAGGCGCGGGAGTGCAAGGAAGAGGATTTCGTGGCCGGATGCGCGATACGACCGCATGAACGGTACGGCAAGAACAAAACGTTAAGGAGAGTATGAGTATAATGACCGAACAGACCGAACAGAACAATGGGGCAGGTGGAAACGCCAAGAATAACGGAAGCGCGAAGAAAAAAAAGCCGACTTCCGAGTATCGTCAGCTGAGGCGGAAGTTCGCGAAGACTCCTTTTCGAATCCCACTGACTTGGTGGCGCCACCGGGGACTGGTTCCTGCCGATGTTTTCATCGCTTCCTATCCCAAGTCCGGCGTGACGTGGACGCGCTTCGTTTTGTTCGAGATGATCTCCGGAATGCCCGCCGGGTTCAAGGCGACCAACCAGCTGATGAGTGGAATCGGATTGCACACCAATGGCATTCGCCTGTTGCCTGGCGGCGGACGCCTTATCGGCACGCACGAGCAGTACCGCAAGCAATACAAGCGGGCGATCTACCTGGTGCGGGATGCTCGCGACGTGGTGTTATCGGAATGGGCTTACCTGAGCGCCCTGGATTATTTCCGCGACAATCTGGATGAGTATATTTCGACATTCCTCCTGACCTGCGCCAGCGCATATGGCTACGGGCCATGGCAGCGCCATGTCAACTCCTTTCTCGATTCGCCGTTGGCCGGAACTGATAACCTGTTGCTGGTGCGTTTCGAGGACCTCCGCAAAGATCCAGTTCTGTGGTTCACAAGGATGGCAGAGTTTCTCGGCGTGAATGTGGAACAGGAAAAAATCCAACTGGCGGTGGAGAATAATTCGATACAGAAGATGCGGGAGAAAGAAGACAAGGAACCGGTGAGAGCTTCGATCAAAGGCCGTTTCGTTCGCGAGGGCAACGTCCGGGGCTGGATTTCGAAACTGACCCCGGCCCAAGTGCAGCTGATCGAAGAGCACGCGGGTAATGAGCTGTTGCGTCTGGGGTATCCGCTTTCGTCCGCGCTTGCCGCCGAGGAGGATGCGAAGCGCACGGGGATGCAGACGAAGGAGACGGCGCGCGTCTGAGGCTTATGCCCTCCGTTATCTGCCGCCGAGACCGATTTCAGGCGTAAATGTAGGATAGTTTAAGTAATGCTTTACATAGACAATGGAAGATAAACATAACATTTGGGCGAACGGGACAGGTGCAATCTCCCGTCCGGCGTTAGGGCCGCAGCCTCGTGCGTTCGGTTCCTTCTTCGATTCACAGGGTAAAAAGCTTGCTGGCATCGGAATAATCCTGGGAACCGTTGCGCTCTGCACGGTGTTGTTCCTGACTGCCATACCTGAGGAGTGGGTCTGGGAAATACTGCGCGTAACCTCGGTGGGACTTGTCCTGTTCTCATTGTTTCTCTTACCGGCGTACCGTTCCAAGGCAGGCTTCGTCATATGGTGGTTGGTTTTGATCTCCGAATGCATTTTCTTCCGGGAGGGAGACGAGGCTTCTGTCAGTAAGACTTTTCATGGCGCTTTTCCCACGGCTGCATATGGGGAAGTGATTATGTGGGTCATGTGTCTGGTGGCTCTGCTGGTCTGCTCGACACGGGTCCGTGGTTACGTCTTCGAATTGTTCCACGGAAATTACAAATGGATGACGTACCTTACCCTGATTTCGATCGCTTCGTTTGTGTATGCTCCGCGTCCATTGCTGTCCGTGGTATGGGGTCTCAAGCTGGGATTGATCGCATTATTAATCGTGCTGTGCTCCACGCAAGTGCGCAACTTCGAGGACGTAGTTTCATTCCTGCGCTACAGCTTCTGGGCGTTCGTCATTATCATTCTTCAGCCCATCATCGTGGCTATGATGAGCGGCGCGATGTTCGACGAAGAAGGGCGCATGAGCACGATCGTCTCTCCGAACGCGCTTTCTCCGAATGCGGGAGCGGTGCTCTTGATGGCGCTCGCGCTATATTCGGTCCGCAAGGGCGAAGGCCTTCGCCGGTCCGCGATATGGGTCGGACTTATTGCCGCGCCGATTATGGTTCTTGCTGGAAGCAAGACGGGAATCATGGCCGCAATCATCTCAGGAGGTCTGTTCTATCTGGTCTGTAGAAAGTTCGGCTCCGCTTTCGGCTATATCGCGATGACGGGAATGCTGGTGGCGGTGCTTGCGCTGACTACGCCGCTGGGCGACTACTTCCATAGCTATCAGGAGAAAGAAAGCGCCGATTCATTCTCCGGACGAACGATTTTGTGGAGCGCCGTGGCCCCGGAAATCAAGGCCAGGCCAATCATCGGGCACGGCTATATGGCGTCGGAATTCCTGATGTTTCAGGTGAACGCGGTGGGCTGGGCCGCTCCGCAAATGCACAACGGGTTTCTGGAAAGTTTGTACAACAACGGTCTGCTGGGCTTCATTCCGATGATGGCAATCCTGATCGTGATTCCGGTCGACCTGTATCGAGTACTGCGCCGGGTGCCTTCCACGGAGTACATGTATCGAATTGCCGCGGGAACGCTGTCCTTGTACGTTTTTCTTCTGATCAACGGATTCTTTAATTCGAGTTTCGGCGGCAAGCCGACGGCCCCGTTCATGTTGCTTCTTTGCCTCTTGCTGGTCAGTCAGAAACTGCGGCAATTCGCTTCGCCTCCGCCGGCCCTCCCAGAAAACCTGCGACTTGAAAGCATCGATCCGCTCTATGCGCATTCTGTCCGTACATAACCAGTTCCGTCAGTATGCAGGCTCGGACATTGTTGCGGAAGCGGACGAAAAGATCTTTGCGGAGCACGCGGATGTGGCCAGTTACATCCGCCACAGTGGCGAGATTGAATCTGCGGGCAAGGCGCAGCAATTGCGGATCGCCATTGACACGATTTATTCCCGCCGAACGGTAGCCGAGATTACGGAAATCGTTGGACGCTTCCGTCCCGACATTGCTTACGTTCACAATGTTTTTCCGCTGATCTCGCCGTCGCTTTATCACGCACTGTACCGGTTGCGAGTTCCGTCCGTGCATGTGATTCATGATTTCCGACTATGGTGCCCGAATTCGCGCTTCTATGTAAATAACGAGCCGTGCCAGCGATGCTTGATGGGGAACTACTGGCCGGCCGTTCAGAAGCGATGCGTGCAGGGCAAAACCAGCTACAGCGCGCTGTATGCCGGATCGCTCTATCTCAACAGCAGATCGAGATTCAGGGAGAAAATCGGCGGCTTCATTTGCCTGACCGAATTCGCCAGGGACCTGCTGCTCAAATCCGGCATCGCGGACGATAAGATTTATGTCTGTCCCAACCACATCGACACCGCTGGCTACACGCCGCAATATGGCGGCGGAAAGTACGTGCTGTACCTCGGAGGGTTGTACCGCGACAAAGGAGTCATGACGATCGCGAAAGCCTTCGCGCAGCTTCCACATATTCCGCTGGTATTTGTTGGAGCTGGAGACGCGGAGACTGAATTGCGAGAGTTCATCAGCAACCATCGGCTCTCGAATATACAACTGGTTGGGTTTAAAAACGGTCCAGAGAAGCTGGAGTATCTGCGCAATAGTAATTTCACCATCGTCGCATCGCAGTGTTATGAGACCTTTGGGTTGGTGGTGTTAGAGGCATTCGCGAGCGGCAAGCCGGTGGTGGCATCGGCATTCGGTTCGCTTCCATACATCGTTCATCCCCATGAAACCGGGTTGCTGTTTAAGCCGCAAGATGCGGATGATCTGGCGGAAAAAGTTCGCTGGATGTATGAGCGTCCGGAACAGATCGAGAGCATGGGCCGCAGAGGCAGAGATCTGGTCGAGAGCAAATACGATGCGCGTTCTCGCTTCGCGTCGTTAGAAGCGATATTTACGTCGGTGATCGGCAAGTCTGGGTGGAAAGCTGCGACGCAGGCCTGAAAAAGGCTTGCGCTTCAGGGTATGTTTTTCCGATTCGCGGATCGGTGCATAGACCAATTTTAGGGGATCAATCGTGCTTTTGCAGCAAGTGAAAGCTCCAATTCAGCGGCAGATTCAATTGGCCGGAGTCACGATCAATCCGCTAACCATGAGCGAGTTGACGGAGTTGGTGGGGCAAAGCATCGAATGCGGAGACCGGCATATCTACGCGAATCACAATCTGCACAGCGTTTACCTTTTCCATCATGATGCCGCGATGCGGCAGTTCTACCGCCTCGCTCATTGCACGTACCTTGAAGGGATGGGGGTGCTTGGCTTGGCGCGCCTGTGTGGACATCGACTACCGCGGAAGGCCCGGGGAGCGAATCTCGACTGGATCGGCCCACTCATGCAACTGGCGCGTGATCGCCACTGGAGAGTATTTTTTTTGGGGGCTGAGCCTGGGGTTGGGAACAAGGCCGCAGCGATTCTCAGAACGCGCTATCCCGGCATACAAGTAGAAGCGGGCCACGGATTTTTTGACCGCGAATCGGAAGAGAACGATCAAGTGCTCGATCGCATTGGCGCTTACGCGCCAAACATTCTGGTAGTCGGACTTGGTATGCCCTTGCAAGAAAAGTGGATCGTGAAGAATTGGGGCCGCCTTGGGGGCAACGTAATATTCAACGCCGGCAATCTGGTCAGATTTGTAGCCGAAGTCGTGCCAACTCCGCCCCGTTGGACGGGCCAACTTGGAATAGAATGGCTGTACCGGCTTATCACAGAACCACGGAAAACCTGGCGCAGGTATTTGATTGAACCACTCGTATTACTGCATGGACTTGTGACGGGACGCTTGGTGAGAGGTCCTGCAAAAAGCGTAATTGAAAACTAAATGTAGTCGGTGGGCGGAAGAGTGCCATTGGCCTGTACGCTAGCTTGTGGCAAACTTTTGTAAAGCAATGAAATCTGCTTCCAGTAGGTAACCTCCCCGTGACCGCATTCGAAATCACTAACCGACGAATAGCGTCGGAGCCGCAACATTGGAAATGGGACAGGATACGATGAGCCTTCAAGAAAAAAAGACATCCCCGGACAATCGGCAGCAAGGAAACGTTCCGCCGATCTTCGTAGTGGGCGTGTGGCGTTCTGGCACTACGCTGTTATATACGCTTCTAAATCAGCATCCGGACATCCGCCTTTTTTATGAAGGCGATCTTCCGGTGCTGTGGCCCATGTACCATGTGCCCTGGAGCCGGAAAACCTGGGTCGAGAAGTGGGAATACTGGAATGCAGGAGTGAGCCGTCACGATCTCGATCCTGCGCGCCTCACCGACCCAGTTAATTCGCTGGCGGAGGCGTACGAGATGGCCGGCATGGAATATGCCCGTCAAAAAGGTGCGACGGTATGGGGATGCAAGTCGCCCTCATATTACAATCGGCTCGTGACGTTGGCACGCGAATTTCCTAAGGCGCGGTTTATCGTAATATGGCGGGACCCGGAAGAAATCTGCAGCAGCGCGATCCGGGCGGCCGCATCCGGTTTATGGTTTCGCAGGCCTGGAATGACTCACAAAGCTTTGCTAGCTTCTGAGACGCTGAGGCGGCAATGCAAACGGCTGCGGTCGATGGGAGTTTCGTTCCATCAGATCTACTACCGAGATCTGGTCAACGACACAGAGAAGACCATGCGAGGTATTTGCGAGTTTCTAAACGTGCCGTTTACTCCCGCGGTGACAGTATTGAACAAAGCAGACCGATCGGCAGTTTTCCCTGGCGCCCATCATAGCCTGGCGAAAAGCAATAAAATTGTCTCGCGGAAGGAACCTGTTGGGCCGCTGCCACCGGGGTTAGTCGATAAAATCCTGCGCTACAAGGCGCTCTGGAAGGCCAAAGTAGGCGACGAGTGGCTCTTGTGCCAGCGCTTCACGGAAGTGGGTGAAACCAAACCTGGAATCTGGGAGCGGACCACTGACCAGTTGTGGTACCTGGCTTTGCGCGTTTGGGACAGTGCGCCGCAAGTTTGTTTTTCCCTTTTGCCGACGTCAGTGTGGCACCTGTACCGGAAGATTAAGTACAAGGATCCGGAATGGGTGCATGCTCAGCTTACAAACAAACCCTCCACGCTTCGAAATGATTCTCGGGAGACGCAGCCTTGCTTGCATTCGCCCAAGGCTCCAACCGAGAAACGGCTGAGTAGTCCAGAGCTCCAAACGCACGCGAAAACGGAGTAGGGAATTGGCTTGAGAGCAACGCATGTGCAAACGCTTGCGTCAAAGTTTGTCAGATTGCGGATAGTTCTAAATGTCTCTTTGCGGGGGAGAGACTTAGTATGAACAATCGGACGGAAGAGCAGCAGGATTCCCCAACAGAGGAGCGCTGTACGAACGAAAAATACATAACGATCAGCGTGGACGATGGCCATCCCTTGGACCTGCGCACGGCCGAGTTGCTGGACAAGTACGGGCTCAAGGGAACGTTTTACATTCCCGGCTTAAATGATGAGCGCACGCTCATGACTCCTTCTCAGATGCGCGAGATCGACCGGCAGTTTGAGGTCGGCAGTCACTGTCTGAACCATGTGCGTCTCACCTGGATGCCGGTGGAACGGTCGTGGCGGGAGATATCCGATGGAAAGAAATTCTCAGAAGACGCCTTGGGGCATGAGGTCATCTCATTCTGTTATCCGGGCGGAAAATTCAACGAGCGCATTGAATCCCAGGTGAAGAAGGCAGGCTTTTTATCAGCTCGGACGTGCAGATATTTTCTGTATGACTTCCCCGAAGACCCATTTCGCTGGGGGGTCAGTGTGTATGCCAACACTTACCCATCGTATGTTCAAGTTCGGCACGCTTTGATGGAGCGCAACTTTCAGGGTTGCTACAACTATCTGACAACATTTCGAGCGCAAACCCGATGGGGAGCGCAGTTTCAATACGCGCTGGAAAAAGTGTCGTCCAAAGGCGGGGTGGCACACCTTTACCTTCATAGCTGGGAAATTGATGAGAACCGAGAATGGGATGAGCTTGAGCGAGTATTTAAAGCCATTCGGCAATACTCATTGACGCCAGTCACCAACGGATATCTGTCTAGGCTGTGGCACGAAAAGCAGGCACTGCTCAGTGTCCCGATTCCAGCATGATAGGCTTTACGCTGATCGGTATGCGTTGTCCGCGGGAAATTGCCGTTGTGGCTCCATCCAAAGTTTTGTAATCGCTGTATTGGTCGGCGGGAGTGTAGGCGGCATCCCCCGGCACGTTCCACACAAAAATCGCCGAATGCCCGTTCGCCTCAACAAAAGGGCAGGTGACGACGGCGCCGGCGGCCGAGCACTCGCCCGTGAAATGGCCGCCGACCAGCCAGTCCATCATCGTGTGATAGGTGTTGCTGAACTGCGTATTATGGCCGATGGTAGTATTAAAGTAATACCAGCTCAGTTGCCGGGCTCCGTATGAGAAATGTAGCAAGTGCCAACGAACGATCTGACCCGCGCAATCGTCAGCATCGTAACGGGTCGCACAACTGAATGTGGCGGCATCGAAGTTACTTTCAGAATTCAGCCAGGGAACGTCCCTCCAGCCGCTGGTGTTGTTCTTGAGATTAATCATCTCTTTAACGGTGTCGAAGCGAAACTCCGGAAGCTTGTTTTGCAGATAAAGATGAAAAGAGAATATGTCGGAGAGCCGGCCCCGGGAATTTTCCTCATTCAACCAGTTCTTCATCCAGTCCGTGTCGCCACGGTTCGCGGGTGGACTAAGCACGATAGCTCCTGGGATATGATTGCGGATAATAGGAATGGCGGGCGCCATTAGGCTATAGAGTTGTTCCACGGTACCGTTCCAGAAACTCGGGGCATTCGCTTCGTTCCACATCTCCCAGTACTTGATATAGTCTTTGACGCAATGATGAGCTTGTGAACAGTGATCAACGAGGGCCGTGACAAATAGGTTGAAGGATGGGCTGCCGTTTTTACTGAGATCACTGGGGGGATAAGTCGATCCCCATCCGACTTCGCATTTTGCTCTCGTATCCCAGCAGGGTGTGTAACCGAAGGTATACATTGCGCTACGCGGCTGGTGAGCGGCGATAGCGTCGAGATACTTATCCAATGTCCCCCAATCGTAAACTCCCGCGCCTGGATTTAGCAGGTGCCATTGGACCTGAGAGTCCCACAGCCGGATCATCCCAGGTTGCGCAATGGTCATGGGCCAAGAGGCATTCGGGCAGTTGGTGAGTTTGCCCGTGCCGCACTGAAACCCGAAACTTGAAGCTGTCAAGACGGTGCCACCATTTGCGCCCGAACGCGCCGATTGGCCTGCGGCAGTTTGTTTCAAAGAACGCGCGACGCCGTCGGGGGCGGTCTGCGCCTCAAAAACCCCAGCAAGTACGGTAAGAATAACCAAAAATAAAATCCACTTGGTGGAAAGTTGCATGTACATATCTCCCGATCTAGTGTAGTCTCGCAAACACGTTGTCCCCCGGCAAGTTTTCAGAAACGCCCCCAAAAGATCAACGGAAACGCTAATCCCAGAACTTATAACGTCTAAGGAGAAGACCATGCATTCAGCAAAGACGAACCGTGGCGCCATCTGCCACTCGAGTAATTCCGCCCCCAAGCCCGTCCAGTCCACGAGATTGGCCGCCGCCATCCTGCGGGGCGCTGTGGCTTTGGCTGTCCTTTCAGCGATGCTGATTTCCGCTCGTCCGGCACAGGCGCAGACCGAACAAGTGCTTTATAACTTTACGGGTACGCCAGACGGTCAAGGCCCAACTTCTCGTTTGACTTTCAACGGCGCCAACCTCTACGGCACAACGTTCAGCGGCGGCGCCTATGGGAATGGCAGCGTGTTTGAGCTTGCTCCGAACGGCAGCGGAGGCTGGACTGAGTCGATTCTTTACAGCTTTTGCCCGGCTTCTCCGAGTTGCACCGACGGCGCCAATCCTCAACTCTCTTACGTGACGTTCGACACCGCAGGGAATATCTACGGAACAACCACGAACGGCGGCGCGTCGGGAAACGGCGTTGTGTTCAAGCTAACGCCCTCCGGTCAGACCTGGACGGAATCGGTAGCGTACAGCTTCTCCGGCGAGCCTGACGCCGCCAATCCAATCAACGGCCTGATCTTCGATAGCACCGGCAACCTGTACGGTGTGGCCTTTAGCGGCGGAACTGGGAACAATGGAGCCGTTTTCGAGCTTAGCCCGGCAGGTGCGAACTGGACGGAGAAGGTGATCGCAAACCTGAGCACCACCGATGCAGGTCTGACCATGACGAGTTCCGGTTACATTGTAGGAGCGACGACTTCGACCGTTTTCGCGCTCATCCCGAATGGCAGCGGCGGCTGGAATTCAGATGCGATCTTCACCTTCAACCCTGCGGATGCCGCGACGGAGGGTTCCGAGCCGAACGGTACTCCGTGGGTGGATAGCGCCCAAAACGTTTACGGTACTACTACTGCAGGTGGCAAAAACAAAGGCGGAGTCGTTTTCAAACTGACGCCGGTTAAGGGAGTCTACAAGGAAAGTCTCTTGTTCAGTTTCGGTGATACTGGCGCTGCACCGATCGCCGGAGTTGTGCTCGATTCTTCAGGTAATATCTACGGCACGACTTCGGCAGGCGGAAAAAACGGTGCCGGAATCGTTTATGAGCTGAAGGCGCCGGAGGGCGGCAAGGGTTACATAGAACGGACGATTCAAACCTTTGTCGGCGAAAATGGCGCGGTACCTTACGGCGCTTTGATCCTCGACAGCAATGACTATCTCTATGGTTCGACGTATGGCGGCGGAGCGGATGGAAACGGCGCAGTTTTCATTGCAAATCCACATGCGTCCGTGACCAAGACCACTTGCACCTCTTCGCAGAATCCTTCCACGCAGGGTCAGCCCGTGACCTTCACTGCAACCGTCACGCCTGCACCACCCAATGGAGAGCCGATTGTGTTTGAGCCGGTAGGTCAGTCGAACATGGTGAACGGCGTCGCCACCTGGACCGTTTCGGATCTTCCAGTGGGAAAGACGACGATCACGGCTGTTTACAGTGGTGATCTGAACTTCGTCGGCAGCCATTCTGTGAGCTTTGCGCAGGTCGTGGACAAATAGGTCATCATTTGCGGGAAGCTCCCGCATTGCGCTTTGCGCGAAATACTCAATGAAGGCAGGGCTCTCGGAAGACAAGAGTCATCTCTGAAATAAGTCTCTGATAGCCGGAGTAATCTCAGGAGCTTGGCGCGAGCCAAGCTCCTTTATTATTGGTGGGAGAAGCTTTTCGCGGTAAATCAGGGCGAGCTATTGTTCCAGCAAAATCGGTTCGACGCTGATCGGGATGGATTGTCCGCTGGCAACCGTTGTCGTTGCTCCAGTGAGGTCCTCAAAGTCCACGTATCCGCTGGGCACAGTGTAGGTTGTTCCGGCTTCGGCGGGAGTCCAAACCCACAATGCGGATGTTCCGCTCTTTTCAGTAAAAGGACAAGTCCAGGTGGAAGCTTCGCCCGCGCCTGTAAAACTGCATACGGCGGTGAATTTCCCACCCTCCATATATTGCATCATGTTGTAGTAAGCAGTCTCGTACTGCGGATTTCCGCCAATCGTTTCGTTCCATTTGTACCAATCAACGCTTGAGCCGCCATTCGATGCATGGAGGAGTTGCCAGCGTACGATTTGGCCGGTGCAGTCATCCGCCGAATAGGTTGTTGGGCATGCAAAATTAATCTGACTGCTGCCGCCAAAGTTGGTCTCGGTGTTTGCCCACGGTGTGGTGGACCATCCACTGACGGGCCCTGCGGAACAGTTCTGCACGGTGCCACCGTCCTGAATATTCACGAAAACGGCGCTGTAGGTACTGAATTGCTGTTCGGGGATATTTGTGGTTGCGTCGGTGTTTAGGAGGTAGACGTGCCAATCTGCCCAATCGGAGAAGCGACCATTGGTATTTTCAAGATTCAACCAGCTTTGAAAGTCGCATTGCCAACCCAGGCCAGTGTTGCTGGCTGCCCCCACGGCGGCGGGGGTGGAAGAAGGGCTCATGACAATCGCGTTGGGCACATTCGTCTTAATGATCTGAGCGGCGGGCGCCAGCATTTGGTAGAGCTGATTCATGTTGCCGACCCAGTGAAAATTCAAATCCCATTCGTTCCACATCTCGTAATACTTAATGATGTCCGAGACGCACTTTCCGGCCGCGCTGCAATGCTGGACAAAATTCGTTACAAAAGAGTTGAAGGACGGGCTGCCGCTGGCGGTTAGATCGGACGGCACTCCGTTGCTGCCGGTGGGAGCGGTTGGAGCGATGCCGCAGGTTGATCCGGGCGAGTTGGTATCCCAGCATGGAGTCCAGGTGAACACTTGAATCACGTCCACAGGTTCATGTTGCGCAATCACATCGAGCCAAGCGTCCAAGCTACTCCAGTCGTACACCCCACTCTGCGGGTTCAAGATCGACCAATATGTTCCCGCGTCGTGAAGGCGAAGCATGCCCGGCTGCGCCTGAGTCGCCGGCCATTTGATGGGGGTGCCTCCTGAACCTTCACAGTCGGCTGGATCTCCAATTCCGCATTGCATTCCAAAACTGGAGGCGGCAGTCGGGGAACTGGAGGGCGCGGGTGGAGGCACCGTTGGCGGCACGGTGGGGCCTGTTGGCGATCCACTTCCCCCGCCGCATGCTGCGAGGAGGCAAAGAAAAAGCAAAATCAAGACAAGTTGAAGGGTGGTCGTGGTTCCGCAATACGGGGTGATTGAACGGTGGGACACGGGAGACCTCTTCTAGACAGATTTGCGGAATTTAAAGGATTCTAACACGCTAGTTTGCAGATAGTTGCGGCATTGGATGAGCTTTATGGTACGCAATTCAACGAAAGTACTGCGTCCATCTGTTTTTCGAAAAATACTGGAGCTGGTTTGAAGGATTGGGATCTCCTCGTCCTCTTGTGCCGCGTAGCAGACTGGGAATCGAGGTTTAGTTCCTGAGATTCGTCCGGGCGTTGCGTCATGGAAGGCACGGCTACCGTAGAAAGCGTGACGTCGCAAGGAGCAAATTCGGCATTCAATGAATGCCATCTGTAAACTAACTGCGCGAAGTTTGCGCCGGTTCGAATCGGCTGCTATACTTTCGGGGCACCCTCCCGCTTTCAGATTTACCAATTACAGTCATATGCGCAGGTAGAGCATTAATGTCGGTACGTCCGTTCGTCGAACAAGACATCCCGGAAGCGGCAGATCTGTATTGGAGGTATCTGCGTAAAGGCGAGGGCTCCGCTCCGCCTTCGGTTCTATCAACGTTTCAGGAGCTTTTCTTCGACAATCCGCTGGTGAAAGGCGATTCTTCGTCGCTTGTTTTTGAAGGGAAGAACGGCAAAGTTCTCGGATTCCTGGGGGTCGTGCCCCGAAAGATGTGCCTGGATGGAGAACCGGTCCGTGTGGGTTTTGGCGGAAATCTGGTGGTTCATCCCGAGGCGCGCACCAGTTTCGCAGCGGCCCGGATTATATCGGCATTTACCGCGGGTAAGTTCGATCTCTATCAATCCGATTCGTCGAACGACATGGGAAGAAGATTGCTGGATCGGATGGGATTCCGCACGATTCCAGCGCTCAACATTCATTGGACTCGCCCGCTGCAGCCGGCGAGGTACGCCGCTTACTATGCCGCGCGCGCTGCAGGATCGAGAGCGGATATGGTGAGCCTTCTCGCCAAGCCCCTGTGCAGCTTGTTCGACATGGTGAGTGCAAAGCTTCCGGTGAGTCCATTCCGTCTGAACAAGTCTCCGCTGCACGGTGCGGAGCTCGACCTTGAGACCCACCTCCAGTGCCTCGCTGAATTTCGCAGAGGTTATTCGCTGTGGGCAGAATATGACGCCGATTCCCTGAAATGGCTTTTGAACTTTATGAAGCGAAAACCGCAACGTGGAACTCTCCGCCGGATTGTCGTTCGTGACGACGGCGGGAACATCGTTGGCTGGTACATCTATTATGTGAAACCGGGAGCCGTCGGCGAAGTAGTGCAGATTGGCGGCGATCCAAAACTTACGAAGGACCTTCTCGATCACCTTTTCTATGACGCCCGGGAGCAGGGAGTAATCGCCCTTCATGGCGTAGTGGATCTCCGCCGTGTTCCCGAGTTCTCGGAGAAAAACTGCGTGTTTACCTGTCGCGGCGGTTGGGCGTGCTCGCGATCGCAGAAGCCGGAAGTGCTCGATGCTTTGGAGCGCGGCGACGCTTTCCTGTCGCGCCTGGATGGCGAGTGGTGCCTGCTCCCTGGAGATTGATCTGGAGCCCACGAACTCCAAAAGCTGATCCGGTTCGCTGTCATCCGTGTGTGGGGTAGAGCGGTGGAAGGAGTCGAAGGAAATGCCTGTACGTCCTTTTGTTGAAACAGATATTCCGCAAGCAACGGATCTCTACTGGCATCACATGCGCCGGAAGAAAACCCCGGTTCCTCCGGCGATGGAAGCTTGTTTCAAAGAACTCTATTTCACCAATCCGTGGGCTGACCGCTCCTTCCCCTCCTTGGTTTATGTAGACAGGAACGGCAAGGTCGTGGGCTTCGTCGGCGCTTTCGTGCGGAACATGTCATTTTGCGGCAAGCCCATCAGTGTTTCGTTAGGGGGCAACCTGATCGTTCATCCGGAAGCCCGCTCTGGGCTTGCTGCCGCTCGACTGGTGGGAGCATTTTTGTCAGGGAAGCAAGACCTTCAACTCACGGATTCGGCTAATGATCGGGCTAGAAACGTTGAGGAGCGGATGGGTTGCTACACGATACCGGCGTTGAACATCCATTGGGCACGGCCGCTTCGATTGGGACAGTATGCTGCTTACAATTTGTCGCGCCTCGCCGGACGGGCGATTTCGCCGTGGTTGATGCTTGGCGCCAAGCCTTTGTCTAGCTTCGCAGATGCGATGGCCGCAAAATTCTCGGCGAACCCCTTCCGTCCGGTGAAATCCCGTCTGCAGGGTGCGGAGCTTGAGGTGGAGACACTGCTTCAGTGCATGATCGAATTTCGAAAAGGTTACTCTTTGTGGCCAGAGTATGACGCGGCTTCGCTCGGATGGCTACTTAGCTTTTTGGAGCGTCGATGCGCCCATGGCGAACTGCGCAAAGTTCTGGTTCGCGACGAGGATCAGAAAGCCATCGGCTGGTACATCTATTATGTGGTGCGAGGCGGAGTTGGCGAGGTGGTTCAGCTGGGAGGAGACCAGAAATTTACCAAGGAAATTCTGGAGCATCTGTTTCAGGACGCATTGGAGCAAGGTGTGATCGCGGTTCATGGAGCGGTCGACCTGCGGCACATGGCTGATTTCTCAGACAAAGGGTGCTTGTTCACGTCCCGCGGGGGATGGACGCTTGCCAAGAGCAAGAATGAGCAGATCCTTACCGTCCTGCGCCGCGGCGACGCGCTCTTTAGTCGTCTGGACGGCGAGTGGTCCCTCGATCCCGGCATTCTATCTTAGAGTCCGCCAGGGATGCGAAAGCAAGTCGCAGAACAGACGCCGCATCGCGATGAGTCGGCGGGAATGATAGTTGTCTGAGTGCCCTCGCTCCGCCGGACTCTTCTCTTCCGGACGCTTCAGAGTGAGGCGGTAGCATAACTACTTAGATCTTGAACTGCCGGGCGGCATGCTGGGTTTCTCGGTAGTTCCAAAGTATGCCTGATTGAATTCCGCCGTGACCGGGCGTTGCACCGCCTGAATGGCTTCTTCGCGACGCTGGCTTTGCAACGCTTTGCGAATTTGAGCTTTCGCCTCGTCCAGCGTTTCGATTTTTTTGGCATCACATTTATAGATATAGTGGCCGCTGGAATCGCTGAGGATTTGAGAAACCTCGCCAGGTTTCAGATCGAATGCGGCGGCGTGAGAGGCCGGCAGGTTGATAGAGCGGAGCTGACCCAAGCTTGGATTCGGCGGAACGTCGGTGAGTCCCGCCGCGGCGTAAGCGTCCTTCTGCAATTTGAGAAAGTCTTCGCCAGCGGCGGCTCTGACGCGTATTTGTTGTGCCTCTAAATTCATCGCGTTTTCGGTTTGTTTCCGCCGAGCGCTCAACTCATCTGGAGTGGCTTTTTCTTTCACGAAAGGGTTCTTCCGCTCTTGCCGTGGTATGAAGATTCGTTCAAGGGTCGCTTGCTGGAAAAGATCGGCGTGATCGCGATAGTAGTTAAAGATATCTTTTTCAGGTATCTTCGCCGCTTCCTCATCGAATTCACGAATAAGTTCTTGGGAAAGAATCTGCATTCGCGCGAACGCGAGACGATCCTCAAAACGCGGTGTCTTTTCCACCCCCCGGGCTTCAGCCTCGCGCGCCATGGCGAGCAAGTCGGGATAAGAGTTGGCAACCTCCTTCTGCATGGAGGGCTTCATGTGGGTCAGGATCGCATCGGTTAATCTCTCGAATTGAGCGCGGGTGATTCTTGTTTGGCAGGAAGGATCGGCCGCGCTGGCGGTCGAGGGCGCCATCTGAGCGCAGACTCCCTTGATGGTGATGACCGTTGCATCGGGCTCAACCGCAGCGGCGGAGGGGGAAAGAGCTTTGGGCTCGTCGTTCTCGCGTGCGATGGGCGGACGATACTCCGGCGGCACATTCGATTGCGGAGGCTCTTGCTGCCCCCAGGCTGAAGTTGCGAGCAGCAGGCAGAGCAGCGGCAAAGAGCGCATGCCGGAGATTCCTCCAAGAAATAATCAGGGATTTTGCTTTCAAATCGTAGCACACGGCGGCGTCAGCGACTGTGTCCGCTTGGGGATGCAAGATCTTGCATCTTGACAAGGATACAAATGAGTTCCAAAATCAACAAACCTAAGCCCACCCCCAGGTAAGCCGCAGAAGAGGACCCATGAATCGTCACTCCATTAAAGGATTCTCCAGGGTAGCAGCGTTTGTGGCGCTGGCCTTTGCTTGTCTGGTCCCCGCCGGTGCGCAGACATTTTCCGGCGTTCTGACTCAGCACAACGATAACGGGCGAACCGGCCAGAACCTCAACGAGACGATTCTCACGACTTCGAATGTGAACTCCACCACGTTCGGCAGAATTTTTTCCTATTCGGTGGATGGTCAAATCTACGCTCAGCCGCTCTACGTTCCGAATGTCACCATCCCAAATTTGGGTATCCACAATGTGATTTACGTGGAGACGCAGAACGATAGTTTGTATGCGTTCGATGCGGACGGTTTAAGTCCCACGGCTCTTTTCCAGGTCAGTTTCGTTAACCCGGCCGCTGGGATCACGCCCGTTTCTTGCAAGACTGATGGCAATACCGATATTAGTTGCGGTGTGTATCCGATTTATGGGATCAATTCCACTCCGGTGATTGATTCAACCACCAACACCATCTATCTGGTAACGCGTACCGATAATAACGGCAAGTACTATCAGACTCTACACGCCATCGACATCACCAGCGGGGTGGAGAAGTTTGGCGGCCCGGTGAATATTTCAGGCTCGGTGCCGGGAACCGGCGCAGAGAGTGTGAAGGGCGTGGTTGCCTTCGATTCGTTAAAAGATGTGCAGCGCGC
>PLUJ01000179.1 GCA_003165455.1 Acidobacteriaceae bacterium | reverse complement strand
GGAGCACTCCGCCAGATCGAAATTCGGCGTGGGAGCGACGGCCAGCACATCCCCCGGTTCCAGCCGGCGCGCCAGGCTTCGAATCGTCTCCACGGTAACGACCACGTCCGCATCCGCGTAGATGCGGGGGAAACCTTGGGCGGCTTCGTCGCCCAGGTTGAGGGCATGCGTCTTGCTCGCAACGTTGGTCTCGATGACTCGGACTGCCGGGCTAAAGCGGCCCGCAACTGCGGCAGTATCGTCGGTGCATCCATTGCATACGACGATCACGTCTAACTCGTTCGGCTCGGCGCTGCTGGTCATCGCTTGCAAGGTTCGAGCGATCACGGAACTCTCGTTGTGCGCGGGAATGATCACGGAAATCATAGTCATTCAGCGGACCGACGTTGCCCTGGCAATCGGGCTCGATCCCATCACCCACTCTCCCTTGGCGGGATTAAACTGCTTGACCACCCGCGCCGGGTTGCCGGTCACAATGGAATTCGGTGGTACGCTGCGGCTCACCACGGCATTGGCGCCGATCACGGAATTTCTTCCAATCACCAGTTCGCCCTTGCCGCAGACAATGGCCACTCCAAAACCAATCCAGCAGCCCTCTTCGATTCGTATCGTTCCACCCTCGGTGATCCCCTGGTACTTGATGGGAACATTCGCGTCTTCAAAAGCGTGGTTGTGATCCATGACCAACACCGAAGGGGCAAACCCAACGTTCCGCTCGAAATGAATCCGGTTTTNNGGGTCCAGCAAAACCTCGTCGCCAATCTTGACGTAGGGGGCAATCGACCGTCTCAGATCAAGCGTGTAGTGAGCGCAGAACTTGCCGCCGACCGAGGCGAAGGGATAGGTCCACCGCATCCACAGGCTGCGAAGTTTGTTGGCAACGCGTTCAATCAACGCCAGTGGATCCTCAAGAGTCTTACCACCCGGGTTGCTGATCGCGCTGCTCATGGTCTCAGGCATGCTGCTCATTCGGTCTCACCCATTTTCCGCTTTGCTGGTCATACGTTTTCACGAGCTTTGCCGGGTTGCCGGCAACTACGCTGAACGGAGGAAAGCTCTGAGTCACAACCGCATTCGCACCAACGACGCTGTTGCGTCCGATCTTCAGATCTCCGGCCCCGCCCGCGACCACGGCGCCAATGCCGAGCCAGCAGTTCCGCTCGATCAAGACCCGCCCCCCGCTGGTGTCGCATGGCGCATGAATTGGTTTTTCGATGTCGGAAAACTCGTGGTTGTGGTCCATGATCAGGACCGAAGGACCAAGCAGTACGTCCTCTTCCAGGACGATTTGGTTCCTGGCGGATATCGTGCAACGCCTTCCGATTGCGCACCCGCTTCCAATCACCACCTTTGGTTCTGGGCCGGGTGAACCGGAAGGGACGTCGATCCACACCCCCGGAGCCAGATAGATGTCATTGCCCAATCGAATCTCCGGCGATATGGATCGCCGTATTTCGCATGAGGGATGCACGGACACGCCGTGGCCAAACTCGGCAAAAGGATACGTGTGCCGCAGCCAGAGGCTGTTGAGTTTCGCCCCGACCCGTGAAATCGAAGCGAACGGCCCTTCGGCTACCGCACCATTCTGTTGCGCTGTACTCATGGTCCTAGGTCACGCTCTCGGCGCAAGGCTGCGCGGTATGCATCCGTCGCGGCCTCAGTATGCTGACTAGGGCTTTCCCCTCCGCCCCGGTTACAGATTTGGTCAGCACCAGAGCCGGCCACGCCGCCAGGAAACAGGCGAGGGATACTTTTCCTAACTCCAGCACCGCCACCCAGCGGGCATTCCCAATGGCCGGCAGCGGTATACGCATCGCGATCGCACCCGCCAGTAGNNCTCGCCCCGGTTAATTTCATGGCATCGGGCAACAAAGCTTTCAGCTGAAATGCGTGAAAGGTTTTGGTGACCGCATACATCATGAACACCATTCCGACGATTTCCGTTAAGGCCAATCCCGCCAGCACACCGTAAAAACCCCAATGCCGGGCGTACGCCACAATCGAAAGTAAGCACACAATCCGCAGAGCCTGCCGGACATTATCCAGAAACGCGTTTCCCGAAACCCGGTACAACACCAGTCCCAGCACGGAGAACGCCTGAAAGAAACCGGCGGCGCATATCAGCCAAAGCGCGATTCGCAACGACGAAGCCGCCTGCCCGGTCCAGGCAAATACCATGGTCGGTCCGAAAATCGCAATGAAGGAAAGCGGGAACAGGCACAACCCCAAAGTGATTTTGAACGACTTGGTAATCAGCCTCCGCATTTCATCCTGGGAGCCCGACGCATAGACCATCGCTCCTCCCGAAAGAATGGGCACCAGGAAGGAATCCGACAACATCACGGCCGACATTACCAGCCTGGTGGCGACCGCATAAATGCCCGCCGCGTCGGCGCCAAACACCCGAAGCACTGCGATCGGAAGGATGGAAACGTAAAGCACCTCGAGCAGATTTACCAGTTGGTAGCTGCCGGCGAATCGAACCAGCTCCGGAATCACCTTCTTGGTCACGTNNTTACCCGCACTTGCGGCAGGATTTGCTTCGAGCTGACATAGCAACAGAGCACGAATCCAACTTCGGAAGCCGCCATGACCAAAGCCATGGCAAAGAGGCCGTAGCCAAAATGCAGCAGGATGACAATCGCCACCGCTTCGGCGACCGTGAAGAACGTCGCAAAATTCCGAGCCAGGTCGATCCGGTGGCCTCCCATCACGATCGCCTCGTACACCGCACCGACATTGGAGAGAACCATGATCAAGGCGAGTACGGAGGTGGACTCGGCCGCGGAATGCAGAAACTCAGGCGGCACACCGGCCGCCCTCGCCAGGGCGGTCGAGAACCAGGCCACGGGAATCAACGCCGCAACCGAAAGTACCAGCATGGCGGCACAGCCCGTGCTGAGCAGTTTGTTCGCAGTCTCGAAATCGCCGTTGCCGGTCGCTTCCGCCACGTACTTTTGGAATGCCGACTTGATGCCCACGCTGCCAAAGCGCATGTAGGCCGCCGTGGTCATGATGATCGCCCAGATTCCATAGCCGCCCAGACCGAGATGGGCAATCACAATTGGAATGGTCACCAGCCGCGTTGCCACTTGGGTAAATCTGGCAATCACTCCGAAGACGGTATTCCGCCCGATCGTATGGGCAAGACTGCGCACCGGCGCCGGACTCGAAGATGAAGCGATTGATTTCATTGTGTGCTGTACTGCTGGAGATCCAAATCGGCTGGCTCTTCTACAAGTTCTGATACGAGGTCGGACTCCAGCGTAGGAACTCCAATGGGCGCTTGCTGCAACTCTTTTTTCGGGCGAGCCACCATCGCGGCGGGGATCATGGCCAGCAGCGCGTACCACGCCACCATGGTTTGATCGAAATAAGAAATGCCAAAGAACGAAACCACATTCGCAAACAAAGCCGACCCCAGCGCCCAGATGAAAAGTGCCGTCTTCTTATCTTTTTCTTTTCCGGCTGCGCGTCGCGCCCTTCCCAAATACTTGAATCCGTAAACCAGCGCCGCCAGGAACAGAAGGAACGGAAGAAACCCGGAATTTTCACACACGGCGACGTACTGATTGGCCGTATCCCACATGTCCCAGCCCCAAACACTCGTATCCTTCACGCCGATTAGCCACCAGTCGCCGAAGTGTCGAATGCATTGATCGATCAACATGAACCGGTGCCAGGAGGAAGAGCCGCCGGTTAGGTCGATCTTCGTAATTAGGTGCCAGACTGGATTTTTCAGCACGATTTGCAGGAAAACCAAAGTCACTACGATTCCCCAACGGATGGCCCGCATTTGCCGCCGTAACGGCCATAAACAGAGCGCCAGAACCCCCGCCGCATACGCCAACACCGGAGTGCTGGAGTTGCATGCCAACGTGATTGCCGTACCCGCAATCACGCCAACGATCGCGACCGTGCGATATTTTTTGCCCTTCCACCATAGGGATACGAACAGTGGCACCAAAACTGCGCCGAAGGTCCCCGCCAGAATCGAATGGGCAAACGGGCCTTGAGCACGAAATCGGTCGTCGCGGGCTGCCAGTGAGACGTAATGGGAAGCTGCCGCTCCTCCGAGAACGGCATAGGGATTGTGGCCAGTGGTCACTTCGTAGGACATCACGATGGCCACGACTGCTGCAATCCAGGCCAGCGTTTGAATCGCCTGCAGAACGTCTTCCTCATCTCGAATGAAAAAACGCAACAAAAAGTAAGTTCCGAAGATACTGTAGAGTTCCCCGAGCTGGTAGACCAACGCCCCAATCTCCTGGAACAGGAGAACTGCGGCCACAGCGATCGACACAGCCGACAAAATTACGCAGATATCAATCTCCCTGAAACCCCCGCTGAAGATCGGCTGCCTTGAGCCAACCTTCTCTCTCGTCATTCGGAATACGCCGAAAAGGATCAGAATGCGAAGCATGGGGAAGTGCGCTGGACCGATAAGCAAAACCTGATCCATCGGGATCAGCAGGGCGGCGGCCAAAAATGCCGCGACAGCTTTTTTTCGGGGCCAAATGCATATCAGTATGCCGGCTACAAGAACAACGACCAGCACCGCAGGATTGATGACCGTCTGCGATACGCCTCCGCCAAAATGAAGGTTTTGGAGACCCTGTACAGGTTGTATCGAGGCGCATGTCATCGCTTAGCTACGGCCCTTGGGCCAGGATGAACGAAGATCTTTGTTTTTGCCGTCATTAGTTAGGTCTTTGCCGTCGCAGCACTTGGAAACCATCGTTCTCTTGCGTGCAAAGCTGGAAACTCGACCAATCGAGCCATAAGTATTCCCAGTGCACAGCTTGCGAGGAGGTACACCGCAAACGCCCGCCATGGGCTAAGAGAAATATGGAGCGCCCGGCGGGCGATTGCTAACGTCCACGGAACTAAGGCAGGCTCGATTGGTGACCATTCATTCGCCAATCCTGCGGCGTGAAAAGGGGGCAACGCAAACGGGCAAAGCACCGTTAGGATTTTATCGAGTCGCTTCGATTATGTGTTACTGAACCACCACAGAAAGCCCAGTCGGCGGGGCGGGGGGCTGTACACCACCAAACTCATAGGCGCCGACATCCCACGCTCCGGAGGATGGTCGGGGCACAAGGGGAATAGCTGGGTTTACTGCAATCTGTCCGCCATTGCCTGCCTCTTCCGTCGAGGCGTCGCTTGTTCCTGAACACAATGCGGAGTCACTGGAGAATGTCGGGCAGGAAGACGTGAGATTTCCGCCTACCCCCACGGTTGATCCATTGGCTGAGGTTGGGGCATAGTTATCGGATGCTGTGTAGCCCTGTCCGTTTGCGGCCGAAATGCTTTGATAAAGCTCATTTCCGTTATCGGTGATCTTGCAGGTCTGCTCCGTATTACAGATGTAAACGCCGGCGAGGTTGGTGTACCCGATCAAGTGATTATTCTGGAAGTAACCCGTTCCGTTCCACGGCGTTAGCGGCGAATTCGCTACTTCAAATTTCAGGTCGCAACTGGTATCTCCAAAAGTGTTGTTGGCGATGTAGGCAGTCTGGCTTGACGCGCTGTTGCTCACTGAGTTGAAGCGGATGCAACCGCCAGGCAGCACGCCGAGCCCGGAATTCATGTTGTCGTAAAAAACGTTATTGAACACATAGACTGAAGTTCGAACGGCGAAATAGATATCCTCTGTGACAAACGTATGCCGCAGGATGTTGTTATAGAAGTAAAGCGGATCGTTGGTCGCGCCGCCTAGACAATTCATGACATTCGGATGCTGCTGAAGTGAACCCGAAGCGAAGCTGTCGTACAAGTATTCATACAAATTGTCATGACGGGTGTGGCAGTTGCCGTCCACGTCCATGTTAGAAACGTATCGAATGATGCTCTGATGAATGTCGTAGACGTGCGTCCCATTGAATCCCTGCCCACTAGCGCAGCCCGCCGGATCGTTCGCAAACCATTGGCAGTTTGCATCACCCGCCGCGAAATGCGGTGAATCCGAGCCGTCGATTACGAGNNTAAAATCCGCCGCAGGTCCCCCGCCGTACGACTGAATAGAGGCGAAGTTATCACTGGCGCTACTAGTCATCGTCCAACCATGAAAATAAAGATTGGAAACGATAATATTCATGTCTCCGCCGGGAGCGTTCAACATCGTTCCGTTGATGCTGGCCTGCCCCGTCCAACAGAATCCGGAAAACTCAAAATTGTCCAAAGTTACGTAAGAAAGGGTTCCACCAGCACTCATTGACACCTGTGAATTGCTGTTCGCGTGTGCGCAGCTTGCCGGAAATCCCTTTCCGGACCAGAGCGGATTATCGCCGCTAAGGATAGGGCGCGAAAACGAGCCGCTACTGTACCAGGTCTGATCGACACCAACGTAGATCGGGTTTCCGTCTGATCCGCTCCAGTTCCATGTCCAGCCGCCAGAACCAACAAATGGCGAGCTTGAGCTGTCCCCGAAATGCCAGGTGTCGCCGCCTCGAAAGATAAACTGATCTCCTGGTTGCGGATTCTTGGAAGCGCAAGTCGCAGTACAACTCGGCATGCCCGGGGCGTGCAGCCAGGGGCTGGTCTTAGAAGTGCCGCTATTTGAATCGCTGCCATTCGCCGCAATGTAATAGGTCGTGGCTGACGCGGTGCGGCTCATGCTAAGAGTAATCATTAGACTGACGCTTGCGATTAAAAGGGAAAAGCGAATCAGGCGATTCATTTCGGGGGACTCCTGTTTTAATCTATTCTTGCTGGTGGGCAAGTACGATAAAACAGGGTAAACCGCGGTTAGAGCCAATCCAAGACACACAAGGACATTGCACCATCTCATACCGGGACGCAATTCCGGACTTGGACCTTTGAGTTCGCTTTCTGAACCCCTAGGTCCATCAGTGCTTCCTGCACCGTCAAAATCTTCGAATCGCTCTGGACTGCGCAGTGTACGACCGCGTCCAGCAGTTCCGGGGTACAACCGTAGGGCGACGGGTGAGGGCGAACGTCGTGGGTGTAGAAAATCAGCCAGGTCTTCCGATCGGAATTCTCGCGAATTAACCTGGCCGCATCAGGGGACCGGTCGGCATCGCCGTAGAGGCTGTTCGCCCGCAGCAGATTAAGATCCACCGCCGGACCGTTAACCCCTGGAATAATCCCGCGCGCGCTGGCTGCGGCTGGCGAGACACCTCGAGCGTTGAGCGTGCGCTTGTTGGCGAGCGTGACATCTCCGAATGGATAGGCGAAGTTGGTCGGATTTACGCCGGTTGCCTTCTCAATTGCTTTTCTGCCTTTTTCGACGTCGTCGCAGAAATCCTTGCATGAAACCGTCCTGCTGGAAAAGTGAGTAAAAGTATGGCTGGCGAGTTCGTGGCCACGTTCGAGCAGGGAATCGAGATCCGCGGCGCGAAATTGGTCGCCGAGTTCGTTGCAGCTGTTCATCAATCCCATCGCCGTGTAATAGGTGCCGCGGACGCCGTATCGTTCCAAAATGGCACCGCCCGCCGTGTAAGCCGTGCGCGGAAAATCGTCAAAGCTGAACGAGACGATCGGGCCGCGACCGTTCAACGAAATAGAGCGGACGTGGAGAGAACACAAAGCTTTCCGCCTTGCCGCGCCTAGAATGGAACGGACCTTCATGCTGAAGTCTCTTGCATCGCAGGCTGAGCAGCGTCCGGAGCAACGTTGGGAGCAGCGTTTGAAACAGCATCCGAAATAAGGTTCTGAACAATCACGTGAATTACGCCGTCATCCGGAACAGACTTGCTTCGAGGGAATTTCAGCGAGAGTACGGCATCGTTGCTTTCGCCCTGACTGCAGCCTTCCTCTTCTATTTCCATGCCGAGATCGGAAAATACTTTGCCGGAAGGAGCGTTGCGTGGCGTCTTGCGATAGTCGGCGTAAAAGTCACCGTTCGTTTCAGCAAGGCATCTACGGATCAACCATGCCAGGAATGCATGCTCCACGCGCTTGGACTGGATCCGGCAGCTAAACATCAGATCGATCATTCTTGGCTGGCGGCGGTCCACTACCGAAAATCCGATGACGCCATAGCTGCCGAAGCGGTCCTTGCAACTCAGCACATACGTGTCTAGTTCCGGGTTACTCAGCAACCGCCGAAGCACTTCGCGATCGTAGCGATTGCCGGAGAAGTTCATCTGGTTGGTTCTTTGGGTAAGCTCATGGACCCGCTCCAGATTTTCCTCCGTCATGGGACGAACCGTAAGCTCAATTTCGCAATGGCGCAGGAATGCCATGTAGTCGTGGCTGAAGGTTTGCGCCACTGCCTGACGGCTGGCTTCCACCTGGTACAAAACTCTGCGTTGTTGACTCTCGGCGGTGACTGGAACCTGGCACTCGCTTTGCTCCGGCAGATCGAAACATAACTCGGCGTTGAGCAAGCGCACATCGGGACACGCGGCGTGAACTTCTCCCAGTTCGAAAGCGGAGTCGTCAATGAACAGAAGACTGTCCAAGCCGATGTTCAGTTGTTGAGCGATGGCGCGGATCGATTGGCTTTTGGGCTGCCACGAAATTTGCGGGCACAGGAAATATTGCTCAAGATTAAACTTCCGGATTGCCCGCATCGCATCTTCACTATTATTTTTGCTGGCAATCGAATGAAGGATGCCACGGCAATCGAGCGTTTCGATGATTTCCTTCACGCCGGGCTTGAGCCGCAATTGTTCGACCCCGTCTTCGACTAAAACTCCATCCCATAGGGTATTGTCAAGATCCCAAACCACGCACTTGATTTTCTTTTTATCTTGGGGGGCGTGATCCTCGCCCTCGTCANNTTCGCCGTTAGGGCTACCTTTATCTTCCGCCACTTCAGTCACGAACTCCATAAGACCGAAGTAGAGCGTGGTTTCGTTGGTTTCTTCATTCGGGATGAGTTCGATTCCGAAGGGCAGGCGGAGGTCGAGAAACGGACTGATTTCCTGCATGGGAATACGCACGCGGTGAAACCCTGGAGCGAGGGACATTAGTTTCTGAAATGGAATATTGGAGCCCTCATCGGTAGCCCGCATAGTGAGTGACAATTGAACTTCTCGTTGCTCGGGGTTGTAGCACTCCAAAACGAAACACGTTGGCAGCGTTTGCCCCGTCGAAGCGGAGCCCGCCAGCTTCTTCTTGAATCCGTAGCGCTTCTTAGCGACGGCAATCTTTACCAACGAGGGCAACGGAGATACCACCAGCGTGTGCCCGATGCGATAGTCCCGTCGTTCCAGCTTTGCGGCTTCCTCTGCGGAATGCTGTCGAATGTTTCCCGGGGTCCAAAGCTTGCCCCAGCGTTTAAACCGGATTTTCAGAACGTATGAATTAACCGTGCCTGGCGCGTCGACTCTGACCATACCTTCGCTGAAACGGCGGCATCGTCCATCCTCGCGAGGGGCGTACAGATCGCAGGAGGTATAGCATGTCGGCCATACGCACTCGGTGCAGTGCTCGCTCCAGGGAAGAACAGTGCGCGACAAGAGACGTCCGGAAAGATGCTCGAACGATCGCATCACCTCGGCCGGAACTCGGCTTGCGCTCTCAACCCCTCGATTTGCTTCAGTCTCGTACATGATAATTTGTTGCCGCTCCGCGGCAGGAGCCGACTAAGCGGCCTTTTCGCTGGTTTCCAGATGCCTGAATCTGGCTGCGCTGACCCACTGCAAACATGCCAAACTTCTCCTGAACTTCGCCGCCGTATCGGGTCTTTGGGAAGGCGAGCAGAGGTAAAGCAGGCTCGATCCGATTAGTCGGAGAGAATGATGTACGGCAAAAGCCATCAGGAACCCAAGTTGAGCGATACCGTTGTGATGCTTCCGCCAGTATTGCCAGGTTGCGCGGTAGAGCTCCAGATAAAAACGGAGTGGCGCATTCGAAGAACTCGCTCCGCCGTAGTGAATTGCTCCCGCTTCCGAGAAGAAGACCACGCCTTCGCCGGCCAGGTGAAAGCGATAACACCAATCGACGTCTTCTCCATACATGAAGAACTGGGGGTCCAGGAGGCCAACCCTCTGGAGCGCATTCCGCTTGACCATAAGAAACCATCCATTTAAAACTTCGACATGGGCGGTGGTTTGATGGTCGAAATCCGACATTAACAGGCCGCCGAACGATCGTGAGTGCTTGAAGAGGTAATCGATTCCGATGGCTCTGCAGAAATTGTTCCACACGGTGGGGAAGCGCATGGTGGAGCGACGGACCTCGCCGTTCTCACCCAACATCTTGGGTCCCAGCATTCCCGCTTCCGGATGGTCTGCGAGATAGCGCACCATCGGCGAAATGCAGTCGTCCAAGAATTTCACGTCGGAATTCACCAGGCACACATAATCCCCGGAAGCTTGGATGATTCCGATGTTGTTCGCCTTCGCAAACCCAAGGTTTTCGGAGTTTCGAATCAATCGGAATTCCGGAAACATCTGGGAAATCATCTCCGGAGTTCCGTCGGTGGACGCGTTATCGACAACGATGACCTCGGAGTAAATGCCCCCACAATGCTGGCGCAAGGATCCAAGACACTCCGCCACGTACTTTTTGGCGTTCCAGACCACGATCACAATCGAGATCGCAGCCGGGCGGGGCCGCGTTCCGGGGATGGGGAATGAATCGGGCATTCTTGAAAGCGCAGTCATTGACTATCCAACATGTTTGTAGAGAATCCTGCCGGCCAGCGATAATAAGCCCGGCTGCATATGAGCCAGGAGTGATTTTGCCGTTCTGGATTTCCAGTTTTCGGCGGAAGCTTCAAAGAGAGGGGTTACGCTGTCGGCCAGTCCATATCTCGTGTACGCCAGTTCCGACTCGACGGTCCCCCAGCGCTTCTTGAAAGTAATCAGTCCCGATTGATCGGCTTCGGTGCGCCCAAAGTCGAAGATGCGAATCCCCTTCGCCTTGGCATCCTGGATTGCGTTCCAGAGTAGTAGATGCATGCCCCCCAAGTGATTATATTGCCGGTCACTGCCGCCATACTTGTAAACCATGGTGTTCTTGTGGCGAATTGTCACGATTGCTGCGATGGCGCGGTTTTGGTGGAAGGCTACACGGACTTGAAAATTATCGCCGATTGCCTCACGTAGATCGCGAAACCACTTCCGCGGTTGCGGGGGACGATGGTGGCGCTTCCGGGTGACCGTGTGAAGCCCGTAAAAATGGTTCAGCAGTTCTTCCGAATTGCCTTCGCGATAGGTCAAGCCTTCCCGTTCAGCTCGCCGAATCTTGCGCTGCGTCGAATCTTTATGACAATTGCGAAAAAGCTTCTCCAGACTGGGCGAAAGATCCAGGCGGTGCAAGGTGTAAGGAATAGTAGTCTGCGGAAGATCGATCGGCAGATCTCTCGGCTGGAGCGGACGCAATTCGATGTATCGCCAATTTCTAAGGCGGAACTCGCGATCAAGCGCAATCCCCATGGCCTTCACGTCTTCTGGACCATCGAGCAACGGATCGCAATGATCGGAAAAGGGCAGGGAAACCAGCCTGCGTCCTGTCAACCAGCTCTCAACCTGGCAAAAAACCACTCCGTTTTCCAACCGCTCTCCCGCATCGGCGGTAGTGAAGGCGATTGGCTTATATCCGTACGTTCGGTATAACGCCGTAAGCCATGCCGAGGAGTGGAACAAAGACGATTCAGGATGCCGCTGGATAAGTTGATCCCAGCGAGAATCTTTGAGCGGCTCGATGCGATGAGCTACTTTCGTTTTGTTCGAGAAGGGAGGAGCACTGCTGATGCACGCAGCCACAGACATGAATTCTATTTTCCTTTGTTCTCCGAAACTCGTTTTTGGGCGTTACGCCCGAATCGGTTCCGGTTTGGTGTAAGTAATGGCCACTTGCTTTCGGCGCTTCGTCACAGCAGCTTTACTGCACGCGAGGCAGCCGAACGGGAGAGAGGTCTTGCGAAGGAAATTGTTGCAGGTTGAAGGCCAATTGTTCCTTGCGCTTGCTGGCGCACGCCCGAAGTAACTCGGGTTCGTCCCAGGGAACGTCATGATAACCCGATTGCAGGAATGCGCTGCCCGGGTCACGGGTCCATTCCTGCGGGAACAGAGCGATTGTGTCATTCTCGGTAAGCTTAGGAGTGGTATGGATCGCCTCTCCCGTCAAGGCTGCATGGATGGCGGCAGGTAGATCGTGGCCTGGTCCCAGCGTCAAGTGCCCGACTTGCGTTGCGCGTGGGTTGATCTCAATCAGGTGCGCATTTCCCGATGGCTTCTCCAGCATGAAATCGAACCCGTGCAAGCCAGACAGTCGCAGCTCGCGAACCATGGTTTCGGCCGCAAACGACATGTCGGCATTCTTAATCAAGCGTAAGACGCTCGAAGGGCCGGCCGCATCCCGCTTCTGGAGAACTTCGAAATGAAGGCTGGCCAGAATCTTCCCTTGCCAGCATGCCACGGCGCTGGTAGCTTCGCGGCCAGGAACATATTCCTGGGCATTCACTATGAACCTGCGGCGTAGGGCGGCTGGCCAAATCAATGTCTTGTCCTGGTCGACCATTGCCCGCTTGGCCGCGCGAAGAAGTGACGGAGGAGCTTGCAAACGTTGGAACGCCAGTTCCGCCTCTTCGAAAGTCCGGACAACGCTTACGCCGTCGCCACCGGATGTGCCGTTGGCTTTCAGGACAGTCGGAAAACCGGAGTGGGCGATCCACGACCTCAATTGGGAAAGAGTTGAGATAATTTCAGTTCTTGGAGCCCTGACCTGCGCTTTTCGAGCAAGATCGATAAAAGATGCTCTCGCGTAGACAACCGGGAAACTCGCGGGCGAACCCAGCGAGCGCTCAATCAATTCCCGAATCTGTCCAGCTTTGCACTCCCGATAAAGTTGATGCAGATGGCTGGTCGCAAGGTCATCCCCCGGAACAATGAGGTCCGGTTTTATGGACCGGACAGCACTCTCAATTGATCGCAAAGCGAAAAGGCCATGATAGCGATAAGTCTTCCTCATGGCGCTGATCTTTTCAAGCGGATGCTCAACGCTGCAAACCGCATCAACGATGCACCCGGCCTGCGCCAAAGCCATGGCGAGCCGTGCCGTTGGGATCCAACGGGAAGTGGCCACAAGCAGAATGGTGGGCTTCATCATGATCGGTCCTTCGTGCCAATATCGGGCGCGGAAGTGCTCATTGAATTCAAACTTCGCGAATGGGAATTTGGGGGTAGCGCTGTGAACGAAAGTTTTAGATTCTGTTGCAATGATTGAATGGAATTTCGCCGAGCATTTTAGAACCTTACTGGAATCCCGGAAGATTTGCGGTTCTTCAGTCTAGAGCCTTCGACGAGGCTGCAGGGCCGTAGCGCTGATAATAATCGCTGTGGGCGGCATCGCTGGAACCGTTTACTACGGCGCCGAGCAACTTCGAGCGGTCGAGCGCTTCCAGTCCGCGTTGCAGTTGTTTTTTTTCGGTAACACTTCTGCGAGTCACGATCAGAATTCCGTCCGCCAGCTTCGCCCACATGCTGGTGTCCGCCAGCGGCAGAATCGGCGGAGAATCAATGACAATCCAATCGAACCACTCCGTCAGCTGATCCATCAGGGACGGCAGCCTTCCGGACTGCATCAGTTCCAGCGCGTTCTCTGGCGCGCTTCCCGCAGGTAAAACCCACAGCCCGAGTGTATCCAGACGGTAGATATTCATGCTGTCGCTTTCTCCACGCAGCCATTCGCTTAATCCTGGAACTGGTCCCAATCCAAATCTTTGGGCGATCGTAGGGCGCCGCAGGTCGCCTTCGAGCAGCAGGGTCTTATGCTGTTTTCTGCGGGCGAGCGTGCAAGCGAGGTTGGCGGAAACCGTGCTTTTCCCCTCCTGAGGAATGGTGCTGGTAATCAGGATTTTCTTGATTGCACGGGTCTGGCGAAGTTGCCGCAACCGGACGGCTAGAAAACGGAACTTCTCCGCGCCCAAGCTTTCCTCTTTCCCGACTGCAACCAGCTTGCTTTCCGGCGTAACCCGCACCGGCAGGGATGGAAATTCATACAGAATAGCGGGCGAATCCGGCTGCATAAGGCCTGAATCCGCAGCGGCCGGAACACGCGGCTCATTCGGTCTGCGCCGCTTGCGCTCGGCGATTTCGAGAAGTTCGGTCGCCACCGAGAATGTTGGTTCGTTAAGAGACGAATTCTTTCCCGACTGTTCGGCTTCCGATCGTTGTAGGGCGTCGAATATATGGCTCATGAATTCTTGCCTTTGGAATGCTATTCAGGAACTTGAATGGGCACGCGGTTTGCCGGTGTTTCTTCGTGAGTCTTCTGCGATTGCAGATGGGCGTAAAGCTCGAGCAAGGTGTTGGCGGCCTTTTTCACGTCTACTTCCGGCAGTCTTTTCAATTCGGGCGCAGTATGAACTCCGAGACGGAAGTCGATTGCAATTCCATCGATCATCTCCGGGGTAACGCTCGCTTCTTGCCTTGCGTAAGCTACCACCAGCGCGTTCTCGCAAATCGTATTGATCAGGCGGGGAAATCCCCGGGAATGCAGATGAACTGCGGCAACCGTTTCTGCAGGAAAGATTCGACCCGGGGCGGGATTCCCCGCAAGTTCAAGCCTTCGCTCGATATAACCTTTGGTTTCGATCAGATCGAGCGGTTGAAGATGCGACCGCAGTGCAATCCTCTGTTTTAGCTGCCGCAGGTCGACCGAATCCAGCTTATCGTCCAATTCGGGCTGACCGACGAGCAGGATTTGCAGCAGCTTTGCGTCGGCTGTTTCCAGATTGGTTAAGAGCCTGATCTCTTCCAGAATGTCGGTCGACAGATGGTGTGCTTCATCCACCACCAGCACCGTGGTTAGCTTCTTCTCGCCGCGGGAGACGACGTATCCCGCCAACTGCAATAGAAGCTCGCTCTTATTTTTCCCGGAAGAAGGCAGTCCGAGGTCGCCGGCAATATACTGCAAAAACTCGAGCGGAGTCAGCCTTCCATTAAAAACGTAAGCATATTTAACGTCGTCACTCTGGTTGAGCAGCTGCAGCAGGCATCGCAGAAGTAGCGTCTTGCCAGTCCCGACTTCGCCAGTGAGAACAACAAATCCTTTATTCCGCCGCACTCCGTAATAAAGCGCCGCCAGGGCTTCGTTATGCCTCCGGGTGGGAAACAAGAAAGACGGATCCGGAGTGATCTCGAACGGATTTCGTTTAAGGCTGTAAAAAGCTTTGTACATAAGACTCTAGCCGCGCAAATAACTGATTGCTGATCCTATTAAGATGGTAGCCGATACGATGCCCGCCGTCACCCATCCCAGCCAGAGTTGCCGCTGTTCCGCTGTCTGGTCCGTAACCGTCATGATCGGCGGGATCTCGGCGATTACGGCCACCGGCAATAGTTCCTGGAAGTTCTTTTCGTCGAAGATCCTGTCATCCAGTATTTCAAAAGATGCGGCGACTACCGTTCCCAGAAACAGACCCACTCCTAATCCAATCATGCAGAACTTCAGCCGGTTGGGGAAGTCAGGCTTGAGTGGCAAGCTGGGAGCATCGATGATGCGGAAGCGTTCCCCCTGCTGCAGCAACTCCATGCTGGTCGCCATCGCCGACTCGTTCTTCTTTTTCAAAAGCTCGTCGTAATTTGCCTTCGACTGGTCGTACCCTCGAGTCAAATCGGAGAGTTCCTGCTCCCGCACCGGCTCCTGATTCAATCGCGCCTGATAGTCCGTTACTTTCGCGGAAAGATCTCTGATTCCTTGCTCGCGGTTGGCGATCTCCACCCGGTTCGCCTGCATTTGCCCTTGCAGTTGCATCAATGGGGATGACGGGTCTCCCTGTTCGGCATTTGCCGAGTTGGATGCGCTGCTGGGATCAGACTGGGCGGCCGACGCACGGGTTTTTTGATCGGCGACCAGTTGACTTCTCATCTTCTCGGTTTTCGCAATCTGTTCCTTCAGCTTGCGAACATCCGGATGACGATCGGTGTAATGCGAGCTTAAGTCGGCGAGTTGGGCCCGAAGTTTGTCCAGTTCTGCGTCCAGCGCAGGCAGCCCGACGGATGTTCCCCCATCGGATTTCGGCGCTGGCTGCAACGAACGGTACTGATTCACCAGGGTTTCGAGATATACACGCTGTTGCTTTGCCGTGTTGAGCGCGTCTTCCTCGGTTTGAAGTTGGGATTGCAAACCGGCCAGAATTTGCAGATTGCTGCCTACTTGCGCGGGAAGCTGCCCAACGTGCTGGCCCTTGAACTCGCGAATCTTCTCTTCCTGGTCCGACAAAGTTTTTCGCGCAGTCTCCAGTTGGCCTTCGAGAAATTTTGTGGTGTCTTCCGACTGTTGCTGCCGAACTTCCAGATTTTCGCTGATGAACAGATTCGTCAGCTCGCTGGTTACTTGCTGCGCGATATGTGGGTCTTGCGATGAGTAAGAAACATTGAAGGCGTTTACCCGGTCGCCGTCGCGCACCAGTTCAATCTCAATTTCTTTTCGCATCCGCTCCACTTTGTCGTCGGCGGTGGCATGTCCGGGATAGAGGCCTAACTGATCGATGATGTGCAATAAGCGGGTACGGCTCAGGATTTGCTGCGTGATGCTTTGCAAGCGATCTTGCAGGTTGTCGCTTACGTTCGGCGTGACATAATCCTTCGGCATGGTGGGCTGCTCCACCAGGATCAGAGTACTGGAACGGTAGCGCGCGGGAAGAACCCAGCTGGCAGCCCACACCAGAAGCCAGCCCGCAAGGAGCGGAATCAGAAACTGCATATGGCGGCGGCGGATCAGCCCCAGATAATGCCGGAGATCGAAACCGCCGCCGGATTTCTCGTCTTCTAAGTCTTCTGCCATGATCTTCATTCTCACAGGTTCCGTGGTGTCATTTTTCCAGCCTCGCGGTGATTCATCGTCCCAAGGGTCGGGCAAATTGATAAGAGAGCGAGACCCACTCCCGATTTGTATTCGGATTGTCGGAAAAAAAGCTATAAGTCTGACGCAGCCGTGTATATCCGGCCTGCACGCTTACCCGTTCCCCAATCTGCCGTTGAAGGGCGGCGCTGCCGGAAATCGAGTGTCCGCCCAACGAAGCCAGCGAAAGTACTCCATTATTTGCATAGCCGCCAGCCAGGGAAGCGCTGAGATTGCGGGTAAGCTGCTGCCGAAGGGAGCCACTGGCGCTATCCAGTTCGACCGCTCCCAGCAACCCTCCCCCGCCGCTGACGCTGTGAGAGTAACTCAAAGCCACAGCCGTATGCGGTGCTTGCCAGTTGAAGCTCAGCCCAGCCGCCGGAGTCCAGGCCTTCATACCGGCTACCGCGGGCAAAATCGTACTCACGTATTGCGGTCCCTCATTGTAATACTGCGGACCTCCGAAAAAGGATAATGAGAGCGCGCGCGAGGGATAGTACGTATAGAAAAATAAAGCTGCGTCGGTTTGAGTCTGATTTGTGGCCGCCGCGGGATAGGAAAGTAGTTCCTGATATTGATACGTCACGCCCACGTAGTGTCGTGGCGACAAGCGGTGGCTGTAAAAGCCCGATCCGCCGCGCGAGGCCGCATCGTACAGTCCAGGCACCTCGGTTGGATTCGGGTAGTGCAAGTTGGAAAAATTACCGTTCGCTCCAATCATGTCATTGGCGCTCGATTGGTAGGAAATTCCCCCGGTGCCGCCATTGCTGAGCCGGTCCGCCAAGGGTGCGATCACGAAATTGTTTGCGCCCAGGTCCGAGCCGGAAACAGCTCCTGCTAAACCCTGGCCCGGCTGGTTAAAGACGTCGGATGATTTCTGGAAAGAATCGCGAAAGCTGACGGTTACATGCGGACTCAAGCGGTACTGCAAGTCTAGAGAAAGATTCTGATCCTCCTCGTTACGGGAGGTGATGCGCTGATAAAACGTGAATCCCGGAGCGTAAGAGAGCACCCAGTGGAGACGGGTGAGAGTTTGATCGATCGCCAACGTGGGCCAAACCGAATAACTTACATCGCTGACGGGAGTGCCGCTGGTCGACGCTAGAACGTTATCGGAATATGCAGTATTGAAGACCACGCCCCCACGCAGATAATTCGCCCGCTCTTCCGAAGCAACGGACAGAGGGTACACCTGGCCGCTGACCGGGGGCGGAGTAAGCATTCGGTCTTCGATGTTGCTATCGTTAACGTTGCTGTCATTGGCAATAGAGCCTTGGTTGTTGCCGCCACTCTGGTTGTTCGAAGGCACAGTGAGAACTGGTGAGTTGACGGCGGGCGCCGGTGCTGCGGGACTATCCTGCTGCGGCCACGCGGAAACGCCGGCCAGCAGAACAAATCCCAGTTGAATTGAGATGAAAAATCGCATGGAACGAAAGAATGTCAAAAGAAAGACTGTTAAGACAGAAGTTACGGAACGATGATGGTGTCGCCGGGCTGAAGCTTGATGTTCTGTGCCATATCCTTGCCTTCGCTCACGGCCTTGTAATTAAAAGGCAGCCGCGACTCGCCATTCGGACCTTGGCGCAGAACATACATGGATTTTTTCTTCGCAAAATCACGAAAGCCGCCAGCCAGCGCGATGGCATCCAGCACAGTGGGAGAATTCGCGATCACATAGGAGCCGGGACGGACCATTTGCCCGAGGATATTGAATTTTTGGCTGTTCACCTGTTGCACCATCACGGTGACTTCCGGCTCCGCGATGTAATTCTTCAGTCTGACGGCAATATCTCTTTCAAGCGCAAGAGGAGTAAGTCCAGAGGCTTGCACTTCGCCGACCAGGGGCAGCGAGATTTTTCCATCGGAGCGAACTGGAATGGATCGAGAAATATCAGGTTCTTTCCACACGTTGATCGCCAGCACGTCATCGTTGCCGATCACGAAACTGCTGTCGTGCGGCTTGGCCGTAGAAGGTGAGGATTCAGCAGAAGTTGCCGCCGGCGAACTGGTGTTCGTATTGGTCGACACAGAACTCTGCGCAACAAGCAAATTGCAGAATAATGCGCAAACCAACAAAGGAAGCAACGGCCAGCTGCACTTCGGCGTGGTTAAAGACATAACGGTCCTCGGCGAGAGATTCGAAGCATGAGACGCTATTCGATTCAATTGGCCTCTCCATCGTCCTTTATCTGCCGTCTGTACATCGAAAATTCCGCCCATGATGAAGACATTATGGATTCTGGCGCCCGCATCTGATATTGCTCGATTTTGTAGAGCAAAGTTCGATAGCTGACGCTCAGCAATCGAGCGGCCGCTTTGCGGTTCCATCCCGTTCGTTTGAGTGCCGCGCCAATCGCGTTTTGTTCCGCTACCGATTTAATTCCTTGAATAAGCGATTTCAACGACTCCGGTTTCTGTTCCACCCCGAAAGGTTTGTGTTCGAGCAATGACGGGGACGACTTTATCCGCGCAGCGATGGGCGGCTCGCAAATTTCATCGAATTTAGGCGCATGGTCTCGGGCTGGCACCTGCGGGTCACCCGATACCAAATAGCGCTTCACGAAGGTTTCCATTTCCTTAAGATTTCCTGGCCAGGAGTAACGTTCGACGGCTTCGATCACCGAGGGCAAAAATTCGCGGGATGGCATCCGATAATGTTTCGCCAGTTTGTACATGAAATAGCGTAGCAAAACGCCGATCTCTTCCTTGCGATGCCGGAGCGCCGGAACATGGACCGTAAAGGCGCTCAACCGATAATATAAATCCTCGCGTAGCCGCTTTTCCGTCAAAGCTCGGTCGAGATTCACGCTGCTACCGGCAAGGATCCTGACCTCCGCGGGGGGTGCGCTTCCTGCAGAATTCGCGGCCTCCTGATTCCTCAGCACTTGCAACAGTCGAGACTGCAAGTCCAGGGGCATGGCCGTGATTTCATCGAGGAAAAGGGTCCCCATTTCCCCGCTGTCGAATTTTCCCAGGCTCGTCCGCCGCGCTCCGCCGAAACTGCGGTTCTGCTCCCCGAAGATTTCAACCTCAAGCAGGGTTGACGGCATCTCCGCGCACTGTACGGTTAGAAGTTTGAACCCGGATCGAACTGAGAGCTTATGAATGAGACTGGCAACGGTGTTTTTGCCACTGCCCTTTTCGCCGGTGATCAGGACCGGAACGTCGGTCTGCGCCAGCAGTTCAGCCTGGGACCGTAACTTGCGCATCACCGGGCTGGCGGTGAAAAAGAACGCGTTTTGGCCGATCTCTTCCACATTGCCCTCGACCATGTCAGCGCTACCAAACAGAGCANNGGGCCGAAACAGAACGTCCTCGGCGCCCAGTTCCAAAGCTTCATCGGCCAGCGCGGCGTCCTCTGCATGGCAGACTGCGATTACCGGAACTTCAGGACGAAGCTTCCGCAGCCAGCGCATGAAGTGCAGCGTGTCGTCATCTCCCGCAGAAATATCCAACAACAGCACACGGTTCGCATTGCCAGACTGCACACGCTCCATGGCCTCCCATCCATTGGAAGCAATATCAACTTGCCACGAAGCAGAGTCTGAAATGGAGCACAGCAAATGGACAAGATTTGCTTCCCGGCTCACCACCAATAACCGAGCAGTCGGAATCTGCGCCAAGATGGAATCGATTTCTGCCAAAGGGAATGTATCTCTAAAAGAGGTCAGACGAAGAATCTAACACTAAAAGGCTAAAGTAAACGGGAACAAGAGGGCTTTCAAACCGCCTCGACTTCATAACCTTCCACCCGCACCGCCAGTGAGCGCTGGATTGCATCGACAGAGATCACCAGAGTGCGATCGCCATTGCGCGCGATGAGGATGCCTTCGATTCCGTTGAGAGCACCACTTCGGATTCGGACTCGCTGGCCGATTTTAAGAAATGGATGGCTCGACCACTTCAGCTTGGCTTCAATCAGATTGCGGACTGCGTCAATTTGCTCGTCGGGAATCGATGCCCCTTCTCCCCCGGCGCCGACGAACCCAAACACACCTTCGACCCGCAAAACGCGTAGCCGCTCTGAGCGTTCCGGCGCAAATTTCGCGAACACATAACAGCTAAACAGCGGCACTTGGACAATTTTTTTTCGGTCGCTCCATCGGCGCGTTTCAGTAAGCAACGGGAGAAACGTGGTTACACCCCGTTCCTCCAGTCTCTGAGAGACAATCTTCTCATGCCGGGGACGAGTTTGCAGGCCATACCAACTTCCAATGCCGATGGCTCCTGGTTCGCTGACCTGCGGCGCCGGCTCGGAACCCAAATTTAAGCTGCTAATGCCCATAGCTTCGCCCTCTAAGTCACAAATGATGTGACTTCAAAAAATCGATACGGGTGCGAATAAGAAACACAAAGCTCTTAACTAATCGATCTCGCCGTGAGATCTAAAGGGGGAATTGAACCGGGGGAAATTCCAAAACCAACCACACAGTCGAGAGGCCGGACTTTACTACTCCGTGCCTCCTATGTTTACCGGCAGAATCGGGGGGATGTTGCAACCTGCCACTCAGAAACGAATTGCCTGTTTCGTCTATCTTCATCTTTCTTCGGAAATCCTCCCATTAAATCGAAGGACCTCCAGTTAAAATTACCTTTTTAATGGTGGGATGACAGCTCAGAGCATACCTCGGTTTGCAGTTCGTTGCAAGCTCTAGATTGTAACTAATTGTAAGTTACTTTCGTTTGAAAATATTAGCCTGAGAGGCGGTTGATAAAGAGAGGTCCGAGCTTGCAAATCGAAGAGGGGAATACACTTAGGGGTACAACCTATAGCTGCATTCGAGCACGGGTTGCACACGCGAAAGCGAAATCCTTTATCGATAAAGGTTTTACGCTGGGGAGTCACCGGATCCCCAAGTATATTGCAATGCGGTGCAACATGTTGCAGAAACTTGCTGCATCATTGCGCGGTCATTACCCTCAGGATTGCAGGGCCTTGCAACCCGTGAGAGGTGCTGAAGCGCAAGAAGAAATCCATTGCTGGGTATTGAACTCCGTAAGCTCACCTGACGGCCTTTGATTCCTGGAAGATGTCGCAACGCCCTCGAAACACTTCATGGAGCAGGAATTACAGCTCTGACCGATTGTGAGGCTGCGCTCTCCTCTCCGCTTGAGTTGACCGCAGTGGTCTCATAATAGTATGTCTGCCCATCGATGACAGTCGTATCGTTATAAGAGGTCAGTGCATCGAGCGTGCTGTTGATTTGCGCAAAGCTTCCGCTAGTTCCTGTGCGGCGATAGACGTTATAGCCAACGATCTTGGGAGAAGTGCTGGCCGTCCAGGAGAGATTCACATTGTAAACGGGCGCGGCAACCCCAGTTCCTGCAACTGTGAAAGATGCGATGGAGTTCGATGCGTCGCTGGTAAAGGACGCGCCGGCCGACGCAAGCCCGCTGCTTTGCGGCGTGAAGGTCACCGTAAAATTCGCGGATTGCCCTGCGTGAAGAACGACGGGGAAAGACAATCCACTGATGGTGAACTCCGAACTTGCCACACTGGCGGAGGAAACCGTTACGGTTGCGACGCTGGCGGTGATCGTGCCCGATTGACTGCCGCTGAGGCCCACGGTGACGTTGCCGACGCTGATCGTCGTGGGACTAACGCTCAATTGTCCTTGAGTTCCGCCGGTCGCGGATCCGTTCAGCGATATCACGAGATTCGAATTGGTGGCATTCGACGCAATCGCGACGCTTCCGCTCACCGATCCCGAAGTCAGAGGTGCGAAGGTCACGCTGACTGTCGCGCTTTGTCCCGGGAATAGAGTGAAAGGCGTATTCAACCCCGAAATACTGAATCCTGTTCCAGCCACCGAATCCTGAGAGATCATGGCCGCGGACCCTCCAATGTTTGTGACAGTGGCGCTTTGTGTTTGACTCTTGCCGACTTCCACGCCTTTGAACGTTAGCGTCGACGGATTTGCGGTCAGGCTTGCAGGCGTCGCTCCCGTACCGGAAAGGGCCATGTCAAACGTAGTGGTCGATCCGCCGACGGTCAGAGAGAGCAGTCCATTACTCGCGCCAGCGATAGAAGGCGCAAAAACCACATTGAAGGTCGAGCTTTGTCCTGGCGTCAGGATTAACGGAAACGTGAGGCCAACATCACTGAAGCCTATACCTGTAACTGCGGCTTGCGTGATCGTGAGGCTCTCGCCACCCGTATTGGTCAAAGTTTCAGTCTGGGTCTGGCTGGCGCCCACTTGCACGGTGCCAAAGGAAAAACTGGTGGGCGTTCCAACCAAACTCCCAACCGCGACCGCATTGCCGGAAAGAGGTAGGACGAGTGGAGTTCCCGACGAGTCATCCGTAAGTGACAAACTGCCGTTGGCAGCTCCCACCGAGGAGGGTGCAAAAAGAATGCTCACGGTCGTGCTTTGTCCAGCCGCCAAAGTCACGGGCAAGGTGAAACCCTTGAAGCTAAACCGCGCGCCGCTCGTTGTCGCCTGGGATAGGGTGAGAGTGCTTCCTCCCGTATTGGTAAGCGTGTCCGTCTGAGACTGGCTCGTGCCGACTTGGACATTTCCAAAGGTAATGCTGCTGGGTGTGGGAGTTAGATCTTCGGAAGATGCAGGTTGCGGTGCGCCTTGGCCGGCCGCTTTCCCCGAACTGAATCCCTGGCAGCCCACCATGGTGGCTAAAACCATCGCCGAAACGATAAGCAGGACGGCAGGCCTACTCCAGTGAGTGGGGGAGCGTTTCATAGAGATCGACTTTCGGTGTTCTGGCGACTTCTAAACTGGAAAAGTGGAAAGGATAGTGTGCCGGTTCGGAATGGAATCGGATAGTACCGAAAGGACATGCTAAAAAGACCCTAGTGGGCTAGTCCTTTACTCCCCGCCCTTTAGTCGACTGGCGTCTCGGCTTCGATTCTTCCCAAGCCGCCGCCTGTGCTTGAAATCATCAGAAGGCGACAATGAATCAACACAACCGGCCAACCTTCTCGATATAGGCAGAGGATCCCTAGAGCTATTTCCCTTGTCGGACTTTTTTTGCCGACAACCTTTTGCCTTGTCCAAACGGTCGAATGCAGCGTGGCGATGAGCTCAAAAAACAAATGTTTGACCACCGCAATCCGTTTTCGTTTCTCATTCGTACAAGCTTTTGAAAGGTCGTCAATTGCCTGTACGAGTTAACGGCTCCGCTCAATAGGCCGCACATCTTTTGCCCGTCCGCCTGCGAATCCCGCTCGGTTCGTGTTTCAGTCCAACCGCCAGCCTCCCGAGGTAAAGCCTCGGGTGAAAAAATGTGAGGAGAATTTCGATGAAGAAAGAAGTAATCGAGCGAATCGTTAATAACCCGTCCGACCGTCGCAAGTTCATGAAGCGTGTAGGAATGACAGGCGTGGGAGTTGCTGCGGCGAGCATGATGGGGGGTAGCTTCCTGGGCAAAGCTTATGCCGCGCCAACCCCAATCACCGACACAGATATCCTCAACTTCGCGCTCAATCTGGAATATTTGGAAGCCGAGTTCTATTCCATGTCAACCTATGGATCGACGCTACTGGAACTGGGAGTCCTCACAAAAGCGGAAGAAAGCGGACCCACGACCGGTGGGAATATGGTGCCCGATTTTGGAGCATCCCCCTTGGCATTCCTGGCCACAGCCTTGCGCGATAACGAAATCGACCATGTTAAGTATCTGCGATCAACACTTGGCTCGGCAGCGGTATTGAAGCCCACCATCAATCTGAATGCTCTTGGATATGGATTCGCAAGTGTCGATAGCTGGCTAGAGTTAGCTCGGCAGTTCGAGGATGTGGGCGTGAGCGCCTATTTGGGCGCCGCACCGCTGATTAGCAGCAAGACCTATCTGTCCGCAGCGGCGGCCATTATGGCCACCGAAGCTCAACACTCGGGATCGATTCGTCTGGCTTGTATTCAAAATCACGTTACCAGCCCGGCTGTCGATTCGCTCGATGTTCCCCCCACATCGCAGGCTCCCTACGATGTAACCACCAGCAATGCTCTGAGCATTCCGCGCACCACGGCGCAGGTTCTGAACGTTGTTTATGCGGGCGGAAACTGTTCTGGTGGGTTCTACCCCGATGGCATGAACGGCACGATCATTTGCCAATCGTAAGAGTGGGGCTGGCGGCGATGCTATCTTGCAAGCCGCCAGCCTATCCTCACCTTGTTAGGCCACTCTTGCAGGCCACTACGCATTTGAACAATTATCGTTGCGCACTTGAAAGATAAAGATCCCGGAGGTTCCAATGATTGAAGGACTATTTCAACCAATGCATTTGTTGCTGATCGTAGGGGTTGTTCTGCTGGTTTTTGGGCCGAAGAAATTGCCCGAGCTCGGGAAAGGTTTGGGGGATGGGATTCGAGGCTTCAAAGCGGCGATGAATTCAGACGAAAAGCCCGCGGAGAAAGTCAAGACAGAGGAAGCCAACAAATTAGTGTGATCTCGCTTCTCGCATCTGTTCTTAGGACTGATAATCTTCGGCCCGGAGATACTATTGAGTTTGAGCAGAATTGGCCGGTGGTCGGCATCCAAGATGCCGCCTGCCAACGCCTATTATCTTCCAGGGATCTTCTCCTCCATAGCGATTCAAATCCAATTCATAGCTATTTCTGACAACCTACGAAAGATAAGTATCTTTAAATTCTCAAGTTTCATCCTCCAGCGCCGATCTGGCCCTTTGATGGCAAGCAATCTTGCCAAGTCGCATTGAGCGAGATTCGATTCTGAGGAGAGGCTTATGTCAACAGCAGCGGTTTCCAGCGGTACGACGAACCAATATCATCAATATCTTCAAACCCGACAGGGTGATTTGCAGCAATTGGGCCAGGCACTGCAGAGCGGCAACCTGGCCAGTGCTCAAACCGAATTCAACAACATCACTACGCTGGGCCAGAGCGGTCCCTTTGCGGGTGGAAACGCCTTCTCACTTTCAAACCGCCAGCAGGATTTCACCGCTATCGGGAAGGCTTTGCAATCGGGTGATCTAGCCGGAGCTCAACAAGCATTTGCCACCCTGAAAAGCGCATTCAAGGCCGGAGGTGGTGTTGCAGCGACCCCGGGCGGCTCTCCGGCGACTCCCCAACCTGTCGTAAGTTCGGCCTCCCTCGGAAGCTCAAGCCCGGTCGGGCCGGAGGTCATATTAAATCTGGCTAGCGCGAGTGCCAGCAGTTCGAGTGCGAGCTCAAGCAGCGGATCGGGCTCCAGCACGGGCGGTCCTGAAATCATAATCAACCTCGGCAGCGCAACTGGCAGCGCATCGAGCCCGGAGCAGATCACGATCAACGTCGGAAGCGAATCCAGTAGCGGCAGCGAACAGGTCTCGCTCAGCGTGGGAAACCAGGGAGCGAACCAACAAGAAGTAACTCTGAATTTGAACGCCAATAGCAACGATCAGATCGTATTGAACTTGCTGAACGGTCAGTCCTCTGCTAATTCCGGTTCGAGCGCCACGGGAGGCGCTACATCCACAGGAAGTGCGGCGAGCGGAGGCATCAGCGTTTCCGCGTAACCAGGCAAATGCAGCCGGCACGATGAGCGGAAAGGGCCACTTTTTCGCTCGTTGTGCCGCCGCAGCTGCGAAGCAAAATGACCTTCCCGCTTACTTCTCCCCCCGCCATGATCTGAATGGACATGGCCTGTGCGTCCCATATCGTGGCACGCGGACCGCTCGCCTTCCCCACCAGCGCGAGCGTTGAGGGCCCTTAGCCGTGAAATGGCTACAACCCTCCTCCTGTCTGAAACAGATTCGATTACTTTAGTACCTTCATGGGCGCAGAACCCGTTCTGCGGGCGCGTTTGGTCGTGGACGAAATAGAGGCCGCCTACCCTTGGAAGTTGTCGCCGAATGATTATTCTTATGCAGCGCAGACTCTTTTCCTTTTGTGCGGAACGATGTAATGTAGCTACGTAGAATTTTCTTCCCTTTTTAACGCGGAACACTGCGCTTAATTCATGTTGGGCGAGGCTGACTGAAAGCGGAATAGTACATGCAGTGCCGGTCAAGCACTGGTCTATAGGGGAACACTGTCTCGGTTTGCGCTTCGGCGAAAGTGAACGGACAGCTGGCGGCAAGGAACGCGCTAGCCTGCTCAGCGCGGTCGGACGCTCGAGTTGTTGATCGCTCATTGAAATTGCTCTGCGAAGCCAACGACTGAGCTCGGCAGTCACTCAGGAGAGTGCATGAAAAAGTTAACGAATCTCGTGTCTCTGACGTTGCTATTGTGCGTAGCGACGGGCACGTGGGCACAAGACAATGTGAATCACGATGCGCCGAAGACTGCGAATGCGCCTGCCTCCGGCAGCAGTACAGCGGCGACCGGAGCGCCTGCCGACTATGTGATTGGAGCGGATGATACTTTGCATATTTCGGTTTGGAAGGAGCCCGACCTTACGGCCACCTTGCCAGTCAGACCAGACGGAAAGATCTCTCTGCCGTTGTTGAATGACGTCGCCGCATCCGGCTTGACCCCTATGCAGTTGGCAGCGTCCATCACGGAAAAACTAAAAAAGTATATCGCCGACCCACGCGTGACCGTTGTGGTTGCGGCGATGAATAGCCGCAGAATCTTCGTGACCGGCGAAGTTGTGCATCCAGGAACCATGGCCCTGCTTCCTCACATGACGATGTTGCAGGCGCTCTCCAGTGCGGGCTTTACTCAGTTTGCCAACCCGAAACGAATCTATCTCTTGCGTACTGAAAATGGTCAGCAGGTAAAGCTGCCATTCAACTACAAGGAAGTTGTGAAAGGAAGACATCCCGAGCAAAACATCATGCTGCAGCCGGGAGATACGGTGGTGGTTCCGTAGCAACATGATTAAACGCCGAAGCCTCGCAATCTTGGTCGTAACTGGAGCTCTGAGCCTCGCGTCGGCACAGGATTCTTCGAATCCGCAACAGCCTGATACCGGTCAGGCCCAGCAGTCAACCCCGGCCAATGGAACGGACCTTCAGATCTCCCCTGGCCAAAGCTCGGATAACACAGCGCCGGGCACAAGCGAGAATCCCCCGATATCGGGGGTGGACCTGCCCAATCTGGAGCCCCAGGCGGCGCCGTTGAGCTATCTACAGGCGGGTGCACACCTGAGCGAGTCCGCAGATTCTAATATTCAGAACAATGTTGGTGGATCAGAGCTCCAATCCCTATCACGGGCAGAGGGCAGCCTGGAACTGCAAAGGTTGTGGAGCCATTACGATCTTGCTCTCGACTATTTGGGAGGCGTTGGCTATTACAACGTGCGAGGTATCGGCCTCAGACAGATTGAGGAATTAGGTTTTTATCAAAAGATTACCTGGAAAAGGGGGGAATTCGGAGTTCGGGATGCTTTCAGTTATCAACCAGAAGGCAGCTTTGGCAGTGATTACGGCTCGGTTGGGACGGGAGGCGCCGGTTTGAGCGATATCGGGGTCTTTTTTGGTGGCTCGACTTTAGGATCCTTGGGCCAGGTCCCGCGCATCATGAATCTCAGCCTTGCTGACGTGGTTGAAACACTGAATCCTAAGTCGTCAATTACCGCCACAGTGGCCTATGGATTCGTACATTTTCTGCAGAACGATCCTGAGACAGGAAACGCATTTATTGGAAATAGCCAGGTCTCAGGACAAGTGGGCTACAGCAGGATTATGGGGCCGCACGATCAGGCAGGGATCGTCTATGGGTACCAGGACTTTCAATTTTCCACTGGCGCGACGTTTCACAGCAATCTCCTCCAGGTGTTGTGGGGGCATCGCATTTCCGGCCATATGGATTTCTTGGTGGGTGCTGGACCGCAGTTTACGGAAATTGACCATTTGCTTACGCCGGTGAGCGCGCTTACGTCTGGGGACACTTTCCCCCCATGTACTATCGCAAATGGAGCGGTTGAATGCCCCGCAAATGACCTTCGCGTTTCCGCCGCTGGACGAGCCCTATTGCGCTACCAGTTTACGAAGGTAAGCCTGGATGCCGCCTACGAACACTTCCTTACCAGCGGATCTGGGTTTTTTGCAGGGGCGGAGAGCGACATCGCAAGGTTGGATTTGACCCGCCAGCTGGGACGAGTCTGGAGCGGGTTTGCGGACATCGGATACTCCCGCAACAGCCGCGTCACGCCGGATACATGTGGTTCCGTGGTGAATTGCTCCGGAGTGAGCGCCAATATTTACCAATACGGTTTCATCGGCGGCGGCATGCATAGGAGGTTCGGACGCAATTTCCAGGCTTTTGCCAGCTATCAATTTAACGAGCTGGCGTTTGACCGCTCTTATTGTGGGTCGACTGGGGCCTGCAGCCGGATTTCGAACCGGCAAGTAGGAACGATCGGATTGGACTGGACTCCCCGGCCGCTCCGGCTCGACTAATTTGAGTTTGGCCATGAAGGGCTGGCCGGAACAGGTATTGAAATGGAAAATCGTGAACTAAGCATGGACGACTATCTGGCGATGCTGCGCCGGAGACTGAAGGTGATTCTGGTCCCGGCGCTGCTCGCGCCATTAGCGGGATTTGCCATCTCCTATCTATTCCCCGCCAAGTACACATCGCAGTCGCTTGTTCTGGTGGAGGGACAGAGAGTGCCGGCAGGCATTGTTCAATCCGTGATCACCGAGGATCTGACGGAGCGCGTCGCCACCCTCCAGCAGCAAGTGCTGAGCCAGAGCAGTTTGCAACCCATGATTGAACGAACGGGGCTGCTAAAGCCGGAGCAGAATGCCGATGACGTGATCGAAATGATTCGCAACAACATGACGATTGAGCCCGTCGAGACCGACTTGTCGCAGATTGGCACGACCAAAAGGCCGGGTCCCCCGACCAGCCCGGTGCCCGGTTTCTATGTCAACTACACAGCTTCAAATGCTCGCCAAGCGCAGCAGATCTGCAACGAACTCACTTCCCTGATTCTGGGGGAGAATCTCAAAACGCGCGAAGCTGTGGCTCGCGGCACGACTAGTTTTCTGGGCAAGCAGGCGGAGGATACTAAGGGCAAACTGGACGAACTCGATAGCAAGCTTGCGGCTTTCAAGAAGCAGTACATGGGCCAGCTTCCCGGAGATGAGGAGAACAACCTAAAAATCCTGATGGGACTGAACTCGCAACTCGATGCCAACACCCAGACCCTTAGCCGGGCTCAGCAAGATAAAGCTTATACGGAATCGCTGCTCGCGCAGCAGATTGCCGCCTGGAAGACTTCGCAGTCGTCGAGTAATCCTCAGACCCTGCAGCAGCAACTGGCGCAGCTGCAAACGCAGCTCATTGACTTGCAGGCACGTTATACCCCGGATCATCCAGATGTGATCAAGACCCAGGCCGATATCGCGCAGGTCAAGAAGAGGCTGGACGAGATTAACCACGCGAGCAATGACGCGGGAAGCATCACGGCGGATAGCCAATCAGCTTCGGAGCCGCCGGAGATTCGTCAGTTGCGCTTGCAGGTGCATCAGTACGAGGATCTCATCACGCAAGCCACGCGCGATCAGAAGAAACTCGAGCAGCAGATTTCTGTGTACCAAGGCCGCGTGGCTTTGAGTCCGGCAATTGAAGAGCAGTACAAGCAGTTGGCCCGCGATTACGATAATACGCAAAAAGTTTACCAAGATCTTCTGGCCGACAAGAGCAAATCTGATCTGGCACTGAACATGGAACAACAACAACAAGGGGAGCAGATGCGGCTGTNNCCGGCCAGCGTGCCAGACGCACCGACTTTCCCGAACCGCCTATTTTTCGCAGGCGGAGGGCTAGGCGCTGGATTAGCGCTCGGAGCCTGTCTAGGACTGTGGCTAGAGTTCCGAGACAAATCGATTCGCACCCAGGCTGATGCAGAGGCGGCATTAGAACTTCCCATGCTGGTCGCGATGCCGTGGGTTGCTGATGTCGTATCCGCTGGCGGGAATGGAAGCTTCTGGAACAGGAACAAGCCAGCTGAGCGTCACCAAGAAAACGTTCGACTTTAGAATACGACGCTGCAGCACAAGGTTATGTACAAAGAATTTTACGGACTGCGTGCTAACCCGTTCAACGTCAACCCGGATCCGCGTTATCTGTTCCTGACGCGGCACACCGAAGAGGCGCTGGCGTGTCTCACCTATGGCATCCAGACCCGGAAGGGTTTTGTGCTGCTGACCGGCGAGGTGGGCACCGGCAAGACGACCCTCATCAACAAACTTCTGGAATGGCTGCGGCTGCAGCAGGTGGCCACCGCCTTCGTCTTTAATTCCCGCCTGAACACTACTCAGTTCCTGGACTATATGATGGCGGATTTTGGAATACCCTGTGATTCCAAGTCCAAAAGTCAGATTCTGCTCCGGCTCTACAATTGGCTCCTGGATCGCTACCGAGCCAGCGAGACCGCAGTGCTCATCGTCGACGAAGCACAAAACCTAACCGATGAAGTGCTGGAAGAAATTCGAATGCTTACCAACCTGGAAACCTTCACGGAGAAGCTGCTGCAAATCGTGCTCGTGGGCCAGCCGGAACTCGAGCAAAAGTTAAAGCAGCCGCAGTTGCGACAGCTGCGCCAGCGATTGACTCTCCGTGCGAAGACGCATGCCCTTTCGCTGGAGGAAACAATAGCGTACGTCGAGCAGCGCTTGCGCATTGCCGGAGCGAATGGCCAGCCAATCTTCGATCCCAGTGCCCTGATCGAGATCCACCGTTACGCCAACGGCATTCCACGGGTTATTAACCTGTTATGCGAGCACTGTCTGGTCAGCGCCTTTGTCGACCAGGAGAAGGTGATCAGGCAAAGTGTAGTTGAAACCGTGGCGCGCGATTTCGACCTGGGGGACAGCCCGATTGCGGAAGCCATCGCACCCCCTCCTGCAATGTCAGGGAATGAGAAGCTTGATTTGGTGGAGACATTGCGGTCCTTGGCCAACTTAGCCAATCAGTTGCGAGAAGAAGACAAGAACCTTCCCAAGGAAAGGAAATCATGAGCAGAATTCACGAAGCCTTAAAAAAGGCCGAACAGGAGAGGGCGGCGTCGCAGGGAGGTTCAGCCCAACCTGAATATTCCGCGGTCGAGGTGGCGACCGCGCCGGTAATGCCAGGGGCAAAAGCATCGGAACTCGACGCGGGGACAGAGCATCCTGCAAATGGACGGGTCCCGTTCAACGCGGCCATGCCTTCCCTGGCTAGCCCTTTCAATGTAGATGCTCTGATGGCTCGCTCAATTCAGCAGAGCTGGATCCCCGACGAAAAAATAATGCTCTTTTTCAACGAAGACGATAAAGTGCGAGGCACGGAAGAGTTTCGCACACTGCGTTCTCGTCTTTACGCGCTCCGCGACAAGGCGCCCCTAAAAAAAATCCTGGTCACCAGCGCGCTGCCGAAAGAAGGGAAATCATTTACCTCGGCGAACCTTGCCCAGGTCTTAGCCCGCCAGCACGGGCGCCGGGTGCTGTTGATTGACGCCGATCTGCGTAATCCCCGCCTACACATGATGCTGGGCACAACCGCGACGCCTGGCCTTGCGGATTATTTGCAAGGTGGGACCGATGAGTTTTCCATCATGCAGCGGGGGCCAATGGAAAACCTGTTCCTCATTCCGAGCGGGCAGGAACTTTCCAATCCCGCCGAGTTGGTGGGCAGTGGAAGGCTGAAGCTTCTATTGCAGCGGATTGAGCCATTGTTTGACTGGATTATCGTGGATTCGCCACCGTCCGTTCCAGTTTCCGATGCCAGCGTATTGGCGAAAGGCTGCGACGGCGTGCTTATGGTGGTACGTTCCAATTCGACTCCGATCGATATGGCGCGACGGGCAAGGCAAGAATTTCCAGATGAGATGTTAGTGGGAGTCGTGCTGAATGGCACCAATTCCGAAGTAATGCCATATACGCGCTACTACTACGATCAAGATCACAGCAGTGCGACCGAGCCCAGGTCTTAGGAAACAGGGAACCCGTGATCCGGCTATTCAAAGTCTATTATCCGCTGCGTACCCTGGTTTTGCTGGTCGGCGAGGCTTTGATCGTCTGGGTTTCCTTCGTCGCGGGAACGATGCTGCGGAGCCAGGACAGCTGGTTGCTGCTGAATGTGGAGGGGGGATATTTTAAGATCCTATTCGTCACCCTGCTCGTCCTCCTGCTTTCCCACTGGTTAGACCTCTACGATACCGCCAGCCTCGATAAGAATTGGGAACAAGGCGCGCGAATACTGCTGGTGATGGGAGCCGTCGCGATCGCTCTCTCAGTGGTGGGTTTCTTGTTCCCGGCGTTCATGCCAGGGAACGGTTCGGCTTTACTAGGACTTGTCATTCTCACTTTTACTTTGTTCTGCTGGCGCGGGGCTTACAGCTGGATGGTGAAGCAGCCCTTCCTGCGAGAACGGGTTTATGTGCTGGGCACGGGGGAACGCGCCGAGAGGCTCGTCACCGGTTTGCAACAGCGGACGACTTTAGGCATTGAAGTCGCCGGTTGGACGGGAACCGTTCAAGGCAATCTGACACGGGAATCCGTGGCTTCGGATCTTCTGAATACGGTCCGGGGGCGGCGTGTACACCGTGTGATTGTGGCGATGCCGGACCGGCGGGGTACATTGCCTGTAGAGGAATTGATGGACCTTCGCCTGGCGGGCGTGAGAGTGGAAGAGGCAACCTCCTGGCTGGAGAGAATCTCCGGCAGGATAGAAGTGGAACAGCTTTATCCCAGTTGGCTCATTTTCGCGGAGGGATTTCGTTTCAGCGTTTTCTTCCGCATGGTTCGACGAGTGTTGAATTTCGCCGTGGCGCTGGTTGGCTGCGTGCTTTGCCTTCCTCTAATTCCATTCATCGTACTAGCGGTGAAGCTGAGTTCACCGGGGCCCGTACTTTACCAACAACGTCGCGTCGGAAGGCGAGGCAAAATCTTCTACTGTTATAAATTCCGAACCATGCGTCAAGACGCCGAGGCCGACACCGGCGCTACTTGGGCGCTCGACAACGACCCCCGCATTACGCGCGTGGGGAAATTCCTGCGCTCCTCGCGGCTGGATGAGATTCCGCAATTGTGGTGCGTGCTCAAGGGCGACATGCATTTTGTGGGCCCACGGCCCGAGCGCCCGGAATTTGTCGAGTGGCTCAGCAAGGAGATTCCTTACTACGGCGTGCGCCATGTGGTTCGCCCAGGTATTACAGGCTGGGCGCAGGTTCAATACAAGTACGGCAACACGCTCGAAGATGCCCGCGAAAAACTCCAATACGACCTCTTTTATATAAAGAACGCCTCCATCGGTCTGGATATGCTTATCATGTTTCAGACCCTCAAAATCGTAGCTCTGGGCCGGGGAGCGCAATGAAGTGGGTGTTCTGGGGAGCGGCTTTTCTAATCGCGTACACGTATGTTGGGTATGTCTTCTGGTTACGGTTGCGTCTGTTGTGTCGACCCCGGCCGGCCAGGCGAGGCGAATCTACGCCCACGGTATCGATTGCAATGGTGGTGCGCAATGAGGAAGAACGTCTGGAAGACAAGCTGCAAAATCTCCTCTCGCTCGACTACCCGGCATGCCAGATCATCGTGGTTTCGGACGGCTCCAGCGACGGAACGGAGAAGATCCTGCGCGCGCAGGCGTCACGACTGGAACTGGTGTTGAACCCAGACACGCGCGGCAAGGCGTCCTGTCTAAACGACGCCATAAAGTTGGCTCGCGGCGAGATCGTCGTTTTTACGGACGTGCGTCAGAGGATCGAAACTGGGGCGCTACGGCTTCTGGCCGGTAATTTTGCGGATCCCGAGATAGGGTGTGCGAGCGGAGAGTTGATGCTTGGCGATCCCACGCAAGGCGAGAGCAGCCAGGGATTGAGCTTGTACTGGCAGATCGAGAAGTTGGTTCGCGAGTTGGAAGCAGCTTCCGGTTCTACTGTAGGTGCAACGGGAGCCTTCTATGGAGTGCGGCGGGAGCTGCTGACCAGCGTGCCGCAGGGAACGATTTTGGATGACGTTTACCTGCCCATGGAAGTAGTACGCCAAGGGAAGCGTACAGTTTTTGACGCCCGGGCGCGCGCGTGGGATACCCCAAATCTTGGCGCGGAGAGAGAATTTAGCCGCAAGGTACGGACCTTAAGCGGCAACTACCAGCTGTTGCAGTTGGCCCCGTGGCTGTTGACTAGCCGTAATCCCATTCGGTTCGAGTTTGTAAGTCACAAACTATTGCGTCTGGCTGTTCCGTTTGCTCTGGCAGCCCTGCTGATGGCTTCGTTTCGTTTAAGCGGAGCTTTTTACCGAGTGGTCCTGATTCTGCAACTGCTCTTCTACGCCCTGAGTGCGCTGGCTTTAACCCGGATAGTGAAGCGCGGAATCCTAGCGCGGCTTGGGGATGCGGCTGGCGCTTTTGTCTTGTTGAATGGTGCGGCGGTAGTGGCTCTGATTAATTTTGTAACTGGGAGACGAGCAGCATGGACACGTTGAGGAAAAGCGCTACGCCGGCCATCCCAGAAACGATTGGTTAATTTTAGAGTCAGCGAGGCGTCAAAAACGAGTCGTTAAAAACCGTGCGACGGCCCGCGGAAGATATGGCACTGACCTGAACTAGCTCATTCATGGCAACGCAAACACCAGCAACGAGAATTCCTCTTCGACCGCGAGCATGGGGCCAGCAGGGAAGGGCCTCGTCCGAAGGCCGCCGCCGCTTCATTTATGGCGCTCTGGTGGTATTTTGCGTGCTTTATTACTATCGGCCCGAAGATTTCAATTCGGCACTGGCGTACATTCCGATGGCTAAGATTTCCGGCGGCATCGCCTTTATCGCGTTGCTTGCCGGACTGAGCAGTAGCCACGTGAAGATACCGAGAGCTATCAAAATTCTCTGGCTGCTCCTGCTCCAAATGGCGATCTGTATCCCAACCGCAGTTTGGATGGGGGGGGCTGCTCATACAGTATTTGACAGATTTGCTAAAGGCGTCGTAGTAGCCATGCTGCTTAGCATGGTTGTAGTCACTGTGCGGGAGATACGGAAACTGCTTTGGATCCAGGTGAGCGCCGTCTCGCTGGTGACATTTCTGTCGATCGCGTTGCGACACTACGGCCCGGAGGGACGACTCACAGGAATTCAAAACGGCATTCTCTCCAACTCGAACGACCTTGCCGCGAACATCGCAATGAGCTTCCCCATTGGTCTGGCATTCCTGTTGAACGACCGTGGCTTCAAGAAGGTGATCTGGGCGTTGGCGCTGGCGGTCATGTGCATTGGAGTCGTACTCACCGCTTCGCGAAGCGGGTTGCTGGCTCTGATTATCAGCATCATTGTTTGCGTCTGGCAATACGGTATCCAGGGAAAGCGCCGCCAGTTAGTTGTGGTCACGATCCTCGTCTTTATGCTGGGCTTTGGCATGGCAATTTCCAATAGCCGTTATCGCGCCCGCGTCGAAAGTATTGTTCTGGGGAGAGTGGAAGGCGAAGGGGAGGCGGCGGCTGCCTCAATCGAATCCCGCAAGGAACTGTTGAGAGAAAGCGTAATGGTAGCGCTGACGCATCCAGTGTTTGGCGTCGGTCCGGGGTGCTTCATTGTGGTAGATCCAGCCTGGAGGGTGGCCCACAACAGCTATACGGAATTGGCCGCGGAATCTGGCATACCCGCACTTATATTGTTTCTTCTGGCGCTTTGGGCTGCATTCAAGAATCTCGCCCAGGTTCGGCAGTCGCGTCAATATCGGGAGGACCCCGAATTTACGCTTTTCGCGCAAGCCTTGTGGGCGGGGCTTGCCGCATACATGGCAGGTGCGTTTTTCGCTTCAATCGAGTACAACCTGTATCCATATTTTGTAATAGGTTACACTTGCGCCATGGTGAGAATCGCCGGTGAGACGCTCCCAGTGCGGTCCGGCGAAGAAGAGGAAACTGGTTCGCGCAGATTAAGCTACGCTTTTGGCCGAAAGACCCTAGGTGTTTTGAAGCCAACCAAGCAGCCCTCACGGTGGCTATGAATCCTTGGGGTTGCTCCAGCGGGAACCGGAACATCAGTTAGCTATGGGTTGAGGCCCACAACTTTCGCAATTAAGCGGCGCTGCCGGAGGAAAGTTCCGGCAAAGCGGGCCTTTCTCGTCGAACTAATCAATAGGGCAGTACAGCGGAGGTCAGCCAGTGTGCGGGATAGCGGGCATCGTCGGCAGGCAGGGAGAGACTATCGATGCCGAAGATGTGCATCGCATGTGCCGCACGATCATTCACCGCGGACCGGATGACGAAGGGATTTATACCCAAGGTTCAGTGGGCCTTGGCATGCGGCGACTCAGCATCATCGATCTGGCCGGCGGAAGACAGCCCATCCATAACGAAGATCGCACCGTTTGGGTCGTCTTCAACGGTGAGATTTACAACTTCCCTGAATTACGCCGCGAGCTGGAACACCGCGGTCACAGCTTTTACACCCACAGCGATACGGAAGTGATTGTCCACCTCTATGAGGAGATGGGTGCGGACTGCGTCAAGAAACTGAGGGGCATGTTCGCGATCGCTTTATACGACCAGCGTCAGCAATCGCTCTTTTTAGCTCGCGACAGACTCGGCAAGAAACCTTTGCATTACGCGGTGCACGAGGGACGGATTCTTTTTGGATCAGAGATTAAGACCATTCTTTCGGTCCGTCCGGAACTAGCCCAGATCGATGCGGAAGGTCTTCTCCAATATTTGTATTTCGGGTACATACTCGATCCGCACACGGCCTTTCAGGGTATCCGCAAACTGCCGCCCGGGCACTTGATGGAATATCGCAACGGAGAGATCAAGATCCGCAAATACTGGGATTTGCCCCATTACGGCACGCGCGCGCTCATCAGCGAAGAGGAATGTCTGGAAGAGATGGAGCGANNACGAATTCGTTTGATCAGCGAAGTACCCCTGGGAGCGTTACTAAGCGGAGGAGTGGATTCGTCAATTATTGTCGCCCTGATGGCACGGGCGAGCACCAAGCCAGTCAAGACCTTCTCTATCGGCTTTCGCGCCGAGCAGTTTAACGAATCAGAGTACGCGCGCGTGGTTTCGGAGCGCTTCGGTACCGAGCATCACGAATTAGTGCTGGAGCCGAACATCGAAGAGACCCTTCAATATCTATCGAGCATGATGGAAGAGCCATTCGGCGATTCCTCAATGCTGCCGACCTATTACGTGTGCAGGATGGCGCGGCGGGAAGTTACGGTTGCGCTTTCCGGCGATGGCGGAGATGAATTATTTGCCGGCTATGATCGTTATCTTGTAGCAATGGAGCGCCGAAAATTCGATTCCTTCCACCGTTATATTGGGCCAATTTACCGCGATCGAATCCATGGCCTTCTCCCGCCTGGAATGTACGGCAAGAATCTGGCATGGAACGCGTCACTGAACGAGCGGGATCGTTACCTGGACGGGCTTTCGTTCCTGCGCGTGATGCACCGCGAGCAGCATCTGTTTACCCGGGAGTTTCTGGAATCGGCCCGGCACCTGCCGAACCCGCTGGGGGAATGGCAGCAAATCTATGATGAAGCCCCTGCTTCCGACCGGATGAGCCGCCTGTTATATCTCGACACCAAGACCTATCTGAGCGCTGACATTCTCACGAAAGTGGACCGGATGAGCATGGCTACTTCCCTGGAAGTACGTGTTCCTTTGCTCGATCATGAATTCGTGGAGTGGGCGACGAGCTTGCCGGTTCAGTGGAAGTTTCGGGTGGGGAAACGGAAGTACATTCTGAAGAGATTGGCGGAGAGGCTTGGGGTCCCGCCGCATCTACTGCACCGCCGCAAACAGGGCTTCCAATTACCCTTAGTGGAATGGATGCGTGACCGTTCTAAGGCCCCTTTTTGGGGTGTGTTGCTGGAGAATCGTAGCCTTCAGCGCGGTTACTTCAAACCAGGGGCCGTCCGCGCCCTGATTGACGAACACGTTCGAGGGAGGCGAAATCGCTCCGGAATGTTGTGGCGCATGTTGGTGTTGGAGCTCTGGCACAGGAACTTTATGGAGGCGCGATCCGAGTGGGCGAACGAACGAAAGGCGCCGGAAATTCTCGCCAGCGAAATTGGTTCGCTTTTCCGCACGGCTTCGGGAATGGCCGTCCCCGGGCCCTCCTCCAGTTCGAGTGCTGATCTGGAGAAGGGAACTTTGACCCCGCCGTGATGCTGATGGAGACAGCGACCAGCCACTCGATCCCTTCCCACACGCGAAGCCGCGCTCCGGTATTCGTCCTGGGCTGTGTCCGTTCGGGGACTACTCTGCTGTACCACATGCTGCTCTCGGCCGGGAATTTCGCCGTGTACAGAACCGAGTCCAACGCGATTAATCTCCTGGAGCCCGCATTTGGAGACCTTTCCGTGACACGCAACAAGCGACGTCTTCTGCATGCGTGGTATAAGAGCCGGCTTTACTCGCAGTCGGGACTGGACAGGGAAGCCATCGAGGCAAGGATCATGAGCGAATGCAGGAATGGCGGCGATTTCTTGCGTATCGTCATGTCCGAAATAGCCAGCAAACAGCAAGTAGAGCGATGGGCCGATACTACCCCAGAACACCTGCTGTACCTTCACCGGATCAAGGAGACCATTCCGGATGCCCTCATCATTCATATCATTCGCGATGGCCGCGATGTGGCACTGTCTACCGATAAACAAGGCTACGTAAGGCGCCTGCCCTGGGACCACCTACCCTCAAAGATGGCGGCAGGTTTGTACTGGCAGTGGATGGTGAACAAAGGCCGCCGCGATGGGCGCGCCTTAGGCGGCGATTACATTGAAGTGCATTTCGAAGAGCTTATCCGCGAGCCGCGCGAAACGCTGGCCCGTTTGGGAGGTTTTATTGAACAAGATTTGGACTACGATCGCATCCGGCAAACAGGAATTGGCTCCGTTAGCGAACCGAATACATCTTTCGGGGGAGGAAAAGAAGAGACCTTCAATCCTATCGGACGTTGGCAGAACGGCTTTTCTGCCGAGGAGTTAGTCATTTTTGAGGCATTGGTCGGCCGGACGTTGCAAGAAACGGGGTACGAGCTGACGACTGACAACCGAGAAGCGTTAAAGCGCGCAGATATTAGACTCCTGCGCGACACTTATCAAGCTTATTTTGCCACGAAGCTCTATCTTAAAGCGAAGACTCCGCTCGGCCAGTTGCTCGTGCGACGGGATTTGTCCTGGATTTGATTTTCGCTCAGAGAGCAGGTACCTAGCTCTGGTCGGCATAGTGTGTGATGTTAATACAACGTGAACGACGGCGGCTGCCAGCAATGCTAAACTACGCTTGCAGAGCCGATCTTGCGCGCATAGTGCTCTATTTGTCCGACTGAAGACAGGTTGGATAGAGACGAAGGAAACTCAGACCAATGCCTTCTCCCGCTCCGATCCAGTCTCCCACTGAGAGTCCTCAACGGTTTGACACCGCTTTTCCTCCTGCCCGGCGCGGCTTCTTGCTGATGGTACTTTGTTTGGCCCTGGTGACCGGCGTTCTGCTACGCGGTATCCGCAAGGGCGAATTCAGCGAAAATGTGGATGAGACGGTGCATGCTGCGACCGGTCTTTACGTCGCTTCCTTCCTGCACGATTTGCCATTGCGTCACCCTGTGCAATACACCTACCGCTACTACGCCCAATACCCCAGCCTTGGCATAGTTATGTACCCGCCCCTGTTCTATTTAGTCGAGGGAGTCGCGTTCTTGGTTCTGGGAGCTTCGGTTCTGACCGCCAGGTTGACCATAATGTTCTTCGCACTGTTTGGCCTCGCTTTTTGGTTCAAGCTAGTAGAAGAACTGGAAGACGAATACACTGCCGCGCTTTCTACATTATTATTGGCTTTTTTGCCCGCCGTTTTGAGGTATGAGAAGTCCGTCATGCTCGATCTCCCGTTGATGGCTTCCTGCATAGCGGCAAGCTATTTCTGGGTTGTCTATCTCCGCAGAGGTACACGGCGTTCACTCTATTGGTTTGCCGCCTTTTTGTGCATGGCTTTCCTTACGAAGCACCATGCGATTTATCTGCTCGTATGGTGCTTACTTACACTGACGGCTCTGGGCAAATGGGATCGGGTTCTAAATTGGAGGGCAGTTGGCGTGGCTGCCGTATGCTTCCTGGTGGTCGCACCGGTGTATTTTCTGCAGATTCTCATGAACGCCTCTCTTTCGGTCAACGTTAAGGGAACCTCGGCGGATTCAACCATGCAGTGGGGTTATTACTGGTCGGTGCTTCCCGAACTGCTGGGGTGGGGAGCGCTAACTTTAAGCGTTCTCGGCATACTGATGTGCATGCGGCGGTCAAAGCGCGAAAATGTAATCATAATGCTCTCGTGGATAGTCTCCTGCTACATCATCTTCACGCTGATTCACCACAAAGAGGCTCGCTACATTCTCTATTGGGTTCCAGCTTTCGCATATTTCGCGGTTGCCCCGTTTACAGGAAAAACTCAGGGGCGGGCGATCCGCATAGCGGGCATCGCGGCGGTGGCGGTAGTTTTGGCCTTTTACACCGCCAGGGGCTGGAATTACCAGCGGCGTTACGTCTCGGGCTATGCAGAAGTAGCACAGCGATTAGCCCACATGGAAGGGGGGCTCGTCCTGGTGGATATGGACCTCCCGGGAAATTTTACCTTCTTCATGCGTGCCTTTGACCCTGCGAGGCGTTTCGTCATTCTTCGCAAGGCTCTCTATGAGGTTCGGACGATAAGAGAATGGGGCGTCACCGAGTTTGCTCACAATCAGAGCGACGTAGAGCAGATCCTGAAGGCTGATGGCGTGCGATATATCGTGGTGGAAAAGAACATGCCTTTGCACTTTGCTTCGCAAACCGCGCTTCGTGACGTTCTTGACCACACTGGGCAGTACAAAGTGCTGGAAACTGTTCCTATCGAAAGCAACATGGGCGGGTGGGAAGGACGTAGCTTGATCCTGTATGAATCCGAGGCGCCGGTTGCGCCTCCTAAGGGGATTCTGCACATCAAAATGCCCACCCTACGTCACGACATTGATCTTCCGTTCGGGCAATTGACTGGCAAATAGTAGGTAGTTATTACTGTGACTAATGGGTGCCGCGGGGATGCTTGGTTCGCCATCCTTTATCGGTTATATTCTTTTACTCCGACAACTATAAGCGAACTTCCAAATGGCGGTGAAAAAGCGCCGAGCATTTTCTGCTCAATCCTTGAGAGCCAGAACAGCAACTCGTTTACGGTCTTCATTGGCACCCGCGCCGGTTTTGGCTTTAGTCGGAACAGCCGTTCCCCCAATCTGATACCAAGCTTTACCGGACAAGTCCAATGGTAAAGATAGCGCTCTTCCTGGATTCGCAGACCTGCCTGTTGCGCTACCTTGCGGAAGCTAGATTTGGTATAGCGGATAAAGTGATGGTTCAGGACATCGTGGTTGGTCCAAAGTGCCATAAAAGCCGGCACCGTGGCAATAAACATTCCGTTCGGTTCTAGGAGCTCAAGGACATGCCGCAACGCACCAACGGCGTCCTCCAGATGCTCCAAAACGTCCAGCATTAGGATCAGCGAATATCGCTTTCCTGGCTGAAAATTCTCGTCAAAGGGACAGATTCGGATATGGTCTCGGAACGGATTAGACGGCCTTACCAACTCCGCAAATGGCTCCACTCCCTCCACCTCCCCAAACCGCGATAACTCGTGGAAAAAAAGTCCGTCGCCGCAGCCGATGTCGAGAATGCTCTTCCATCCTTGCTCTGGCTGCAGGCGCCGCAACACGTCG
>PLUJ01000215.1 GCA_003165455.1 Acidobacteriaceae bacterium | reverse complement strand
AACGTCGCTTGCGGTCAATCAGCAGCACGTATCGTAAATCCTCGCCTTCGTGCCACAGCAAATCGAACGCAATGAACCGAGGCTCCCTCGGCGGAACATTAAATCCTCAAATTGAGGTTTGCCCTCTGAATTTAGAAAGATTATCTCCCCGTCCAGCACGAGCGACCGATCTTTGAATTCGGTTGCGAGTGCATCATTCAGGGCTGGGAAAGATCGGAACTCATTTCTTTTGCGGGACACAAGTTTGCAGCGACCGTGGTCAAGCAGAACCAGGCATCGGAAGCCGTCATACTTGATCTCAAAAATCCACTCAGGGTGGTTGAAGGGATCAGGTCCAGGACCTAGAGGAACTGTTTCAAAGAAGGGAAGCAATGCGGAAATTATAAGGGATCGTTGAACCCGGAGAATCTCCAAATGCATAGACAGCCATTCTGAGCGGATTCGGCTACCCAGAGCAGGAAATCCTCGGTCAAGATGTTTCGAAGGCGCAGGGAGCCTTTTGGACCAAGCTGGCGCATATCGTTGGTGGGGTTCTAACCGACGAAACTTATTCCCTGTTGGAACAAAATCTGAATCCGCATAAATAGCACCCGAATTCCTTTCCTAGGCGAGAAGCAACTCTCATTGGCGCGTTTTGGAGCGAAGGGATAAACTTCCGAGAGTTGTCCGGCGTTTGCGGCGAGTTTACCATTCAGGCATGTGATCTTACAGGCACGAGAAAATAGGGTCAAACGAAAAGGGGGGTATTACGCATTGAGGGGAAAACGCTACACCCCCCCGGCTCGCAATGTCGAGTGGTTGAAGTGGGGAATACGGATGGGACGAAACCAGTCGAGCAAACTCCTCGTACGACAGATTAGTTCTGTTTCGCCGCACCTTTGATTCTTCCAGCCATCTGAAGTCGGTGGTTGGATGCAAATCGCCGCTATTTAGGGCAAGAATATACTTGCCTCGCCCAATCGGGCAAGTATACGATTGATGCCTTATGCCTTTCGATGAAGCGCTCTTTTGGTTTGGTCTTACTGCATTCGGGACAGGTTTGTATTTCCTGTTTGAGTTGGAGCCGACCGTGAAGCGCCTTTACTCCATAGGCATGACGGTTGCTGGGTTATTAGCTTGCGCCTATGCAGAATACCGCCACTATCATCCGGAACTTCCGGCAATCCGTTTATGGGTGATCTTACTGGTGCTCACTTGGGCGCTACTGGTTTACGCCATTTACATTCGTCGTCCACCATCCGGTAAGGATACTGGAATGGGGGGGAAATGGCGGGCTGGCTTTTCTCGTCCCCGCTTTGAGCTTGTTGACGATCATAAGTTTGAAAATGAAGAAATCGTCGTGGACAACAAGAGTTTCAGGCGATGCAGTTTTAAGAATGTGAAATTGCTTTTCCACGGTAGCGCACCATTCGAGTTCGTTGAAGGAACCACCCTTGATTCCGGAAGCGTCATTTTTGCCACCGATGATCCTGCGATATTAACTTTTGACGTGATCCAGCGAAAATTCGCTTCTATACCAGGGGCGGAGATTCAGCATGGAGCTTTGGATAGCAAGGGCAAAGATATACCCATTTCTCCGGTGACAGTGGAATCTGTTGCGACTTCATCTAAACCTTCGCAGTATCCGATTCCATCGCTTCGCCTGAGAGTGTTGGAAATGGTTTCCGAGTTACAGGGTTTCTTGGGGTCGCACGGTCAAGAACCGACCATTATTAAAAAACCTGGCGAGCGCGACGATGACTTCATGGTGCGTGTACGATCTCCAGAAATACGGCAGTGGCACGCCAAGTTCATGGGCGACTACTCCCTTATGTTTGGTCAGTCAGTTCCGCAAATAAGGGATGAGATGAGAGCGAGATGCGGGATTGACGACAATTCACTTAACAGGGCTATCCAAGAGGCAACTGAGTATCCCACGGGCGTCATCAGGGTTAGAGAAATTGTCGACATGGGCCCCAGCTTTGAGGCTCATCAGTTTCTGTTCACCGGCACCTCGGCCCCGGTAGCGCCAAACGACCCCAATAACTACTACCTCGATTTCGTGGCCAACAACGCCGGGTTTAATGACAGTGGTTGCGACTACCAAGACGAAAATGGCTACCCGAATTGGGTCCTACCGACGGGAATCTCAGGAAGCTGACCCGCGAAGCAGTCCATCGGAATGCTATCCGCATGACAGCTTGGTGACAGACTCCGCCGGCGACAAGAATGTAAGCTGGCGGTATTACACTCCGAGCACAGGGGTCATCTGGAACGCCCCGGAAGCCATTCCTGAAGTCTGCTACGGCGAGAACAGCGGCTACACTGTGCAAACCCCCTGTACAGCAACGGAATTTACCAGCCATGTCGTGCTGCCGAATCAGAACGGCTATAACGGCGCACCTATTCTGACCGACATTTCCAACTGCAGCCTCGCGAAAATCAGCTGGGTAATTCCCGACGAAGCCTGGTCCGATCATCCTTTCAATGACGTACACAACAGCCCTCCCTACGGTCCATCGTGGGTGGGGGACATCATCAATGCCATCGGGAAGAGTTATACAACTAGCAACGGTCAGTGCGACTACTGGGGCATAAGCTCGCCCACGCCTGAGCCGACCGCAATTTTCGTGGTGTGGGACGATTGGGGCGGCTTCTACGATCATGTCACGCCACCGGCGGTCTACGAAGGAACGCCAACGTCGTGTCCTTCGAGCGTTCAGCCCAACGGTTGGGGCTGCGGCTACGTCTACGGCATGCGCGTCCCGCTTCTAGTCGTCTCCGCGTACACGAAGGCGGGCTACGTCTCGGGCGCATTGCCCAGCCCCGGAAAAGTTTTTCCCTACGTACATGATTTCGGGAGCGTTCTTACGTTCGTGGAGAACAACTTCGGGCTACCCAACATCGACCAGAGCGGACGTGATGGCTACGCCGATCTTAACGCACCCGACAATCAGAAGGGCAACATCCCGCTCTCAGACTTCTTCAGCACGAGCTACAAACGCACATTCACCCAGATTTCAACGCCCTACCCGCCGGGCACGTTCCAGAGCTACTACACCACTCCGCAGAACGGAGTCTACCCGACGCCCACCGGGCCTGACGGTGGACCTGGAGAAGAGGACTACTAGCGGTGAAATCACGTCAAGCGCTCTCCCTTGCCCGTCGGATATTGTTAGCATTCGCGGCTGGGGCCCTCCTCGCACCGTGTGCTCTTGGGGCCCAAGACTTCAAAGTTCTGCACTACTTTGGCGGGGCGAACGACGGTGCCGGACCAACGGGCCCCTTGCTCATCGATGACAAGGGGAGGCTATACGGAAATACGGGGGGAGGGGGCGGAACTGGATGCGAGGGCTACGGCTGCGGCACCATCTTTGTGCTAGCGCCTGGGGCCGGTGGCGAATGGAAGGAAACCCTGCTATACGACCAGTTCCCGGGCGGCGACGGAGGAGGCGATCCCTATGGCAATCTCGTCAGCCCCGGAGAGCCAGAGCCAACCCTGTACGGTACAATGGAAGGCGAAGGCGAATTCGCTGCGATAAACGAGTACGCCGTTGTATCTGGCACCGTGACTCTCACTCCAATCTACGATCAAAACTTTAGTCCTGGCCTCACTCTGGACAAGGTCGGGAACATTTATGGGGGCATTGGCCCGGGCGATCTCGGCTCTGGCGCGATCGGCGAACTCTCCCCGGGTGCGGACGGCTGGACCTACACGCAACTCTACAGCTTTTGCAGCCCGCAGGGCGGCTGCCCGGACGGAGACGAGACAGAGTACCCGCTAAGCTGGGACTCTCGCGGCAATCTCTACGGCACGACGCTCTACGGCGGCAACGCCACTTATCCATACTGCCCGGGCAGTCTGGGCTGCGGTGTGGCGTTTCAGATGACTCCGAATCCTGACGGCACTTGGGCTTACCATGTGATGCATCGCTTCGCCAGTTCCCAATATGATGGCCAATACCCGGACGGCGGACTGGCCCTCGACTCTGCTGGCAACGCCTACGGCGTGGCTGGCGAAGGAGGTCCCAACGCAACCGGAACCATTTTTGAGCTGACGCCATCGTTTTCGCAAACCGGAGAGCGATGGAATCAGAGTGTTCTCTATGATTTTCCGAATTGCAATGAAGGATGCTTCCCTGGCACCACCATGGTGTTCGACAAGGCAGGGAATCTTTACGGCATCGCCAGCGGCGGAATCGCGGATTGCGGCGGCTACACCTGCGGCGTCGTCTTCCGACTATCGCCGCAGCCCGGCGGAAAATGGAACTACACGGTATTGCACAAGTTTGTCGGCACAGATGGCCAGTTTCCCTGGGGCGTAACGTTAGATGACAAGGGAAATCTCTTGGGCACGACCAAGGCTGGCGGTACGTATAACGCAGGCGTCGCTTTTGAAATCAGCCCATAAATGAAATTCAATCCCATCATGGCTGCGGCGCTGCTTCTTTCCGCGCCGTTGGTGCAGCAACACATAACAACGAAAGGACACAACACAGACCAGCAGCCAGAATGCAGAGTTTTCGTAGATTTTCAAGCAGGGCCTCCTCCTTTCACAGAGGCGAGACCATGACATGAGGCATAGTTCGGGAGGTACTAAAATCATCGTTTTGTTACAGATTCGGAACGATCAGGGGTTTCTGCGAATTGGTATTGACTCTTTGCTGCAAAATATCGTGCCTCTTTAGCAATGCCAATATTTAACTTCGGGCTGGGAACCGGTTCCGGAGATGGAACCGAACTAGAAATTGGACGCACCGAGCGCTGTGTCAGCGCCGGTGCTGGTCCAATCGACGGTGGCTAAGAGGCAGATGGCAACGGAGCAGGCATGTTCAGCGATCGCCATAGGACTCGGATTGGCTGAGTTTCGTGCTCTCAATGAACAACGTTCCGTTGACCAACCAGCAGATGCCGATCTGCGGTTCTTCCTTTGGACTCTGGGGCTTCTTAAGCAAATGGTCTCCTCTCCTGCCTCAGGTTCGACTAGCCAGCAACCTTGAGCAAAACAACCAAAGCCGGCCTGACAATCCCGGTACTCACCCCCAGAAAGAAAAGCAGATCACCGGCATCGGAGAATAGGTAAGCGCAGCAGACTGATGCTGAAAACGAAAGCAGAAGTACGAGTAAATTTGTCAGATGCCTCGGTTTGTTCTCTCGCTCTAGAAACCTAAGCTCGGACTCTGAATAGCCGTCGCCAGTCCGAGTGTGAGAGCTGATTAGTCTTCTCGCTCGCCGTTGCCGGCTGAAAACGGAAATGAGGATGAACCAGAATGTGGAGGCAAACGGTCCGATCACAACCAGGAGAAGTTTCACCAATCCGATTTCATCGGAACTCAACCTGTGGAATCCAAGAAGAAGGACAAATAGAAATAAGATTGGGGATAGGAAGAGCACGACTGCCCATATCGCCATGCCCCGCACAAATCTCAGGGGAGAAAACACTGGAGTTACCTCCTTTCAAATTGCAAGTGGGTTCAGGTTTTACCTTGATGTCCGACAGTGCTAGTCCCCAGCCTTCGCAAGGCTGAGATCGTCCATTTCCGGCTGCGAAGCAATCTTCTNNTTGGTCAGCGATCCCGAAGCGCAAATGATGGCTTTGGATGCCTTCTTCAACTCAGCCTCAATCCGCGCTAAATCGGCAAACGTTCTTCGGACCTCGTCGGCGAGTGCGACATTCTTGTCCAGGAAATCTGATCCCTGTATCCGCATCCGCTCAAATAAAGGTTTCAGCACATCCAGATCGCGAGGCAGCCATTGCCGGGTGGTTCTCAATATCCAGACATTTTCTTTGCGATCCCATCGGCAATCTGTATCGACCTGCCGGAGTTGGGACTCATCCTTTGCGACTAAGACTCCGACTGAAATCTGACGCTCCTGAGCGTCTCGCACCAACTTGGATATATCAATTTCGGAGATTGACAGCTTGTCTTTGCAATCAATCAGCATCTTGGGTTCGAGCGGTGCTCCACTCAGATCACGGTAGGCGAGGATGAAGTCGCCATTGCGGGAAAGTTTCTCGCTGAGGCAAATCCCTGCCCACGTTCTGGCTTCGTCGGCGAAAGCTAGTTCCTCACGCTTTCCGACACGCGCAACTTTAGCCATCTCGGCTTCCACTGAGTGAATGGCTAAAGAATCGAAGCGTGTTAAGAGTGAGGCCGGGAAGGCTATGCACTCACGCAGCAAACGTGAGCGTTCCCTCGCCGGAGAAGTATTACGTCAGGCGCAACGTCGAAAGAGTAAGGGTAAACGCGCCAGTAGCCGATAGGAATACCTTGCCCCCAACTCCGCCTTCCTCGTTGGCGTTCCCAACGTACCGCGACGCAGCCGCGACCGGCTTCTTTCGATCCTGGAAGAGACCCGTTAACGCTACCGCTTTGTGGTGGTGGGTTATGTCGTGATGCCGGAGCACATTCATCTGCTCATCACGCAGCCTGAGGTGGGCACGCCGTCCACGGTGATGCAGGTGCTGAAGCAGCGCACGGCGCATGCGCTGCTGCCCAAGAAAAAGCGGGTGGACGGGCGCCAGCGGCGGTTGTTTGACAACGGGGCGGTGCGCCGGGCGCTCTGGCAGGCTCGCTTCTACGATTTCAATGTATGGACGACCAGGAAGCGGGTGGAGAAGCTGCGCTACATTCATCGAAATCCGGTGAAGCGCGGACTGGTGGAATCGCCGGAGCAGTGGCGCTGGAGCAGTTATCGCTTTTATCTTCTGGATGAGCCGGGACCGGTTGGGGTGAACGAGGGCTGGGGTAGGATTTCGTTTGGTGCGCGGGCGGCTTAAAGGCCGGCACTACCGGCAGCATCGTACCCGCCCTTCGCAAAGAACGCG
>PLUJ01000047.1 GCA_003165455.1 Acidobacteriaceae bacterium | reverse complement strand
ATGGATTCGCCCATCTGGGGCATGATGATGTCAGTCGGCATGATTTCCTTCCACGCGGCCCCACGGTTCGGGACGGAGGGCCGGATGCAAACGAACATTATAGCGGGTGGGGGAGTTGGAGTGGAAAGACGGATGCGCAAGTGGATCTCGCCGTTCTTTCTCTTGATAGGCGTGGCCCGTTATGTTCCGTATTGGGGTCCGCGGGAGCCAGTTCTAGTGTTTGTGTTCGTCCTTCTCCTCTTCGCCGCTTGGGGCGGCTACGCCGAAGCTGGTCTTCCAGTAGTCCTGCACGGCGGGTGGCAGTTTTTCCATGTGCGAGAGGAAGCTGGCGATCTTCCACATGTCCTGTTCGTTTAGAGTTTTTTCCCATGAAGGCATGCCGGTGTAACGGACGCCGGTGCGGATGGTGTAGAAGACATGCCATTCGGGGTCGTCGGGCGGATCGGAGACGAGATTGGGAGCTGGTGGGTAGAACGAGTTCGCGAGCGAGGCCGGCTTGCGGTCGAGTCCGCCGTGGCAGACGGCGCAGTTCATGGTGTAAAGCTTCATGCCATCCTCAAAGTTCTGATCGCTGGGGGGCAGGGGATTGCTGACGTGGGGAGCGTGGCGTTCCATCGAAGCGTCGATGGCTCCCATTGCGATGCGGTGCTCGAGGTGAGGTGGGGCTACGTTCGCGTTCGTGGGGAAGAATCCCAGCATGGCGAAGCCGAGGCCACCGAGAACGATCACGAGAACAGCTCCAATAAAGCCGAGAATGAATTTACCCATGGATCCCTCCGGAATTGACTATTGTGGCAGAAGCAGTGGGTTGGGCGCTAGTTTTGGGCTGTCTCCACACGTTTCTTCTCAATCCTCCGGAATCAATACGCTTTCAGCCTGCGGGATTCGCGGACCACGTCGCTCACCTTGGGCAGGTAGTGCTCTTCCTGCGGAGGAGAGAACGGAATGGCAGAGTCGAGGCTGGCGATGCGGACGATGGGTCCGTCGAGATCGTCGAAGGCTTCTTCGTTAATGATGGCGGCGATTTCGCCGGCCAGGCCGCCGGTGCGGGAGTGCTCGTGCAGAATGATGACTTTGTTCGTCTTCTTGACCGTTTGTGCGATAGCTTCGCGGTCGAGCGGTGAGACCGTGCGCAGGTCAAGTATTTCGAGATCGATTCCCTCTTTGCTTAGAACTTCGGCGGCCTCAAGCGCTGTGTGAACCATTGCGGCGTAAGTGATGATGCTCAGGTCACGGCCTTCGCGGACGATGTTCGCTTTCCCGATGGGAACGACGTAATCTTCTGTGGGAACTTCACCCTTGATGCGGCGATAGAGATATTTGTGTTCGAAGAAGATGCAGGGATTGTTGTCGCGAATGGCGGCTTTGATGAGTCCCTTGGCATCGTAGGGCGTGGCCGGGCAGATGACTTTAAGGCCGGGATTGTGAACGAACCACATCTCGGGATTCTGCGAGTGGAAGGGGCCGCCGTGGACGTATCCGCCGCTGGGGCCGCGCAGTACGAGCGGAGCGGGTACGCCCCAGAGGTAATGCGTTTTCGCAACCATGTTGCTGATCTGGTTGAAGGCGCAGCCGATGAAGTCCATGAACTGGAATTCGGCGACGGGCCGCATGCCAGTGAGGGACGCTCCGAAAGCTGCACCGACGATGGCGGACTCAGCGATGGGCATGTCGATGACGCGCTCGGGGCCGAAGCGGTCGATGAAACCATCGGTGACTTTGAAGGCGCCGCCGTAGATGCCGATGTCTTCGCCGAGGCAGAAGACAGTTGGATCGCGGTCCATTTCTTCCCAGATTCCCTGGCGGATGGCTTCGAGGTAGGTGAGTTGCATAGAGTCTTCCTTAAGTTCATTGCACCGCGAGCGAATGGCAAACAGAGCTTTTTCAAACGATGGCCACTTTGACATCTAGCTCGTCAACGCAGGTCTGCACAGCCGAGTAATTGGAAGCCGTGTGCCATTCACCTCCCGACTTCTTGACGGAAACATTCGAGAGTTCGTCTATGCGGAGACATCGCCAATTGGAAACCGATCCATCGGGTTTTAAGCCGCTACTGCTTCCTCCGGCGAACTGATAGAGCAGAACTTGCGGTTGTCCATTCTTGGTGCCGATTACATGCGGGCACATCTCTCGGATGTAACCACGATAGCTGCCGACCACAATATCTTTGTCGATGATCGCCTGACGCAGCATCCCATAGATCTCTTCGTTGGTCTGATATCCCCGGCCATCACGGGCTCGATTCAATTCGCTACTTCTCCCCTTACCGTAAGTGCACGGCGGCTTCCGTTTGCTTGAAGCCGCCCGCTCCCTTTTTCACTTTCGGCATGCCGTATTTCGGCTTGACCTCGTGGCATCTGTCTTCGCAGAAAACTCCGCCTTCGGCTGATTCAGGCGCCGGCATCGGAGAATTCACAGCGATTTCGCGCTCCTCCTCGATCACTCGCTCCACCTCTGAAATCAAGTCGGCATTCTCTTTCGGCGTCAGCCATTTCTTTTCTTTCACCAGATAATTTTCGAACCGGGCGATCGGGTCGCGCTTCTTCCAGAAGTCGAACATTGGCTTGGGCACATATGCGGCGGCGTCGTGAATGGCGTGGCCTTTCATGCGCATCATTTTGGCTTCGAT
>PLUJ01000014.1 GCA_003165455.1 Acidobacteriaceae bacterium | reverse complement strand
GAAGAGAACTTCGATAGCATCTCCGGGGAGGGACATTGGAATCCCCGGTACAACATTGTCCGACCCAGCTTGTCCTGGTCGTTCTCCAGAATCCGAAGGATCCCATCCGGGAATTGTCCCGCTCCGCTGGGAGCAGGCCTGCGCGGCTAATCGCGCGGAACGCGAGTAGGAGGAAACTTCGATGCAGCGCAGAGACTTTCTAAAAAGTGGTGTTGCTTTGGCAGTGGCTGCTGAGCTCGGAACAAGCAAAGCGCAAGGATTCGTTCCGGCTCACAATTGGGGAAAATATGATTTTGGTTCTGGCCCAACGGTGATCGACCGCCTGAATCAGGGTCCGTTCTCCCAGTACCCGCCCGACGCTTCCATTCCCACGGACGATGTGGTGATGACCACAACTCCTTCGGAAGAAGTCGTGCCGAACTATGGGAAGGGACTGATCACGTACATCACGGCCGATATGGGCACAGAGGAAATCAAATCGGACAACATTCCTCAAGCCATTGAGGATCTGGTTCGATTTCCGCTGGGGCAGCAGCTTTACATACGCCCCACGTGGCGGGAAATCCAGCCGCGACCGGGACGCCTGGAGATGCCGGACTATGTGAAGCTTGTTTTTGATTTGGCGAAGAAAAATAACAAGCGCATTGGAATACGAATTCAGATGAGCGCGCCAGACTATTGGCATCAAGCAGCCCTGCCGGATTTCGTTCTCGACAAAGTGCCGACCGTTGACCTGGTTCGTAGTGAGAAAGAAAGCAGCGCGTCAGCGGAAAGATTCTTGCGGAACCCGTATTCGCGTTATCAGCCCCGGTTCGACCATCCTTTTTTCCAGCAGGCATTCGGCGAACTGATTGGCCTGTTGGCAGCGGAATTCAACGGGAATCCTGCCATCGAGTTCATCGATACCTTCATGTATGGGTTCTGGGGCGAAGGTCACACCTGGCCCTTCAGTAATAACCCTTTCCCCGATTACCAGACCGCAGAGCGCACCTGGATCAACATGCTGGAAGTTCAGTTGGAGCACTTTACGAAGACCCCTTTGATGACCAATACCCAGCCTGACTACAGCCGGGTTGGAAACTCAGAACTCCTTGACCGCACGGTTCGCAGCAATAACTGGATTCGGAGCGACACCATTTTTATCGAGAATGAGCAAATTGAAGCCCTCAGCAACCGGCCGCCTTGGATCGCCGCGGTGCTCGAACAGGCGATTCCTGGCAAAGCTCCAGATAGTTTCGCCGCGCAGGAAGGGATATCGCCGTCCGACAACATGATCGCTCATGTGATGGATGTAGGAGTGAATTACTGGTCGCTTTGGAACTTCCACCAGATCAGCGCCAAGAATCTGATGAGCTACTACCAGGCATCTCCAACATGGTTCGACCGGATCAATCGACGAATCGGCTATCGCGTGAGGCCGTCAATGATCTGGGGCTATGAAGACGGGGATTACGTTGGGCTGATCATTGGCTTTGCCAACGACGGCATCGCCGGTGTTCCGGGCGTGCTGCGAGTGACAGTGGAGAGCGAGGACGGAAAAGCGCTTAAGAGTGGCTGCCTGGATCCGGGATATCCCCTGCCCGGAAAGATTCGGCAGGCGCAGTTTGTGCTGCCGCGAGGGACCAAATGGCGGGGATTGAGACTCAGAGCGGAGATCGAGGTAAAGGGTATGCGCTATCCGGTGCGGTGGGCTTGTCACCAGAAACTGAACGACGATGGCTCACTCACTCTGCGTCCCAATCTCGGTCCCGGCGTCTAACAGCAACCGCTGGCTCGCGGGCGTTAAGGGTGCCAGAAATTCCGATTGCCGACGAGAACATAAGGAGGGCATGTGATGCACAGGCTATAATTGCACGCACGAATGGCCCTCACCTCTGGTACGAAACTTGGTCCTTATGAAATTCAATCTCCGCTCGGCGCGGGAGGTATGGGCGACGTGTATCGCGCCAAGGACACCCGGCTCGACCGCACCGTTGCCATCAAGGTTCTGCCTTCGCATCTTTCCTCCGACCCGGAATTGAAACAGCGCATGGAGCGCGAAGCCAGAGCCATCTCTTCGCTGAACCATCCCCACATCTGCCATCTCTATGATATCGGCTTACAGGACGGAACCGACTATCTGGTGATGGAGTTTCTCGAAGGGGAAACTTTGGCGGAGCGGCTGGGCAAAGGAGCTTTGCCGCTGGGCGAAACGCTCAAAATTGGGATTGCCGTCGCCGAGGCGCTTGCGGTGGCGCACCGGCAGGGGATCGTGCATCGCGATCTGAAGCCGGGAAACATCATGCTGACGAAAGGCGNNAGCTGATGGATTTCGGGCTGGCGAAGTCCGCCGTTGCCAGCGCTCCTGGTGGAGCGTCGAGCGCGCCTCTTTTGTCGGCAGCCCGGACGATGAGTGGAGCCAGTCCCGTTTCTCCGCTCACGACGGCGGGCACGATGATCGGAACGATCCAGTACATGTCGCCGGAGCAGATTGAGGGTAAGGAGGCAGATGCAAGATCGGACCTGTTTGCGCTCGGGGCTGTTCTTTATGAAATGGTTACCGGCTCACGCCCGTTCGGGGGCAAGAGCCAGATCAGCGTGGCCAGCGCAATTCTCGAAAAGGAACCGGAGCCAATTTCTGCAGTCCAGCCACTCACGCCGCCGGCGTTTGAACACATCATCAGCGCTTGCCTCGCTAAGAATCCTGAGGAGCGCTTTCAGACGGCGCAGGACGTTGCGCTGCAGTTGAAGTGGATCGCGAAGAGCGGGACACAGGTTCTCAGGTCCACGGAAAAAAAGGGAAACAAACGCGAGCAACTGGCCTGGCTGATCGCAGGCGTTCTCGCCCTCATGCTGATCGCCATCGTTCTCTTGTGGCGCGGACCGAAAGGCACGGAGCAAACGACATATTTTTCTGCGCCGCTTCCATTCGCGGCCCGAAGTGCAGCTGTGGCTCCCAATGGCCATACGGTAGCTATTGTTGGTCATCGAGAATCCGAGCAAAATAACGTGCTCTGGATCTATGAACCGGGATCGCCGGAAGCGACCAGCCTTGCCGACACGGGAGGCGCCACCTTCCCCTTCTGGTCTCCTGACGGGCGGTCGCTTGGGTTCTTCGCAGATGGGAAACTGAAGAAGCTGAATTTGGCGGGCGGCCCAGTGCAGACACTGTGCGATGCATCTACAGGACGCGGGGGCACCTGGAACAAGGATGGCGTTATCCTTTTCACCCCGAGCGGAACGCTGGGAGTCGGCCTCTATCGGATTTCAGCCTCGGGTGGAACGCCAACTCAGGTCACAGTTCCGGACAAAACCCTGAACGAAGACAGCAACCGCTGGCCGGTATTCCTGCCGGACGGAATTCATTACTTGTATTCCGCAATCAATCTTTCCGGGCGAAGAGATCTCTATTCGGTCTACCTGGGTTCGCTGAATTCGAATGAGAAGCGGCTTGTGGTCAGAGCGAAGGGAAATGCGGCGTATGCCGCTCCGGGATACCTTCTCTTTTATCGGGATCAAACCCTTTTCGCGCAACACTTCGACACCGGCAAGTTTGAGCTTACTGGAGAACCTGTTCCGCTCCTCAGGGATGTCCAATTCTTTCCGCGGATTTCTCAAGCGGTATTTGCCGCTTCCACCGGCGGGTTGCTGGTAGCCCAAAGAAATGCAGATTCCGGCGCCTCCCAAGTGCTGTGGTTTGACCGTAAAGGTCAACAGATCGGAGTCGCGCTGAACCCCGGCATCTACGGCAACATAATGCTGGCCTCGAACGGCAGAGCCGTGGCGTCAGATACAACCGATCCAGCCAGCCAAAATACCGACATCTGGACTTATGATCTCGAAACCGGGAGTGCGAAACGGCTGACGTTTGATCCGGCGTTGGACTCATTGCCGATCTGGAGTCCGGATGGAAGTCGAACGGTTTTTGCATCAAATCGTGAACTCAAGTTCGACTTGTATTTGAAGGATACCAATGGAGCGCAAGAGGAGAAGGTCATTCCGCAGGATGGTCCTGATCGGTTTCCGACCGACTGGTCGCGCGATGGGAAGTATGTGATCTATGGGCGCGGCCCAGATCTATGGTTTTTGACGTTGCCGGAGCTCCGATCCACTCAGTTTCTGAAAGCGAGTTCCACACTAAAGAGCGCACGCTTCTCACCGGATGGCAAGTGGGTCGCCTACGCCTCCAATGAGAGTGGACGATGGGAAATTTATGTAACCTCTTTTCCCGAAGCCCATGGGAAGTGGCAGTTGTCGAACGCGGGAGGGGATCAGCCCCGATGGCGCGGCGATGGGAAGGAACTCTTCTACCTCTCCAACGACAACAAAATCATGGCGGTTCCGGTGAGGACAGGTTCTAACTTTGACGCCGGCACGCCGACGGCGCTCTTCCAGGCCAATCCCCGCGAGATGTTTGCAACCTCCGAGCTGTTCTCCTACGACGTCAGCAGCGACGGCCAGAAATTCCTCATTAACACGCAACTTAAGACGGCGATGACGCCCTTGTCTGTAGTCCTGAACTGGAGTGCAAAATTGAATTAATAACGCTGCTACGAAACAAACCGCAGGCTACAGGTGTGTACTCTGAATCGACGCGATGTGCACCTGGAGTGAAGGATTACGGGCGAATCACGGGCAAACCTTACCTTACCGATT
>PLUJ01000163.1 GCA_003165455.1 Acidobacteriaceae bacterium | reverse complement strand
AGGATTGGAATGGGCGCGCGGGCATTCAGTTTGTCGATGTGCCGCAGGCCTCGCGGCGGGTGTTGCGCGAGTGGCTGCAGATGAACTTGAGCGATGCGCCGCGCCAGCAGTTGCAGACTGAAACGGTGGAAGTGGAACACTCGATGAGAGCTGCCGATGAGAGTTCCTTGGTTCACTCCGGCGGCAAGAAACAAGATTTGCGGAAGCCGGAACCGACGAAAGAAGAGTCGAATGCCGGGGACCGCGAAGCGGTGGTGCGATTGCGCGCGGAACCCGGCAACAGGCGGGGCGAGACGCGTTATGCCTGCCGCCTGGGAGCGGAAGTGTACCAGAAGGGAAGTTCGGTGCGGAACTTCTGCCACCTGAGCGACCTGAGCTCCGGCGGATGTTATCTGGAGATGCCGCTGGCATTCGCGTCGGGAGTGGCAGTCGAAATTGTGGNNTCGCATCCCGGCTACGGGATGGGAGTGTCGTTTCATCTGAACACTAAAGATGAGCGGCAGGGCGTGCAGCAGCTGATCGACTTTGTGGCGGCCGCGGCAGAAAGTTCCAGCTAAAAGACGCCCCGCCAATTCGCAGCAATGTTCCCGCAGGAACATTACGACTCGCACAAAAAATTGGACTGTAAGTAGTTGATTCCTCGTGTGCTTTTTCGGGCACATTCATGGAATCAATAGTTTGCGCTGTGGAAAAAGTGTCTACTTTNNGTACGTGCGCTTTTGGCAGATGGGATGCAGAAAGTATAGGGTCAGTCCCGTCTGTCCCCCGTCCCGGTTCGGTTCCCCGTCCCGTCCCGGAATCCCTTAGATCGCGGGAACGTACTGCAGCACGACACGATGTGCCCCGATCGGTATGGTTAGCCCCTGAAAAGTGTAATCGGCGGGCACGATGCTGGTTGTCTGACCGTCGATCCACGCTTTCCAATACGGACTGTAGTTATTGCTCACCACCAGCACTTTCGAAGAGCGCGTGCTCACGTTTAATTCAATTTCATCCGCTGAGTACTTCACTAACTCGATTGCGCCTGCATCGTCGGACCGCTCGTCAACGGTACGCAACTGCGTTGCATAGCGAGCCTCGATAAAAACTGAGGATCGTAATTGCAGGGATGTTCTCGACGCCATTGCGGCTAGCGCTGACTGTCCGTCCGGCAGGAACTGAACCGTGTCCGCGAAAAAAAAACGTGGAAGAACATCCGGATTCTCATACAGGTACAGGGCGGCGCCGGGATAGTCTCCGCGCACAATGCTGATCAACCTGTGAGGCCGATTCAGCGCCCTCCAAATTAGCTGTTGCTGCCGTGTTTGGGACGGAATCGGCACCAATCGGTCATCCTGAAGCTTTACCGGAGAAACGATATAGCGAACGTTGGCCAGCGAGAGCAGGTTCCGCCGGTAGTAGTCGCCGAAGTTTTTGTTAGGAGAAAATCCTGCAGCCGGCGCAAACAAGTTGAGCTGGCAGCCAAANNTCATGGACCCAATGGTAAACGCCTTCATCGGAGGCCATGAGTGGGCCAATCACGTACTCCCAAAAATCGTGATAACGCTTTGGCTGAAGATTGAGAAAACCATCCGCGGTTTCGAAGCCATAAGCCCATAAGGCTCCAGGGGGGAAGTCCGGCGAAGGGAACTTCGAACCCGTCGCAACCGTGGCCACTCGAAATGGCGGCGCGGCAGAAGTTTCTTCCGCCAGACGCTGTAGATCCGGATTCAGGTAGTAGGCGCGATAGTTGTGACCATCCAGCATGTCACGCAAGGTCTGCGTCTTCACCTGAAGGGATTCCCAGCCAACCACGCCGACCAGAACGGTCGAGACCAGGGCGACGAGTGGGACACTGTACCGGCGGACTCCATCCTTTTGCAACGCCACGGTTGAGCGGTCTGAGAATTCGTCAAGAGCGACGGCAGCCGCCACCAGGAACAAAAACGGAAGCAACAGGTTGATGCGCCCGAAGTTGAACGCGCGAAGAAACGGCAACTTCGTGCGGAGCGCCTCAGCGACAGTGTCGTATGAAGAGCCGACAAAGAGACAGAACGCGATGGCTGCGAGAAGGGCATTCAGTCGACGGCTACGGAAGCGGCATGAACTCAGTCCAATACCGATCAGGATGACCGGAACAATCTCAGCCAGCAACCACCCGACGACGCCCACAATCAGAGGCATTACGCCAATTGCCCAGATCGATCCCAGTTGGTAGGTGTACCTGGTGGAGTCACGAGCCAACCCAAGCAGCGGCGCGTTGACGAAGACGGCGATAACGCCCCACGTGAGAAAAAATACCAGGAGGTGCCGCCAGAAGGCGCTCTCGCGGCGGGGACATATCGCGGCGGACCAATAGATCACCAGGGGTCCAACAAACAGGCTAATGTGCAAACTCCCCGCAAAACCCAGCCACAGACCGGCGAGCACTGCCAGCAAGACCGACCAGTTGCGCCGCTCCGCCTGTATGCCGGATAGGAGCCAGAGCACGAAGGGAATGCCGGGAACCGCAAGGTAATCGAAAAGCGCAAACCCGGTCCAGCCCCGGTCGAGCAACGGTTGAGCAAAAAGTGAATACGCCAGAGATGCGTACAGCGCAGGCCATGGACTAACGCCCATACGTCTCTGCAACAGCCGAAAGGTGAACAGTCCTGCGACCAAGCGCTGAAGGAAACTAACCGTCGCGTATGCAAGCCAGCCCGGAAGGATCAAGAACGGAACTACATCCATGTCCCGGCTAAATGGAAGGGCCGCGCGGTCTGCGCCCGATGACCAAAACGGGTTCCACCTGCCGAACATCCGATGCAGAAAGTTTGCCTTGAGCGCAATCAGTTGGGGCAACGACTCATCCGCGATATTGTGCAGCCGGACATACGAGTTGGAACCAAATGACCAATACTCGGCCGTTAGCCAGAGTGCCCACAGAACAAAAAGAGGAGTCGCATAGCGAATGAAACGAGGCGTTCGCGCAACGTCAGAAGGCACTTCTGCAAGTCCCGCGGCGAACTTTTCGACGGTCTTCATCGGCCAATGTTCCTCGTGCTCTCTACCTGAATCTTCGTTTTTGACTCGAAGACGGCACCATTGTATGCCTATCTCATCAGCCCCCGTCCCGCATTTAAGCAATCTGCTTAGTGACTTTTGGTAGGAGAAATGGCTGAACCGCGATGGGCTCACGTTCGTCCAATAAAGCGTGGCCACCCTCGGGTTCCTGCTGACTGACTGCCAGCTACTTCGCCGCTGTTACTTCTTCCGCTACGGCTTTCTTGAAATACTCCAGCGAGAGTTTTAGGCCTTCGGCAAGTTGAATCTTTGGTTCCCAGCCTAGGAGTTGGCGGGCCTTGGTGATATCGGGCTGGCGCTGTTTGGGGTCGTCGGGCGGTAGAGGATGGTAGATGATTTCGCTGTTTGATCCGGTGACTTTGAGAACTTCCCTGGCGCATTCGAGGATGGTGAATTCGTTGGGGTTGCCGATGTTGACGGGGAGGTGCTCGTCGGATTTAGCGAGGCGAAGGAAGCCGTCGATTTCGTCGGCGACATAGCAGAAGCTGCGGGTCTGGCTGCCGGTGCCGTAGACGGTGAGAGGCTCGCCGCGCAGGGCTTGCTTCATGAAGTTCGAGATGACGCGTCCGTCATTGAGCTGTAAGCGAGGGCCGTACGTATTAAAGATGCGGACGATGCGGGTATCGACTTTGTGATAGCGATGGTAGGCCATGGTGACGGCTTCGGTGAAGCGTTTGGCTTCGTCGTAAACGGAGCGCGGTCCGATGGAGTTGACGTTGCCCCAGTAGGTCTCCTTTTGCGGATGCTCGAGCGGATCGCCGTAGCACTCGGAGGTGGAGGAGACGAGGAATTTTGCGTTGTATTTGTGGGTGACGTCGAGGGTGTGGAAGGTTCCGAGGCTGCCGACTTTGAGAGTGGGGATGCCGTGGATGGTGTAATCGATGGGGCTGGCGGGGCTGGCGAAGTGGAATACGAAGTCGATGGGGCCGGGGTCGAAGGGCTGGCAGATGTCTTTTTCCAGAAACTCGAAAGCGGGATTGTTTTTCAGGTGAGCGAGGTTTGCGAGGCGTCCGGTTAAGAGATTGTCGATGGCAACAACGCGCCAGCCTTCGGCGAGGAGGGCATCGCAGAGATGGGATCCGAGGAAACCGGCTCCGCCGGTGACCAGAGCGCGTTGTGAGGTCATGCTTTTTTTGCGGAATTTCTCATGGCGGCAGCGGGAGGGGTTTCGACGCGAGCGGCGGCGCGTCCGACGCTGTAGTAGGTGAAGCCATTCGCGGCCATCATTTCGGGATCATACAGGTTGCGGCCATCGATGACGATGGGATATTTGAGTTCGTCGCGGAGGCGCGCGAGGTCGAGGTTGGCGAACTCTTCCCACTCAGTGAGGATGAGCAGGGCGTCGGCGCCGTGGGCGGCTTCGTAGGAGGAGTTGGCGAACTTTACGGTGGAGTGCAGGACTTCCTGGGCACGCTCCATGGCGGCGGGATCGTAGGCGGTGATCTTGCAGCCTTCCTGCAAGAGCAATTGCAGAATAAGGATGGCGGGAGATTCGCGAATATCGTCGGTGCCGCCCTTGAAGGCGAGGCCGAGGACTCCCAGACTCTTGCCGCGGAGGGTCCAGAGGGCGCTGCGAACTTTGCGTACGAAGCGGTCGCGCTGATCTTCATTAATGCGCATGACTTCGTCGAGCAGGCGGAAGTCATAACCGCATTCGCGGGCGACGGCGCGGAAGGCCAACACATCTTTCGGGAAGCAGGAACCGCCGTAGCCGATGCCGGGATTCAAAAAGCGTGGACCGATGCGGGAATCGGAGCCGATGCCGTGGCAGACCTGGTTGACGTCGGCGCCAACCGATTCGCACATGGAGGCGACGGCGTTGATGAAGGAAATTTTCATGGCGAGGAAAGCATTGGAGGCGTGCTTGATGAGTTCGGCGCTCTTGGTGCTGGTGACGATGATGGGCGCGGGGATGGAAGTGCGGTCGGGTTGCGGGATGGCATCTGGGTGCCGGTAGTAAGTGCCGCTGGTAAGGGGCGCGTAGATCTCACGGAGAACTTCCGCGGCGCGTTCGGAGTCGCAGCCGACGACGATGCGATCGGGAAAAAGAAAGTCGGTGACGGCGGTGCCTTCGCGGAGGAATTCCGGGTTGGAGGCGACGTCGAAAGAATCGGGATCGGCGCCATTGCGGAGGATGATTTTGCGGATCCACTCGCTGGTATAGACGGGAACGGTGCTTTTTTCGATGATGACCTTGTAATCGTCCACTGCGCCGGTGATTTCGCGGGCGACGGATTCGACATAAGAGAGGTCGGCTTCGCCGCGCTCGGTGGGCGGGGTGCCGACGGCGATGAAGATGGCGACGCTGGCGCGAACGGATTCGCGGAGATTATCGGAAAAAGTGAGACGATGGCCGCGATGGCGGTCGAATAACTCGGGCAGGAATTTCTCGTGGATGGGCACCTCGCCGTTTTTGAGCGCGGCCAGTTTGCGCACATCGTTATCGACCAGGACAACTTCATGGCCGAGGTCGGCGAAGCACGCGCCGGCAACCAATCCTACGTATCCTGAACCCACTACAGCAATTCGCATTCAGAACTCCAAGAACGGAGCGTTAAGAGAGCAAATAATGAACTAAAAGATGTCCAGAGTGCGGTCAAAAAAGCGACCGAAAACTGCTTATGAATTTCTAATCTTCCGCACGAACGTCGATTTTAGCATTCACTCGGGTTCGAGCGGAGATGAGCTGACTGGTTCGTTGTTATTCCAAGTTTTGTTAGTGCCGATCTGGCACAAAAATGTAGGTGTAGTCCTTGATCATAAAAGCTGAAACCTATCTATAAGTTCTTTTGTCTGTGGTCGAGTAGTTGTTCTACCTTTGCTAAAGGTCTTCTGTTCGCCCTGCGTATTGCCAAGGATGAAACCGCGGTTTTGCGCCAGCCACGCCAGATCCCATCGAATTTGACACTATGGAATTTGACGTTGACAGTGGTTGGGTTACACCACATAATCTCGAGTAGACTTAGCGTGGTTCTTGGATCTCCTGCTTCCCCCCTTGCCCCCGGCTACCACGTCGTTAACCGCTCGGCTCCGCTTCAATGTTGGATGGGACGCTGCGGCAATCTTTTGGGCGGATCGGAGACAACTTGAAGATGGGAAAGGTTATGCCGAACAAGTCGTCTGACGTAACCTCAGACATCATCGTCATAGGAGCCGGCATGGCCGGCGCTACCCTTTCAGCCGTGTTGGGACAAAAGGGTATGAAGGTTCTGCTCCTGGACCCGTACCCAAGCTGCCGACCGGTCTTCAAAGCCGAGAAGATTGAACGGGAACAAGTGCTTTTGTTGCGTAAATTCGGTCTACTGAAGTATCTGCTTCCGTATTGCGGGACAGTAGACGAAGTGCATGGGGCGTTTGATGGCCGCATTTTCAAGAGCGGCCCCATCGAACAATATGGGATTAAATACCCGGATATGGTGAACGCTCTGCGGACGCACATGCCTCCGACGGTGGAGCAAAGGTTGGGGCGTGTGGAAGGTATTGTGAACAACGGCCAGGCGCAACGGGTTAAGCTTATGGGCGGGAAGGAACTTACGTCGCGTCTGGTGGTGTTGGCTTCGGGCGTTACCGCTGCGATTCAAGGCAGTCTGGGGATGCGCCGCCGCGTGATCAAAACCGACCAGTCCCTGGGTTTCGGATTCGATATAGCTCCTTCCGGAACGGAGCAGTTTCCCTTCGACGCGGTGACTTACTACGCCTTCAGTCCATCGACGCTAATCGATTACTTGACGCTCTTCAAATTTCGCACCATTATGCGGGCGAACCTTTTTGTTTTTCGTTCCTCGAGAGATCCGTGGGTCGGAGAGTTCATCCGTGAGCCGGAGCGAATGCTACGGCGCTACCTCCCCAAGCTGAGCCGGGTGACCGGGGAGTATCGCGTAATCAGCGAAGTGGATTTCGGCCGGGTCGATCTCTACAGGGTGGACTGCGATCCTCAGCCGGGCATTGTGATGATTGGCGACGCGCTGCAGAGCGCCTGCCCGGCCACGGGTATGGGTCTGGACAAGGTTCTTACCGACGTGGACGTCCTTTCGGAGTGCATTCCGGCCTGGTTAGCGACGAGCGGCATGAGCGCCGATAAACTATCCGAGTTCTACAAGCATCCGCGCAAACTCGCGCTGGATTCACGAGCCCTGAAGCGTGCTCAAGACCACCGAAACCTTTCGGTAGGACGGTCCCTCCGCTGGCGAATTCACCGTTCCTTGTTACACACCAAATGGAGGATGCTCGGATCTTTCTGAGCGCGTGAGCGTGGAGCGCGGGCCGCCTTCCATTTGCAGTTTTTGTTTCATCCTCCCCTGGAGGGCTTATAAGCTATTCATTTTAATGGATAATCAATCTCACTAGGGTCTTTAGTCTCTAATCAAAATTAGTCTTTTTACCTCTTGCACGTATTTGCGATGTTCGATACCTTTACACAACGAGTTTTTAGCCCTACGGGGCACTCTAATCGGTTTCAGTAGTCCCCCCCCAATTTGAAGCAGTCGGCAAGTTTCTCAATTTAGCTTTACTGACGCTATGCCACTATCGTCAGCGCCGACGCTTTTGGTGTCTTTAGTTTGCAGTCAAGCAATGTGACTGAGAGGGCGGAGCTGTGAATACGGGTAGCCAATTCGTACCTGCTGGATCTTTGCCGGGAAACGTTACGCCAGCAGATTCCGACGCAAGGTGGTACGCCATCCGTACGCGATCGCGGCATGAAAAAGTGGCAGTCCGCGAGCTCGATGCGCAGGGTGTGCAGGTTTTTCTGCCGCTGATGAGTTCGATGCGGCAGTGGAGTGATCGGCGAACTCCAGTGGAGATGCCGCTGTTTCCGGGATACGCCTTTGTGCGGGTGGCTTATTTATCGGGAGATCGAGTTCGGGTTCTGCGGACAACCGGAGTGGTGGAGTTTGTAGGCCCGAGCATGGCAGGGGCATCGATTCCCGATGAGCAAATGGAATCGATCCGAACCATCCTGGCCCGCAAGATTGCGGTCGAGGAGCATCCGTTCCTGCAAGTCGGGCAGCGGGTGCGAGTCCGAAACGGCGCGTTGAGCGGCGTGGAGGGGATTCTGGTGGCGGTGAAGGGTGGGCGCACGCTGGTGATTTCGGTGGAACCGATTCAGCGGTCGCTCTGTGTGAAGCTAGACGATTACGATGTGGAAAGTATCGGCGGTCGGGATGCTGCGACCCCGCAAGGCGAGAGAGCTCCAAGTGTTCAAGCGTACGCAAGTACGTCATCCTCATATTCGAAACATTAAGGTAATATGTCTAATATTTTCGGCGCGGAAACCATCGTCAACTTACGTGATTTAGGTCACGTGGGGGAGCAGTCGCAACCGCCTTCATCAGCGTCTGCAATCGGGCTCACCTACATCCCCACCAACGAAGGATCAACGTTGCGAGGAGTACTGAATGAAGCGGAGAGCCAAGTTATACAGCGCGCTCTTCAATACACCGGTTGGANNGTCCGGAAGCGGGCGGCGGCTGTGCTCAAAATCAGCTATCGCGGGCTGTTGTACAAGATCCGCAGGCACAGTATTACGCCCCCTCTAGCGGGCAGTTAGACGCGGAACGTGAAGAATTTAGTAGACGATTTTGCCGCGCAGGCCAGGCGTGGCGACGGATGGATGAAACAATTATGAAGATGAAAATGAGCAAAATTGTAGTAGCGCTGTTGATGGGCTTCCAAATTCTGTCGGGCTTTGCCGGGGCACAGGATCAGATTGCCGCCGCGACGCCGGCAGCGGCGACCAAGGATGTGGACGCGAATGCAGCGCCCACGACGCCGCCGCCTACAACAGACAAAGGTTTTCAGCAAAGACATACCCGCTACAAGCTGGAAGCGGGCGACACGTTCGACGTTTCGTTCGAACTGAACCCTGAGTTCAACCAGCTTTGTAGCGTGCAACCGGACGGGTTTATTACCCTGCGCGGCGTGGGCGATATTCAGGTGAAGGGCCAGACGGTGCCCGAGTTAACTGCGACCCTGCGCATCGCTTACGGCAAGATTCTCAATGATCCGTTGATCACCGTGATCCTGAAGGATTTCGAGAAGCCTTATTTCGTTGCGGATGGCCAGGTGGGACATCCCGGAAAGTACGACCTGCGTGGAGATACGACGCTGACCCAGGCGATCGCCATCGCGGGAGGGTTCCTCGACAGCTCGAAGCACTCCCAAGTCCTGCTATTCAGGAAGGCCTCCGAGGGGTGGTATTCGGCGGAAATCATCGACGTGAAGAAGATGGAGAGGCTGGGAAATTTGCACGAGGATCCGCAGTTGCAACCGGGGGATATGCTGTTCGTGCCGAAGAATAAATACTCGAAGATCAAGCCGTTTATACCGGGCTCCAGCATGGGAGCGTTCTTCCCGCTCTAGGACCTTGTAGGCCCCTGCAGGGAAGAAAGGAAAACAATATTATGACGAATCAAAACTCAGCATCGACGAACGGGCACGGACACAGCTCGCTTGCCTCACTCGCTCCTTCCACTAGCTTCTCCTCCCGAGATCTGATTGCCATCGGATTTCGTCATAAGCGCGCGATCGTTATCACGTTCTGCGCAATTCTGCTCGGGGCCGTATTGGCAGCCGTGCTGGAGCCGCATGACTATGACGCGTCCACGAAGTTCCTGATCGAACGGGCGAGGTTGGATCCTGTCGTGAGTCCGGGGCAAAGCAGCAACGGCGCACCGACGCCAACGGCGGTCTCGGAAGAAGAGATGAATTCCGAAGTGGAACTGGTCAAGAGCGACGACGTGCTGCGGCAGGTGGTTGTGACGACTGGGCTCTACAAGAAGAAGACCCTGATCGATCATCTGCATCTGGCGAAACTCCTTAGCCGTCTGGGAGTGAAAGACACTCAGGACGAGCGGATCGCAAATGCGGTAGTGCGCTTGCAAAAAGGTTTGAAGATCGATGCCATCCGCAAGAGCACGCTGATCGAGGTGACGTATTCGTCAACCGATCCGCAGCAGGCGTACCGCGTACTGCAGGCGCTGGACGAGGCTTATCTCCAGAAGAACCTGGCGGTCCATCACCCACCGGGGGAGTTCGAGTTCTTCGATCAGGAAGCGGAGAGCTATAAGAAAAACTTGGCCGATGCGGAGAATCAACTGAAGACCTTCTCCGAGCAGGAAGGCGGAGTTTCGCCGCAACTGGCCCGCGACATTACCCTGCAAAAATTAAGTGAGTTCTCGGCCAATCTGCAGCAGACTTACGCTGAGATTGCAACTACCGAGACACGGATGGAAACGCTCGAAAAGCAGGCGGGCATCACTCCGCAGCGTATGACCACGCAGTCGCACGTCAGCGATGACGCGCAGGTTCTGCAAGGTTTGAAATCAACCTTGATGAGCCTTGAACTCAAGCGCACAGAATTGCTCACCAAATACCAGCCCGACTATCCATTGGTGAAAGAGATGGATAAAGAGCTGGCGGAAACGCGCACCTCCATCGCGGCGGAAGAGAGCAAGCCATTACGCGAAGAAACTACCGACCGCAATCCGACGTATGCCTGGATTACCGACGAGCTGGCCAAGGATAAAGCGGATGAGGCCGGACTCAAGGCTCGCGCCACGGCCATGCAGGCGACTATCGCCAAGTATCAGACGACGTCGCATGATTTGGAGCAAAAAGGTATCCAGGAGCAGGACTTGTTGCGAAAAGTTAAAACCGAGGAAGAGAATTTCCTGCTTTATCAACACAAGCGGGAAGAAGCGCGGATGACGGACGCGTTGGACCGCACGCGCATTCTTAACGTAGCAATCGCAGAGCAGCCGGTAGTACCGGCTCTCCCGTCCAACTCGGGATGGCTGGTGATGCTGATTGGTTCCTTGCTGGCGGTTGTCCTCAGCGTGGGGCTAGCCTTCACTCTGGAATTTACGAATCCTTCCTTCCGCACCCCGACGGAAGTGTTTTCCGAGTTGAGCATTCCGGTTCTTGCCGCGGTACCCCATGATTTCATTGGGTTCCCGGGCAGGGGCGAGGAAAATGCAAACGGGCATAACGGAAACGGCGACGGGGTTCGGCATTCTGTCTTTGCCGGCCGCGACATTAGGGTTGACTAACTTAAGACTGAAAGCGGGTTAAAAAAACATGTTTCTGAATTTCTACGGTCTTAGGGAACAACCATTCGGGGTTACGCCTGATCCGCGATTCCTCTATCTGAGTCCGGCTCACCGGGAAGCGCTGGCTTCAATGTTTTACGGCATCGATGCCGGACGCGGGTTCCTGGCGCTGATCGCCAAGCCCGGCATGGGCAAGACGACGCTCNNGGGAGTTCATGCGGTTCCTGCTGCTGGAGTTGGGGTTGGATGTGAACGACGAGCAGGACCTGGTCAGCATGCACGAGCAGTTCAATCGTTGCCTGCTCCAGGAAGCGCAAGCGGGACGGCAGGTGATCATTGTCGTGGACGAAGCGCAGAACCTGGATGCATCAGTTCTGGAAACCCTGCGGTTGCTTTCCGACTTCGAAACGCCGGAAGCGAAACTGCTTCAGATTGTGTTGTCGGGGCAACCGGAACTGGCGGACAAGTTGGCGCGGCNNCTTTCGTATCTAAGTCACCGGTTACACGCCGCCGGGCGAGCCGAAGCTCCGCTCTTTACCGCTCCTGCGGTAAAGATGATCTCAGAGTTGAGCGAAGGGATTCCGCGCAACATCAATAATATTTGCTTCAACGCTTTGTCTCTGGGCTGTTCGCTGCGGGAGAAAACCATCGATGTGGAGGTTCTGAAGCAGGTGGCCGCGGACTTCGATCTGGCGGGTTTGCGGTCGGAGCCCGGCGTTTCGATGCTCGACCGGGACAACTTCAGTCGGGAGACGATTTCGCTGGCCAGTGCGGCCTCGGAAGCGCGCTCTCGGCTGGCGAAGAGTGGCCCCAGTCTGATCAAGAACGGACGCGGCGAACTCTCGAAGCCGGAAGATGCATTGGCTTACATCCAAGATTTTATTCAACGATTTAAGAAGGATCAGGATTTTGCGAATTAATCTGAATCTTCGCTCTAGCGGGACAAGTAGGAAAACAACCCTGGGAGGACTCTTTGAGCAGAAATTTTGAACTGTTATCGGAAGCGGGCAGAATGCACGAGGTTTTGGAATCAACTTTGGAGCAAGTGAAGGTTGCGCCTTCCTTCGTTGCCACCTCGACTGTGGAAGAAACATTTTCCGCCGCGCCTTCTCTGGAGATGAGTGGAGCCATTCGCGACGAGATTTCGAAGCTGGTGCAGAAGCTGTTTCTCGGGGCGCAGGGCCCCCGGCGAGTGGTTTTTGCCGGCACCGAGCCGGGGTCCGGTTCCAGTTGGACCTGTGCCCGCGTGGCCGAGGCGCTGGCTTCACAGGGGCGCGGATCGGTTTGCGTGGTCGACTGTAATCTGCGGACGCCGGGATTGCACCAGCAGTTCGCATCAGAAAATCATCATGGACTTTCCGATGCGCTGGCGGGATCCGGCTCCATTCGGGAATACGCACACCGTTGGTCGCGGAACCTCTGGCTGCTGAGCTGTGGCAGTTCGGCGGAAGCCGGAGTGGCAATGCTGGCTTCGGACCGGATGCGTTCCCGGCTGACCGAGATGCGCACGGCGTTCGATTACGTTTTGATCGACGCCCCGGCGCTAAGTACTTGCAATGATGCCATCCTTCTGGGCGGCCTCAGCGACGGGGTGGTGGTGGTGCTAAAGGCAAACACTTCGCGCCGCGAGACAGCTCGAAAAGCGGTGCAGGATCTTCACGCGGCGAATGTGCGAGTGCTCGGGGCAGTGCTGAATCAGCGTACATTTCCGATTCCGGAAGCCATCTACAAGAAGCTCTAAACGAAAGTCTGGCCCTCAGCCGAAGTGGCTGCAGGCGTGTAATCTCCCCTCATGCCGCCGCAGTCCGGCGGCCTGGAACCAGTCATTTTAGCGGTTTTACCGAACGACGCGGTTGTACCAGACATTTCCTCCCCCGCATTTTAGTTTCGCTGAAGAGGTTTCCTAATGAGAAGGTTTCGACGCCAAATGCTGGTGTATTCGTTTCAGCTGGTTGACGTCCTCTTGATCGTTCTCTCGTTTGGCGCAGCCACATTGCCGGTGCTGTTCAGGGAAGGACTGCCGTCATTCGCCGAGTTCCTGTCCATGAAGATCAAGCTGCAGAATTTTGTGGCGTTCATGGTACTGGTTTGGCTGTGGCGATTTGTCTTCTCGATGCTGGGACTGTACAAGTCCAAGCGGCGGGACAGCCGCAAAGCGGAGCTCCTGGATGTGGTCAAGGCGACTTCGCTGTGCGCCGCCATTCTGGTTTTCTTCGATGTGACCCTGCGTTTCCGGATGGTGAATGCGGAGTTCGTAGCAATTTTCTGGGTGAGTAGTACGTTGCTGGTGGGCGGAACCAGGATGGTGGTGCGTACCTGGCTGCGCAGCGTCCGCTCGCACGGCCATAACTATCGCAACATGCTGATCGTGGGCAGCAATGCCCGCGCCATTGAATTCGCCAAGAGCATACCGGGACGGCCGGAGTGGGGTTGCCAGGTGGCTGGTTTTGCCGACGACGAATGGGAGGGCGTGAAGGAATTGGAGGCGGCGGGCTTCCAGCGGGTGTGTGACTTCGAAAATCTACCGACATTCCTGCGGCGCAACGTGGTGGACGAAGTGATGATCGCTCTGCCGATTCGCTCGTTTCATGAGCACGCCAGCAAGATTGCGCAGATGTGCGAGCAGCAGGGAATCATCGTGCGGTTGCTCTCGGATCTGTTGAATTTAAAATCCAGCCAGCTGATGGCGAGCGATTTCGACGATGCGGCTTTCATCACGCATCATGCCGCCCCACCGCCAGGATGGCCGATCCTGGTGAAGCGGCTTCTTGACATCGTGCTCTCTACGGTAGCGCTCTTGTTCCTTGCTCCCGTCCTGGCGCTGACGGCGATTCTGATCAAGATTATGTCGCCTGGTCCGGTGCTTTTCGTGCAAAAGAGGGTGGGACTGAATAAGCGGGTGTTCAACATTTTCAAGTTCCGCACCATGGTGATTGACGCGGAGAAGAAGCTGGCGCAGCTGGAACATCGCAATGAAGTTTCCGGACCGGTGTTCAAGATAAAGAACGATCCGCGGGTAACCGCTTTGGGCAGGTTCCTTCGCAAAACCAGCATTGACGAACTCCCACAACTCTTCAACGTCCTGAAAGGGGATATGAGCCTGGTGGGTCCGCGGCCGCTGCAACTCCGCGACTATGAACTCTTCACCGAGGGTGGTCCGGATTGGCAACGCTGCCGTTTCAGCGTGCGTCCCGGCATTACCTGTTTGTGGCAGGTAAACGGAAGAAGTTCGCTTCCATTTGAGCAGTGGATGGAGTTGGATCAGCAGTATGTTCGCAAGTGGTCATTGTGGCTGGACATGCAGATTCTCGCGAAGACGATTCCCGCGGTGTTGAAAGGATCGGGCGCGGCGTGAAGTTTTCTTCCGGGGCAGTGTCAGGGGAATTGTTATCAGAGGAATCATCGTCAGGCGGATCAGTGGCAAGTAACGGCCTCGATACGAAATTGGGCCCAAAACTGGCGAAGGGCGAACAAGAAGGAAGAGGGAAGTCTTCTGATTCCGCTTCCCAACAAACCGGTTATTGGGAGAATTACCTGAGTGGCACGCAGGCGCTAGAGTTGCCGACGGACCATCCGCGACCGGCGACTCTTGCTTCAAGAATGGGCGTGGCATCGTGCGGCTTGGAAGAGGCTTTGAGCGCAGGTTTTCATCGGCTCGCCTGCGACGTTGGAGTTGAGGAAGCGGTTACAGGGGTGGCGTTGTTCGCGGTGCTGCTCTATCGTTATTCCGCTCAAGATCAGTTTGTGGTCGCTTTGGAGCGTAGCGACGCGCAAAGACTGCCGATTGTGGTTGANNTGACTTCTCCGGTCGGCCATCCTTTCGCCATCTCGTACGGCAGATCGAAACTGCCGTCAACCACGGTTCGAAGGCGGGGGCTATCCTTGCCGATGGGCCCGCGATTGCAGGGGTCAATTCCGATCCTAATTCCGATCCCAGCCGCCATTCCGTCTTCCAAGTGGCGGTCTCAGCCGGAACCGGTCAAGAATCGTCCCTCTCTTCTATTACTCCTCTCCTTCACTCCGAAGGGCCCGGGCTCGATCTTCGATTGGAGCTTTTCGGCGATTCCGAATCCAGCCTACGCCTTCACTACAACGAAGAACTATTTGAGGCTGTAACGGCGAAGTGCATGCTCGACCACATGCAGCAGTTGATTGCCGGGGTTGTGGCGGACGCCGACCG
>PLUJ01000003.1 GCA_003165455.1 Acidobacteriaceae bacterium | reverse complement strand
GGGCGGGGGAGCTTTCCTTCCGTGACAAACGGAGTTAGACTTGCGCCATCCCGCTCCCTAGACCAGCGTTGCAGGAGGTCACCATGCACGCACGCGTCACGCAGTTCAGTATCGCGACTGAAAAGTTGAATGAATTCAGGGAGGCGCTCAATTCCGCGATTCCGCTCATGCGTCAACGCAAAGGATTCCAAGCCTTGCTGGTTTTGCGTGTGGAAGAGTCGAACCCGCCCGACGTGCGCGTGATGACCCTATGGGAAACTCAGGAAGCTTNNGAAAGCGAGAATAGCCTGGCTTTCTACCAAGCTCTCGCGCGCGCCCTGACTTTCGCAAAGGGCTTTCCCGTAATCCGCGAAGAAGAAGTGATGCTCTACGACTTCGGAACGGGCGCCGCCGCCTCGGCCGCCTCGTCCTGAATCGCAGGCGAACAATCCACGCAACTGGAGTTCCGCTTGCTGTTCGATCCTCCAGTGCTATCTCGAACTCACCCATACGGTCATTCCGATTCGGAGTCCCGCGCGATTTTGTTTTGCCTCTGATTTTCAGGGGCGTGGCACGCAGTTCGAGGTTTGCCTGCCGGCAGGCAGGGATCTGCNNTTTTTGGTTTTTTGGTTTTTTGTTTTACGTTCTCAGCCCGAAATCCGTGTCGTTGGCGGATAGACCTGAGGCCCGCCGGCCGGCAGGCCGGGACCCGCTGTTTCTCGCCCTGGGACCGTTTGCTCCAAACCTCGACAAAGGAAACATTGAAACCCGCCGTCCGCCGGACTATGCTTCTCAGGAGCGAATGCCGAATCGCAACGCGCGGCCCTCAAAGTCTCGAGAAACCCTTTTATGACTCCCGACCCCGCGCCGCTTCATGACGAAGAACTCGCCGCCACTGCTTCACACGCCGTTAGAGACCACAACGACTCTCTCACCTGGCTGAATCGACGCATGCGCGATTTACTAATGCGCGCTCCCTCGGCCATCGGCATCACCGCGGGGCCGTTACATCGCTGGGTGTACGTGAACATGGCTCGCGCCACAATGGCCGGCCGCATGCAACTGGAAGATTTTGTCGGCAAAACGGTCCGCGAGAGCTACCCGGAATTAGTAGGCCAACCGTTCTTCGATGCACTCGACGGTGTTTACACCACCGGCATTCCTTTCATCGGCAAAGAAATCAAAGCAACTTTCAACCGCGGTCCCGGCGGAACGCCCGACGTGGCCTACCTCGATTGCGTTTATCAACCCATTCGCAATCCTGACGGAACCGTGGAAGGAATTCTTATCCATACCGTCGAGGTGACCGAGCAAGTTCTGGCGCGCCGGCGGGTGGAATTAGCCAATGAGCGTGAAAAACAGGAGCGCTCCGCCGCCGAGTTCGAACGCAATCAATTACGCGAACTTTTTAAGCAAGCCCCAGCCGCAATCGCCATTCTCATGGGTCCCGATCACCGCTGGTCGTTCGCCAATGCCGCTTATTGCAACCTTCTGGGCCGCTCCCGGGACCAGCTCTTGAATCGAAGCATTCGTGACACGCTCCCCGAATTGCAAGGCCAAGGTTTTTTTGAACTCCTCGATCAGGTCTTTCGAAGTGGTACCGCCCGCATCGGTAAAGATGCCAAAGCCATAATCAATCGCGGACCCGCCCAATCGCCGCAAGAGGGATACTTCGATTTCATTTATCAGCCGGTGCGCAACCGCGCTGGCGAAGTGGAAGGGATTATGGTTCTGGCCGTGGACGTCACGGATCAGTTTCAGGCGAGAAGCCTGCTGGAATCGCGCGTGCAGGAACGCACCGTCCAACTGCAACAGGCCCATGAATCCCTGCGAATGCTCTCCGGTTGCCTCATGCAGGCCCAGGATGAAGAGCGGCGTCGGGTCGCTCGAGAGCTGCATGACAGCGCAGGCCAATATCTCGCCGCCATCCAAATGAATCTCGCCGCCTTATCCAACGACGCTACGCTGGCCGACAGCTTCCAACGCCGCATGGCGGATACCATGGGCCTCGTCGCGCAATGCACCGCCGAGATCCGCACCCTTTCTTATCTGCTTCACCCACCCCTATTGGACGAGGTCGGCCTCGCCTCTGCCATCTCCTGGTACGTGGAAGGTTTTGCCGAACGCAGCGGAATCTCCGTCAACATTGACGTGCCGAAAGGCTTGGCTCGCTTCTCGCCCGATCTGGAGACCGCCCTCTTCCGCATCGTGCAGCAGAGCCTCGCGAATATTCATCGCCATTCCGGCAGCAANNTATTCATCGCCATTCCGGCAGTAAGCTATCCCGCATCCGGCTGGCCGTCGAAGGCGATCTCATCAAACTTGAAATCTCCGACCAAGGCCGTGGCTTCGAACCCGAAATTCTCGGCAGATTCCAACGCACCGGACAACTTCCCGGCATGGGTATCTCCGGCATGCGGGAACGAATGAACGCTCTCCATGGTACCTTCAAGGTCACCTCCTCCTCGTCCGGCACCACCATCGCCGTCACTGTCCCCATCAATCCGGCTTCGCACTCACCGAACGATCAGCCCGGCAATCCATAGCTCGTGGAATAGTCTTCGCGCCAAAGTCTTCGCGCCACAATCTTCGGGCCAAAAAAATAAACCCCGATCCGCGGAGCAGGACCGGGGTTGCCTTTCCAAACGTCGGTTTAGTTTGTACGTGCGATCATGTTTTGCCGATAGCTCAAGTCATCTACGTTGCGGAACATCGGCGTCCCAGGCGGCAGATTCTGCGGCAAAGCAAACAGCGGATCGAAGTAATATTGGCGGTCTGGTGGGTTGTACACCATGTTGCAGCACTTCCAGGTGCCAGNNAGCGATCCCTTGTACCACATCTGTTGCTTGCTACTCGTGGATGTTGGACCTCCCCAATCCTCCAATTGCCGTAGGAAGTTATGCACACCTCCGTCCATGCCGAAGTAAGCATCCGGATTTCCTGAGGTGTCAATAAATGCGATAGTCTTCCCACCAGAAATCGCCGCTCGAAAATAAGATGTGACCGCAAGTCGGTTGGGCTGAAAAGCCGGAGTGTTTTGTCCATCGCCGCTGTTTCTATAAGGGTTGATCGGATTCAGAAGGCTGCCCGATGTGAGCTGCGTGATACTGCTGCACGCGAGAGTCGGAGTCGAAACATAGCAGCCTGCATCCTGCCAGTTATTCGACAGAAGTGTTACGGAGTCGGCAATAATCGATGCCGCGGCATGATTCGGTTCTGTCGCCGTTGTGCTAGCCCAGGTGGGGTCATAGTTCGGGTTGCCGGGCGTGCATGGGTTCGGCGTTCCGCCGACCGCCACTGGGCAATTGGTGTTGTAGTTTCCGTGAATGTAGACCGGGTTCTCGGAGGCGACGGTAAAACCGCCGCAACCCGTTGGGCTTGTGGGTCCCAGTACGCAGTTGTTGATCGAATTACCTGGAGGCATTGTGGGCAAGTTGCCGAGCGAACCGTCCACTAGTTTGAGAACGTGACGAGCCCCGGTTACGCGGTTGGCGCGACCATAGGTGAAGAGCGTAACCCGGTGAAGATAAGGCGTAGGCGGGCTTGTCGTATCCGTGTCGGCGGTTGTCAGAAGTCCCCACGCATCGCCCACAGTCTTGACGCCGTAGTTGTCTAAAGTATTATTCCCATTGACGTCCTCCGGCGAGACTCCGTTGTAGTTCACGGGATCGAGCCTTCCATCTGGCTTCAAGTTATTAGAGATGTTGGCGTAGTTTACTGTGTCCTCAAAGCCGTACTCGCCTACCAGTTGGGTGCTCGAAGCGGGGGAATACTGCATTCCGCGCCGATCCGAGTAGTAAAGGACGTAACCATTCTGCGTTGAATAGTTGACGGTGCCACCGGTGCCGAGTCCCGTCGTGCCCGCCAACCAAAGCTTTAGATTGCCCACGTCCAACTCGACCGCATTCATAATGCCGTTCGGCGTGCCGGTCGCGGCCGTGGTGGCTACACCCGTTCCCGGGGCGGGATAAGGGAATGTGGAGGTAGGCGCAGAGTCCCAAACCTCTCCTTCACGAGCATCGTAAAGATTGATGGGATACCAGTTGTACTGTGAATTCGCGCCGGAATAAGCGGTCGGCGTCGGAGTCGTTGTTCCTACGGTTACTTCGTCGCCCGAAGGATTGTTGGATAGGAGGTTGTTAGTGATAGTACCGTCGCCATTCCGGTCGGCAGTGATCTGAAAATATAGAATTGCGTACTTATGATCGGTAAGGATATTACTCCCGGATGTGCCGAGCGCATTCGCGGACTGCTGCGCCGCCGTCCCAGGAGCACTGGGAACTTGCACCCCGCGCGCAAAACCCAATCCCAGCCATTCTTTCGTGACTCCGACCCACGTTCCGCTCGCGTTCTGGACTTCCACCAGCAGCCAGCCATTGACGATCGGCCATTCGTTCCCGGGCGCGACGGGGTATTGTGTTGCGGTCGCGCCCCCCGGAACCCACGGCGGCACGATAAAGCTTGGATCGCCCGGCGCTGAACATGCGCTGCCTATGGATGCTCCTCCACACGCGGCTTCCCCGAAGTAGTAAGTGCTTCCGTTTACCGAGATCCCATTTTGCGAAAAACCTGTACTTGTAAACTGCGGCGCTTGACTGGCCAACTCCACATCCTGCGTCACATCTCCATTCCAGCCCGTGATATGCAGGTCCGCTTCCTTGTCGCTGAGTAGGACCCGAATCTGCGCTTCATTCGCTAAGCGGGATCCTCCCAAGAGAGAGGTGGCCGATTCCCCCGGAGGAGGTCGCCGGATAATTTGAATAGCGGATGTAGTCCCGCTCACGAATGGAAGCGTCAGATCGCTGGCTCCGGTACTATTCGGCCCGTCCGTACTCCCTGGCGGTGTTCCGTTGCCGTCAATGAGGTAATAATTTAACGTGCTCTCCGACGTATTGATCCAGGTCGCTGTGTTCTGCGCCGAACCGTGGCCGCCAACAACGCTACCGTTGGTGCCGCCCAGCGGGGTTCCGGCGATGTCCACGCACGAGGAACTTGCGCTGATGGATCCGCCCGATTGGAGGGCCGCTAGCTGGGTCGCACAGCCATTGCTGGCGGTTGGAATCAGCACTGTCCCGTCGTCGAGTCCGCCACCCACCGCAAGTCCATCGTCCATCTGCTGTCGAATTACGTTTCCGAAGGCGCTTAACTTATCTCCAAAAACCAGATAGTCGCCGTTCGCCACACCTAGATAGAGATCCCCATTGGTGTGCACGCGCCCGGCAAATCCAAGGTTCGGGCTCTGCCCATAAAAGAGATCGGAATCGGAGAAAACGCCGAACTGAAATACCGGGATCAGCGCCACTTCCGCGGTCCGTGTCATGCTGACGTACTCGCCGGTAGCTCGCGCTGCCTGCACATTGATCTGAACAGGAATAATCTGCGCGTATAGACCCGCGTCCGATCCGGATTGGATCTGGCCCCATACCGTGCTTAGCGCGGAACTGCAGGGACTCGAGCTTGCCAGTTGCATTGGGGAAATGCTGTAAAGCGGATAGCTGATCGTAGTGTCCCAGGTCGGAGGCCCCGGGGTCGTGCTCAGATTGCAGATCTCCGCGGCGGTCGGCGATTGAATATTCTGGAACACGTTCGCCAAGTCGGACGTTGCCTTCTCCATCGCGCCTTCGGCTGAGCGATATGTATACGTATTGTTGAGGTCGTTTCCGCCCGCGCGCTGCTCGGTGTTTACCATCATCAGCAATGCCAATGCGAATCCCGACAAAAGCAGCAACAACAGCAGGGATGCGATCAGCGTGAATCCCCGTGAAGCGAATTTAGCGCTATGCATCGTCGTTCTCCTCATTCCCTTTTTTCCCCTTACACTTTGTTCAACGGATGTCTCGTTGTCGATGACCCTAAAAAGTTGATCCTGAAATTGGATACTCCTGCTGCGAAGTCAAGTTTCGCGCCGAGATCGAAGTTTGCAGGTCAAGTCCCTGGTAGCCGATGGTGCCCGGCAACTGGCTGCGCATGGTCATGTGAGCGATGTTGACTTGCGTGATCATTGCCGGCGACGTACCCAGCGGGAGGCTACTCTGGTTTGCGTTGACGGTTCCATTGTTGTTGACGTCGTACGTGAATTTAAGGTCGACCACGTTTTCCGCCACCGGAGCGGGCGTACGGCCGTTCTGGATCCGCATCAGCCGTGGCGTACTCGTGCCATCCGTCGAAATGTCCAGATAGTACGTGATCAACAGGAGTCGCACTGCGGAGAGAGCCGTCGAGTTAACATACGAACCTAAAACTCCGACTGTGGTGTTTGGTTGGTTAATGTGGCCAGGGTCGGGAGCGGCGCCGGATTCGTTAGCGAAGGTGACCGTGTAACAGTTTCCCGCCGGAATCGTAAAAATCGTCGTACCGGAGGGGGGCGGTGTATAGCATAAAGCTGGGGCGGTTCCTCCAACTACGTTCGTCACGACTCCCAGAGCGCTATTGCTCCCAAATAAAATGATGTCTCCAGCCTGCAGACCGGCCGCGTTCGTGGTGGTTTCAATCAAGCTTGGCGGCTCGAGAACGCCCGTGGGCAGAACGCAGGTCGGGGGTAGCGGCGATGGCAATCCGAAGTTGGCTGTTGTCCCTGTAGTCACACTTACGGTGTAACAATTCAATTCCAGACTGACGTCGGCGATAACGATGGAAATAACATCCGTAGGGCCAGTCGCTGCATTCACCGTGATCCCCAGGTCTGGGCCTGGCAGAATGGAATACAGCAGTGGAGTGCCGGATGGATCGGGGAAGGCGATCGGTACGCCATTGACATAGTTGCAGGTGGTCGTACTGCATGGATAAACCGGCTTTGTAGGCGAAACTGGCAGGCCTACGGCATTGTAGGAAAGTCCTTGCTGGCCCAGTGCGCCCGCACCCGCCATGCTGATATCGCGTTGAAGAAGGTTGGCGGCCGCGCGGAAATCCTGCTGCATTTCCGATTTTTGCGAAGTGACCCATGTTGCTTTCAAACCCTGAGTAAATAACGACACCGCGCTCCCAATGACGAGAAGCCCAATGGTCGCGGACATCAGGAGTTCGAGCAAGGTGAAGCCGGACGTCGAATTGTTTGCGCGTCGCATGAACCCCTCTTTAGTGGTATTGCGAAATGTATTCTTCGAGAACATAGGTTTTGGCTACGGAGGAATTCGGAGCAGCGTATGTAATGGTGATGGTTACCTGCACCAGTGTCGGAATAAGATTTCCATTGCTGTCGTTCAGCGGAGTGATTGCGATATTCCGCGTGTAATTCGAAAGCGAAAGAATCACGTCATCCGCCGTGCCCACGATGCCATCGGGGCCCGGTTCGTTCAGGCATTCCACGCCACCGTTTGGGCACACCGCGCCGCTCGCGGTTTTGCAAGAGGATGTGTCACCCGCCACACCGACAATTCCATAGGTCGGACCGGCGCACAGCAACGGCTGGGCGCCATTGGCGAAAATTCCTCCAGACGAAACGTTATTGATTTGCGAGAAATTCAATTGCGAAGTGTTGCGCGCCGTGAAGATGCTTTCCATGGCTTCCGACGCCACTTGCCGGGCAATCAGGTCCTCCTGGCTGCCCTGGTTCGTGGCCAGCGCCAGTCCAAAAACTCCCAGCAGGCTAATCATTCCCGTTGCCAGGATCACAATGGAGATCATGACTTCGATAAGGCTGAAGCCGGATTGATTCGTGTGCCCCAACGATTTTTTTAGATTGGTCATTATTGTTGGCCCCAGCTCCATGCTCCGCTTTTCTGGTAAAGACGCCATCCCCGCAGCCGGCCTGTGTATCCCCACAAAGTGATCGCCCGGGAACTGCTCAAGCTGCCGGCCCGGCCCATATAAACGACTCCGTTATTGATATTTCCATTCGCGTCTTCGGCGGTGCCATCCGGATAGAAGTAAATAACGCTGCCACCGCCCGGGCCACTCGGAGGCTGATCGAAATCAAAGGTAAAAGCCGCACTGCCAAAGCCATCGGGCGTGGTCGGCGGACTGGTAGGCGAAGTGGGAACGCCCGGCTCAACGTGAAACGTGACATCCGCGGGCAGGCTGACGCTAAACAGTTGCGGCCCGGTTGGCGTGGTTTGATTTACCGTAATCGAGCCGCCGGTTGGGTTCGGGCCGGTCACCGCCCCCGCGAACGTGACCACGTAGACTCGCATATCCGCCGCAGCCGCTTCGCGAGCCCGGCGCAAGGACGTCAATGTTGTGTTGTAAGCCGTGGTGACGTGTTGCTGCTGCACCATCGGTTGAAAGGTGATCACCCCGACCGCCGTCAATACCAGCGAGATGCTGACCGCGGCCATCATTTCCAACAGTGAGAAGCCGCTTGTTTTCGTCTTTCCCATAAGTTCTTCTTCGTGCCGCGCATCAGGCCCGCTTCGCTTACATCTTTTGAGTGCGAACCGCAAAGCTCATGCTGTGAGGGGAGGATGAAAGCAGCACGCCGCTTGTACAGTGCGGGCAAGGTCCATCGTAGGGAGGAGAACTAGTGGCGTCAAAGCACTACAGTGTCACGCCGAAGCATTGGTCTTATGTAATGTGAGTGGTGACTCAGGTCACATCGATGAGTCCAATGCAGTTAAAGCAGCCCGCTTGGGAAAACCCGCTTGAAGCTTATGACTCCGGTAACTTGTGGGACGAACTGCGGGGATCTTAGGATGGAATGAAGTATGAAACTCTCATCGCTGCTAATCTGCGCGGACGAGGCTTCGGTGCAGTTGCTGAAACGCGTTCTGGAGGAACTCGGTATTCGAGCCGAGTTCTGTGAAGACCCCGCGCGCGGCTTCGTGAGGTTGGCGCAAGACAAGTTCGATCTGCTCATCGTCGATTGTGAAATGCACGCCGATGTAATGACGATGCTTCAAGACAGCCGCACGGCCCGCTTGAATGACGCGACATTGGGAGTAGCGATTGTGTCGGGTCAGGATAGTATCCGCGAGCTGTTCGCGATCGGAGTGAACTTTGTTTTATACAAACCGGTTTCCTACGAGGGAGCATTGAGCAGCCTGCGCGCCGCGCAGAATGCATTGTTCCGCGACAAGCGCCGCAAGGCGCGCACCCCCGTCCATGCCCACGCCACCATTGACTATGCCGGCGTGGAGCAGGCTCGAGCCACCCTGGTGGATCTGGCCGAAGATGGCATGGCAGTGAACTTCGGCAAAAAAGTGCCGCCGAGCTGCAAGGTTTATTTTCAATTTCAATTGCCCGGGCAAACCGCCAGCGTTCGACTCTCCGGCCACGTGGTTTGGCAGGATTGGAATGGGCGCGCGGGAATCCAGTTTGTGGATGTGCCGAAAGCTTCGCGTCGGGTTCTGCAAGAGTGGTTGAAGATGAACCCGTCTGAGGCGCCGAAGCAGGAGTTGGCTGCGGAGATGCCGGAAATCGAGCACTCCATCCGGCCGATGGAAGACAGGTTTCCATCGGGCGGCCAGGTTAAGAAGCAGAACGAGGAGCAGCTCGGGGAGAAACAGGAAGCAAAGGCCCGGAACGTGGAAGCCGTGGCCCGGCTCCGATCAGAACCGGACAACCGCCGCGTACAAACTCGATATGCCTGCCGTCTGGGAGCCGAGGTTTACCAGAAGGGAAGTTCGGTACGAAACTACTGCCATCTGAGCGATCTGAGCCCGGGCGGATGCTACCTGGAAATGCCTTTGGCTTTTCCGACGGGCACCGCGGTGGAGATCACGGTGCGCACGCAAGAAATGAAGTTGCGGTTGAGCGGCTCAGTGAAGGCCTCGCATCCCGGGTACGGGATGGGCGTCTCGTTCACCTTGAGCAGCAAGGACGAACGCCAAGGGGTACAGCAGTTGATTGATTTTGTGGCAGCCGCGGCCGAGAGTTCCAGCTAGAGAGACGGTTCTCAGTTCTCTGTTCCCAGCTTTCAGTACAAGCCGACAGCGCTGCTCCCGCTTTAACTTCACCCTGCGAGATTAATCCTTTGTGCCGTCATATTGCCCCTGCAGTTGTAATCGGGCTGAGAAAATCAACAGCAGGTTCCTCACCGGGCTTTCGGCCCGGTTCGGAATGACAAAGGTTAATTTGACAGCTAAGGTCGGGCCTTCGGCCCTGGACAGCCGAGGGCGGCTGTCCCCACATGGGTTGTGGTGGCTACTTCTTCGGGGTTTCTTCGGCTATGGCCTTCTTGAAATAGTCCAGCGACATTCGCAGTCCTTCTTCGAGTTGAATCTTCGGTTCCCAGCCTAGCAAGTGCCGGGCTTTGGTGATGTCGGGACGGCGCTGCTTGGGATCGTCCTGGGGCAGAGGCTCGTAGCTGATCTTGCTTTTCGATTCGGTCACTTTTAATACGTGTTGGGCGCACTCGAGAATTGTGAACTCGTTGGGATTGCCGATGTTTACCGGCAGATGTTCCGAGGATTTCGCTAAACGAATGAAGCCGTCGATTTCGTCGCTGACGTAGCAGAAGCTGCGGGTCTGGCTGCCGTCGCCATAGACGGTGAGCGGTTCGCCGCGCAGAGCCTGCTTCATGAAATTCGAGACGACGCGACCGTCGTTTAATTGCAGGCGCGGGCCGTAGGTGTTGAAGATGCGCACG
>PLUJ01000026.1 GCA_003165455.1 Acidobacteriaceae bacterium | reverse complement strand
GGATGATTCTGAACGTTGGGGGTGGGCCGACCCCGGATAAGCCGACGGTAACGCTCAGCGTCCCCGACCCGAATCACATCAACAGCTTCTTGAATATGCGCGTTGCGGATATTCAAGCGTGCTATGAATTATGGAAAAGCCGAGGAGCCGAGTTCATCACGGAGCCGATACCCAAGTACGGCGAGATACGCTGCTATATCCGGGATCCTGACGGTTATCTCATCGAAGTCGGACAGAGCACCGACGTCACGTACGGTTAACGCTCGGCCGAGACAGGATTCGGCATCGCGGCCCACATGGCTCCAGTCTGGCTCGGAGGAAGACCTCGGCTGAGGGAAGCCCCTGATGTAGCCGAATGGGATACGTTCGCGTTGCCTGGCTCATTCGCCACGAAGGCACGAGAGTTGTTCGGACTTTGGAAAATTGAGCAATTCGGATCAGCGTTATTCTTCGGTTGCGAATAGTGTGAGGGCAGTACGCGCCTTACAACACTGAGGAGAATTCATGAAGATCTTTACATCACTTGCGCTTGCTGCTGTTGCCGGAATTTGCTTTACGGTCACCGCCCCGAAGATGGAGGCCCAGGTGAGCGTCGACATTGGGGTTGCGCCGGAATGTCCGTATGGCTACTATGACGCCGCTCCTTATAGTTGCGCCCCTTACGGCTATTATGGCTCGGAATGGTTTACGGGTGGAGTGTTTATTGGCGCCGGCCCATGGTTTCATGGTCCCGATAACTTCCGGGGACACGTAAACAACCGCTTTCATCCCGATCACGGCTATAAGGGCCCAACGCCGCAACGGGGCGAGAAAGCCGAGCCGTCGAAACGCGTCGATAAGGTTTCCCACTTCAAGGGGAACGAAGTGCGGGACGGCCGCGGGCACGAAGCCGGTGGCAAGCGGGGCTAAGAATGATGTATACGGGCAACGCCGCCGTCGCGTTGTTTCATAGTCTGGATCGACTCTGGGAGAATCAGATTAAGGATGTCGCACCTTTGCAAAACGAGCACAAGGTGCGACATCCCCAGTAGCGGTGCACGCGGAAATCCAAATTTAGGCCAATGCGCATGCGGTATTCCGGCGATTAAGAAACGATATACTCAGCTTTAGCATCCGCATCAACCTCAGAGTGTGACTTCGTAGATGGCCCCCGCACATATAAACTGCATGACTCGACTCCAAGGCGAAGCCGAATAGCGCGCTTCGGGGACATCTGGCAAGACCTTCATCGAAATCGGCACCCCGCGGCCTTAGCCGAGAAACTATTACTAGTTCAGACACCAGCTATGAACGCCAGATGGGACACCAGCTGTGCCCTTAAAATAAACTAATTTTCGCGGAGTAGGAGAAACAATGCAGACGCGCAGACTTGGAAAAAGCAACCTGGAAGTTTCGGCTCTCGGCTTGGGCTGTATGGGAATGAGCTTTTCTTATGGCCCACCCAAAGACAAGCAGGAAATGATTTCCCTGCTTCATGGCGCCGTGGATCGCGGCGTAACTTTTTTTGACACGGCGGAAGTGTATGGTCCGTTCACGAACGAGGAACTGGTCGGCGAAGCGCTCGATCCATATCGTGGCAAAGTGGTAATCGCAACCAAGTTTGGTTTCGATGTGAGTGGAGGCGAGCGCCGGCCAGGAGCGGCGGGAGTGAACAGCAAGCCGGAAAACATTAAGCGGGCGGTCGAGGGATCGCTCAAGCGGCTGAGGGTGGAGAGCATCGATCTGCTGTATCAGCACAGGGTTGATCCAAACGTGCCCATCGAAGATGTCGCCGGCACGGTGAAGGAGCTGATTCGATCCGGCAAAGTGAAACACTTTGGCATGTCGGAAGCGGCGGCCAAAACGATTCGCCGCGCGCACGCCGTTCAGCCCGTAACCGCGGTTCAAAGCGAATACTCACTGTGGTGGAGGAAGCCGGAGGAGGAAGTGGTGCCCACACTTGAAGAGCTCGGGATCGGCTTCGTTCCTTACAGTCCGCTGGGCAAGGGCTTTCTCACGGGGAAGATTGACGAAAACACCAAGTTCGAGAGCACGGATTTTCGCAACACCGTCCCACGATTTTCGGCGGAGAACCGAAAAGTGAATCAGGCGATGGTTGACGTGCTCGAACAAATTGCAACAAAGAAGAAAGCGACCCCGGCTCAGATCGCACTCGCCTGGCTGCTGGCGCAGAAGCCGTGGATCGCGCCGATCCCAGGCACGACCAAGCTGCATCGCCTGGAAGAAAACATTGGAGCCCTTGAAGTCAAACTTACGCCCGATGATCTTCGCGAGATGGGAAGCGCGTCTTCCAACATCAAGGTGCAAGGGGAACGCTATCCTGAAGCGCTGCAAAGAATGACCGGGCTGTGAGGGTCGAATGACATCAATCCTGGTTATCGAACGTCATCTCAAGAATCAGTGCTGATCCATGGGAGGAGCAGGCGTTCCATCCGACCACTTGTCGATTGGAACAATAAACACGGTCATTTTTTCCTCAGGGACCGGCGATGCAATGACGGGCGAACCCGGCAAGTCTGCGCCCCAGGCTGCTGGCGCTGAGAGGGGAAGAAAGAACATCAGGTGCGGGTGCCAGTGCTGGCCTTGGTCACCCAAATATTGCTGCTTCGACATCATGTAAGACATCGCGCCGGATTCCGGCGGGGGCAATTCTTTCTTGTCGATACCGGCTTTGATCTCCTCGAACATCTGCGCCTTGGATCGTCCCGCCAAGATCAACTCGGTTTTCTTGATGGTGAGCGGAAGGTAGGATCGCGCGGCGGGCGGGTTAAAGCAGATCGGACCTCGCAGTTTTGGATTCCAGAAATCAGGGTTGTCGCTTTCGGCGGTCCATGATCGCTCGACCACGCACACGAAACCGTTCTTGCCTTTCACCGCGGTCTCGTAACCATGTTTTCCGATCACCATGATTTCGGCATCCTGGGAGATGGATGGGGGCGCGGCGCTCTTGGCGAGCGCGACCTCGGCGTCTCGCTCCATCATGTATTGATCCACCGGAGCCATCTTTGGATACGGGGTTTTGGCGGCCTGGGTTTGCGCGTGGCAGGCTACGGCGAGGGAGAGCATAAGTGCGAAGGTTGCTAAGACGTGGGTTGTGGGAGCGTTCTGCTTCATTGACTTTTCCTCATGGAAGATTCTTATTCCAGTGCTATGCCGCTCCGATGTTACACAATTATCGAAAAGCAAGTCTGGGATGTCGTGCTCGGGCCTGGGTACCATTCTCGCGTACTTTGCGGGATGTGGGTTTCGATAACCCTGAGTGAATGGGATGGGCGACTGGGCCAATGAGTTCTATAAAAAGGGA
>PLUJ01000001.1 GCA_003165455.1 Acidobacteriaceae bacterium | reverse complement strand
CCATCTCGGTTACGCTTGCTCTCCGCATGAACTCCGCTGCTCCAGCGATTTCGGTCCATGGTCTTAAGAAATCGTACGGATCGGTACACGCTGTAAAAGGAATCGATTTTGAAATACAGCCTGGAGAAGTATTTGGGCTGTTGGGTCCTAACGGGGCGGGTAAGACTACGACGGTGGAGATCCTTGAGGGCCTGCGGCCGCGTTCGGCAGGCGAGGTGTCCGTCCTGGGATTTGATCCCGATCGCCAACGCCAACAACTCAAGGATCGCATTGGCGTTTGCCTGCAGGCCACGAATCTGCCGGAAAAAATTCGTGTGCGCGAGGCCATGCAGGTCTTCTCTTCCTTCTACAGCCGTCACGTCGACTTGGAAAAGCTGCTGACGCGCCTTCAATTGGAAGAGAAGCGCGACGCGTTTTATAGCACTTTGTCCGGCGGCCAGAAACAACGGCTTGCGCTGGCTCTAGCCCTGATCAACGATCCGCAACTCGTGTTTCTGGACGAGCCGACCACTGGTCTGGATCCGCAAGTCCGAGTCGAGATTCATAATCTGCTGGAAGAACTTAAGCGCGAGCATCGCACCATCCTGATGACCACCCACTATATTGAGGANNGCCGAGCGCCTCTGCGATCGCGTAGCCATCGTCGATGAAGGACGCATTATCGCCCTCGATACTCCGGCGCGTCTCCAGCAGCAAAGCCGAAACGCTTCCAGCATTGTGGTGACCTGCGCCACGACATTCCCGGAGAACCGTCCGGCGTGGGCCGAGGCCCTTCACAGCACGTTAGACCCGACGGGTCGAACCCTTGCCGTAAACTCGCGCCGCCCAGCGGCCACGCTGGTGGATCTCGTAAAGTGGATCGACCAGCAGGGCCTGGAACTGGTCGATGTCAGCCTTAAGCAGCCCAGTTTGGAAGACGTCTTCATCGAACTCACCGGCAAGAAGCTGCGGGAATAACGCTCAGGATGAAAGCCCTCAAAGCACTCATCGTTCTCGATCTGAAGCTGGCCCTGAGGAACAAGTCTGTAATTTTCTTCAACTATTTGTTTCCGCTCACTTTTTTCTTTATTTTCGGTCAGGCCATGCATGCCGACCGTGGGGCCGCCATGACCGTCGTCATTTCGATGGTGCTCATTATTGGGATACTGAGCAATGGGCTGATGGGCGCCGGAGTTCGCGCCGTGCAAGAGCGCGAAGCCAACATCCTTCGCCGCTACAAAGTAACGCCGATTACCCCGGCTCCGTTGCTCATAGCGTCAGTGGTAACCGGCTGGATTTTGTACATGCCCAACGTGATCCTTATCTTCACGCTGGCGCACTTCCTGTACGGCATGCCGTGGCCGCAGTCGATAGTTTCAATCCTGATCTTTATAACGCTGGCGATCATCGGCTTCCGCGCCATCGGAATGATCCTGGCCGCCGTCGTCAATTCGATGCAGGAGAGCCAGCTGATCGTCCAACTGATTTACATTCCAATGCTCTTCCTGAGTGGGGCAACCTTTCCACTTTCCATGTTTCCCCAGTGGTTGCTGGTGGTGACCCAGTTTCTGCCCGCGACTTATATGGTAATCGGCATTCAGGGAATGCTGTTACGCAATGAGGGAATCGGCGCGAATCTTTATCCGGCTCTTGCTCTGGTCTTGACCGCGTTCGTTGGTCTTTTCGTCGCCTACAAGCTGTTCCGCTGGGAAAAAGAAGAAAAGATTCGTCCCGCCGCGAAGCTCTGGCTCGCGGCCGTGCTCGCTCCATTCTTGCTACTCGGCTTCTGGCAGATGCACGCCCGCACCGGCATCGCCAAGACCAAAATCATGAACCGTCAACTCGCCCGCGGGGACACTTTTCTGATTCGAGGCGCTCGAATTTTTGTGGGTGACGGAAAGGTGATCGAGAACGGCTCCATACTCGTTCGCGGCGGCAAGATCGCCGAAGTCTACGAAGGAACTGGTCCCGATCCCAAGAGCCTTCATGCAGAAACCGTTGAAGCCGCCGGTAAAACAATTCTTCCTGGGCTCATTGATGTTCACGTTCACCTGGGCGCACCCGGCGGCTTTTATCCGGAAATGAGCAAGTATGATCCCGAAAAGGCCATGTTACGGAACCTCGCCGCCTATCTCTACAGCGGCGTCACCACCGTGCGCAGCGTTGGCGATGGCTTGGACGCCATTCTCAAAGTACGTACCGAAGTAAATAGTGGCGAAGATCTTGGCGCCGAACTGGCTACTTGCGGCCCACTGTTCACCGCCGCCGGAGGTCACGGAACAGAGTATTTCAAAGGCGTTCCGCAAAATCTTCGCTCGAACCTGGAAAAACAATTCCTTCGCATACCTACTTCGATCGATCAAGCTGATCAGCAAGTGGACGAACTCAAGAGCCAACACGTGGACTGCATCAAAGCTATCCTCGAGGCGGGCGCGGGTGGCAGCGTTTATAACCGTCTTGACACCTCACTGTTCGACGCTATCGCGCACGAGGCTCACGTTGATTCATTGCCCCTCTCCGTTCACACCGGAGACGTCCGCGATGTAACCGATGCCGTACAGGCACGAGCAAACTCGGTTGAGCATGGATCTTTTCGCGAAAAAATTCCGGATGCCCTCTTCGAGCAGATGGCCCGGGATGGAATTTTCTACGATCCGACTCTGAGTGTCGGAGAGGCGATGAAGGACTTTGCTGCGGGCAAAGCTGATCTGCTCAAACGATCTCTGGTTCAACAAGTCGGTCCGCCGGAACTCCTGCAGGGAACAGAAGCTGCAATGGATTCATCTGAAACGGAATCGCTGCGGAAATCTTTAGCCGAGTATCCCGTCGACATGAACATCGCCGTCGACAACCTGAAGCGCGCTTATGCTCATCGAGTTTCTCTGGTCACTGGCAGCGACGCAGGGAGCTATCTGGTCATTCATGGCCCCACGGTGCAACATGAAATGCAATTGTGGGTTCAGGCTGGAATCCCGCCAGCCGTGGCGTTGCAGGCTGCAACTTTAAACGCCGCTCGCCTAATGCGGTCGGAGAACCACATCGGACTAATCCACCCTGGCAACGACGCCGATCTTCTTGTGATTGACGGCAATCCCCTCGAAGACATTACCGCCATTGAACGCATCTCGCTGGTTGTATTCAAAGGCGAACGCATCGACCGAACCGAACTGTTCAACCAACATTGAGATTTGGTTGAGTGATGTGGGCCAGGACGTTGCCGCCAAGACCGGACAATCGGCCGAGAAGTTCTTGGCTGCTGATCTGGTGGTGGGTTCGCGGGAGATGGTGCGCCCTGAGAGAT
>PLUJ01000242.1:17865-33434 GCA_003165455.1 Acidobacteriaceae bacterium | reverse complement strand
CGAGCACGATGACGAAAGAATAGCGCCCACGTTTTGCGCCAACCACATCATCGAGGTCGCTGTATTGCTTGGCCGAGGTGACGGCCACCACTCCCTGATGCGCCGCGTTGCCCGCCATGTGGTCGAGTTCCACGCGAGTGAGAAACCGCACGGGTACGCCCAGCTTGCGGCAATCTTCAATCATCCTTTGCAAGCGAATGTCATGCCGCTCCTTCGCCATGCCCACCCACTGGAAAGCCCGTCCCCGAGCCTTGAGCGCCTCGGTGACCGCATTGATGCCGTAGATATAGTTCATGAAGTGTTTAGTGTACCGGAATAGAAGGGGCGTAGCCGTTCTGCGATCGCCTGATTCGGTTGGTTGCAACGGAATTTGATCGAGAATGCAGGGCCCGAAACCCTACAATGCGGATTTCATTGGGATGGAGGTGCGGCTTCGTTTGCGACGGACGCGCGAAGTCCTGAGGCGTCGAAAGTGTAAGTCCGAACATCCCCTTGGCTGCCGCTGCCAGGAATTTCTTTTCCGTTGACCAGGAAGTTGATGCCGGCGGCGTTGCCGGTTCTCACCACAACTTCCCGAGTGGCGCGAACCGATGTATTGGCCGGTGCAATCAGAGTTTCTCGAGCAACGGGCTGGCCATCCGCGATGATAGAAATCCAGGAAGTTTGGGTGGCCCGAATAACCACCGTGAACTTGGAAGGCGCACTCGATTTGGGCGTGGATGACTGCGGCTTCCCGGCAGGCCGGTTCATTCCCGAAATGTTTGCTGTTGCGGGGCGATGCGTCGTGGCTGCTGCCTCAACATGCGGAGCATTCGCAGGTCTTGCTGACAAAGCAAAGCCCTCCGTGGCTGCCCCCGCGGCTGTTCCTGCCGGGGCTGCAATGGTGTTAGACGACCCCGCTTGTGCCGCCTGATTGCGACGGTGATGATTCCAGTATGCGAAGAGCCAGAATGCGAATAGAAGGCCGAGCAGCAGAAGTGAGGCAGGGAGCTTTGCCCCTACAAGGAGCGATTTGTGATGGCGTGCCTTGGATCGAGACGAACTCCGCCGCCCGCTTGATCGAAGCCCCTCCGCACGCTGATCTTCAAAACGCCGATCTTCAACTCTCCGCTCTTCTATTCTGCGTTCTTCGATGCGGCGTTCTTCGATTTCCGGAGTGTTCGTGCCCCTATTTCCGAATTCCTGATCTTCCGGCTGTTCGTCGATGCGAGCCTCTCCACCGCGATCGCCTTTCGTTGCGGATGCATTCAGCTGTACGGTGCGGCTGAGATCGTTAACCGAGATCCCGTCCCGATCTGTAGGCTCGCGCTCGGATTTTGAGTTGCTCCGTCGAAAATCGGGCAGCATGGCCTGGGATTGAATTTGGTTTTCGCGCAGGGCGGAAAGGTAATCGGCAACTGCCTCATCTTCATCCACGCCAACCTGCCGGGCGTACGCGCGCACGAAGCCCTTATTAAAGACTCCGCCAGGAAGTTGATCGAAGTGTTCGTCTTCGATCGCGCGCAGCATGCGAATGCTGATTTTTGTGGTGGTCGAGATGGTTTCGAGCGTTATATTGCGCAACTCGCGCTGCCTGCGAAGATTGTCTCCAAACGCTCCCACGGCGGACTCCAGCGGGTCTATTACAAATTTCACCCGCATTCAGACGGCACCCATCATAGGCGAAGCCGGACCGTGACGCCAGAGTACGCAGATTCAAACATCTAGGCTACGCTGACGTACGGCTCTGCCGGTTCGAATGGCCCAACTCGAACTACTCCTTACTTATTCCTGGGTTTCCTGCGGCTTATTGCGCAACACGATCGTGAACTGCGCCTTGCAGGTCTTGGATGGGTTGTCAAAGGCGGACCCTTCACGGTTGCCCTCGGACGCGCGGAAGAATAGGCCCTGCCTGGGAGTTTCAGGGAGTCCGATAAAACGTGCCTTGCCCTCCGCGTTCGTTCCCACTTCCAGATCGAACTTATGCAGGCCCATAAATCCATAAGCCAGGTGCACTCGGACGGATGCGGCATAGACCGGCGATCCTGCGCTATCCGTGATAACGAAATCCGCCGTGCATGGTCCCAGGCCGCCATCCACTTCGGAGATGGTTTTCGACTCGTTGTTTGGGGGCGGAGCACTGTGAGCTACGCAGGCTGACAACAAAGGGCACACCAAGCCAGCCAGCATCAAGATGGCGCGCAGAAATCGCAAAGTATTCGGCATATTGCATTAGAGTACGATATCTAGCCACAGCGGAACCGAGCGGGGCCAATTCGCCGAGCGCAACTACAAGCCCGGTGCATTGGCGTTACCGGTTCTGGTTACGAAGGTTCGTTGCTCCGCACAGCATAGGAATCTATAATTTTCCGAACTGTCACTCGTCCATTTAACGGGTCGTCTACTCGTTACTGGAGTAACCACTCGAATCGCAAGCTCAAGGTAGAAGCTGTGGGCCAACAAGCCCGCACTCCACCGGAGATGAAGGAAGCCCCCATGTCCGAGGCCGCAGGCACTCAGCTAAACCGCCAAAGCCAGGAACTCGCTATCTTTCACGATGTGGCCAAGGCCCTTACCTCGTCGCTCGATCTCGACTCGATTCTACAAACCATCATGGAAAAAATGGCGGAATATTTCCGCCCTGACACCTGGTCACTGCTGATGGTCGATGAGCCCAAGGACGAACTTTACTTTGCCATTGCTGTAGGCGATAAGTCAGAAGCCTTGAAAGATGTTCGTTTAAAAATGGGCGAGGGAATTGCCGGCTGGGTCGCGAAATACGGCCAATCCGTCATTTCCAATGACGTCCATCTCGACGCTCGGTTCTCGAAGCGCATCGATGAAGTAACCGAATCTCAAACGCGCTCGATCATCGCCGTCCCTCTACGCTCGCGGCTGCGAGTGCTGGGCGTCATCCAACTGGTGAATCTGGACCGCGCACATTTCAGCGAGCAGGAACTTTTCTTCTTGCAGGCATTGTGCGATTACGCGGCGATCGCCATTGAAAATGCCCGCTGGGTTGAGAAGATCCAGGAACTCACAATCACCGACGATTGCACTGGCCTCTTCAACGCGCGCCACCTCTATAAGACCCTCGAGACAGAGGTTTACCGCTCCTCGCGCTTCGGTTACGAGTTCAGCGTCCTGTTCATCGATCTAGACCACTTCAAGTCGGTCAATGACACACACGGACACTTAATCGGCAGCAAGCTCCTGGCGGAAATTGGCTACCTAGTGAAGGCTCAATTACGTCTGATTGATTTCGCCTTCCGCTACGGCGGAGACGAATTTGTAGTCTTATTGCCGCAAACCGGAAAAGATCAGGCCCTGGTGGTTGCCAAGCGCCTGCGCGACGCAATGCGGGCCAGTTCATTTTGCCAGGACGAAGGTCTCAATCTCAATGTTCGCGCGTCAATTGGTCTCGCAACTTTTCCTCATGACGCGCGCGACGCTCACGACGTCATTCGCCAAGCCGACGAGATGATGTATTTGGTAAAGAACACCACCCGCGACAACATAGGAATCGCCCAGCGCGGTCTCATGAAGTGAAAGAGTAAAAAGCGTGATCGGGTAATTTCTCCTCACTCTTAAATCGCCCACTCACTCAGTTTCCCTCACTTCGGCGTCCACGGGTTCGTATTTGCCGGCCCGCTGGGATTAACCGAAAATGACCAGATAAAAATATTCATCGCGTCCGGGCTCCTGGTTTCAAGCACCGCATATTCCCCCGGTGCCAGTTCTTCGACCGGCGTCAGTTTCAGCCATCCTGATCCCACCCGATCAATGGTTGTCTTGACGAAATCCTGCTCCTGGCTGAACTTGCCATTGGAAGTGCGCTTGATATCTCCCACCGTGCGCTTGCCGCTTTTTACCTTCACATGAACAATGCGAAATCGGTCGAACGGAATGACTGCACCTTGCGCTTGTTGCGGCTGCTGGCGCGGAGTATCCAAACTGGGCTGCGATGGTTTGGCGGAGCTGGTCTCGCCTGCGGGCGGCGCTTCGTCCTCGTCTTCCACATTGATATAAATGGACGGAACCGCAACATGCGAATCGACATTGGCATGATCGCCCTGAAGTTCAATCGTTTGTTTTCCGCCCGGAACCGGGATCAGAGCCCCGCGAAGAATATTTCCCTTCGAGTTGTGATTAACGTCTCCTTCGTCCTGCTGCAGTTCGACTAACTGCGGCTGACCCTTGAAATTGTCGAGCAGAAACATCCCCGAAGAGTCCGGCAAACGAAGACCCGGCGCGACCTCCGGACGACGCAACTCGTCCGCCTTACGGTCTTCGGCGCTCTCTTTATCGATGAGCGCGGCTTCCGGCAGAGTGGGCGCGGCCGCTCGCTCCTTCTCATATTTTTCCGTCGCGGGCCAATCTACCATCGAGCTCGGGAGTTCCTCCCATTCGTTCCGCTCCGCGCTCAGATAACGCACCCGGTCGCCCTTCACTTCATATTTGGTGACCGATTGATAAGACCCATCCTTAAGAATCAGCCGCCGGGCTAGTTGCTCGTTTTGCGAATACGCGGGCGTGCCGGCACAGGCGGATACGAACATCAGGCTAATCGTGAGAAGGCCGGTCCATCGTCTCGATCGAGAGGTCATAACGCTTCCAATAATCATCTTCACCAATTCTACTTTTTTCGATTATCGCTCATTTTCAATCGGTAGTTTTCCCCTCAGAAGTTTTCTTGTTTCCTACGGTCCGGCCGATGCGATAGAGTCGATGCGATAGAGTCATTGCAATAAAGTGACGCCGGATTCGGAACCATGAAACGCACACTGGAACAGATTGCCGCGGCTGTAGGAGCGCGGTTACAGGGTGAAGGCGATATGTCTGTGGCAGGTGTAGCCAGCATCGCATCCGCTTCCCCGGACGATGTTGTTTTCGTGGAAGAGGAGAAATATCTTTCGCGCGCCATGCAGTCCAATGCGGGCGCAGTCATCGCAGGCGAGTTCGCTGCCTCTGCCGCGGGGAAGCCATTGCTGATTTGCCGCCACCCCAAGCTTGCCTTTGCACGCACCGCAAATCTGCTTCGGCAACACACGATTACCGGCAATGAAACCCGAATCCACCCGAGCGCGATCGTCCATCCCTCCGCTCGCCTCGCAGCCGATGTGCTCGTCGAAGAACGGACAGTCGTTGCCGAAAACGTAGAAGTAGGCCCCGGTACCCGGATTGCGCCCGGCTGCGTCATCGGACGCGGAGTGAAAATTGGACGAGATTGCGACATCTATCCCCACGTGACGGTCTATCCCTCGACCGTGCTCGGAGATCGCATCATCGTTCACGCCGGAGCGGTTTTGGGCAGCGATGGCTTCGGCTACGTGCGCGATACTAAGACCGGCCGCTACGAAAAATTTCCGCAGGTCGGCGCCCTGGTGATTGAAGACGACGTGGAAATCGGTGCCAATACAACCATCGATCGCGGCGCCCTCGATGAAACCCGGATCGGCCGCGGTTCGAAGATCGATAATCTAGTTCACATCGGACACAACTGCCGCTTGGGTGAGAACGTCATAATTGCCGCGCAGACCGGCCTCTCCGGCAGCATTGTGATCGAGAACGATGTTGTTCTAGGCGGCCAGGTAGGCATCGGCGAGCACGCCCGCATCGAAGAAGGCGTCATGCTCGGCGGTCAGGGCGGAGTGCTCCCCAACAAAGTTTTGCGCGGCAAAGGTGTGGCTTTCTGGGGAACCCCGGCGCAACCCGTACGGCGATATTTGAAGCAACTGGCCGCCTTGGCACGGTTGTCCGCAAAAGAAAAAAAGTAGGCACCCATTTTGCTGCAGATTGCGATTTCCCGCCCGATCGAAAGCCTGAACCTAGAGGCCCTAAACCGGAATCTAAGACACACATTATGTCAGTTGTCGTAATAGGCGGCCATTCGCGAAGTGTCGGAAAGACCAGCGTGGTTGCTAGCCTGATCGCCGCACTTCCCCAATTCGAATGGACTGCCGTCAAGATTACGCAATACGGCCACGGTATCTGTTCCGCAAACGGCGCAGCCTGCGACTGTACAACTGGCGACCACTCTTGGGCGATTTCACAAGAAAAAAATCGCTCCGGCGAGTCGGACACTTCGCGATTTCTGCAGGCTGGCGCCGTGCGTGCCCTGTGGGTAAGGACAGAGCAGGGAAGATTAGCCGAAGCGATGCCCACCCTGCGCCGGCGGATCGAATCCTGCCGCAACGTGATCATTGAGTCGAACAGCATCATGAAGTTTATCCGTCCCGATCTCTATCTCACGGTGCTCAATCCCGGCACTGAAGATTTCAAAAAGTCGGCGCAGGAATTTCTCGATCGCGCTGACGCCGTCATCCTCCACGATCATGCGGACGCCACCGCCGCGTGGCGCTCAGTATCCCTCAAACCAGTGGCGAACCGTCCTCTCTTTCGTATCACCCCTCCGCCATATCTAACGAGCGAAATTGCAGAATTCGTCAGAACAAAGCTCGTAAGCACAGAGCCCTAAGAAAGCAAGCCCCCAACCTCGCCGCTTCTAAAAACCGGGAACTGAGAGCTTTTTGCTATCCTTGCCAGTGCGGCAAATTCATTACAGCGCCTGGTTGCTCGTCGGTCTATCCACGCTGTTGCAGATCCTGATCTTTCCACTGCCCGGATTGTATGTTTTGTCCTGGGTGGCGTTCGCTCCATTGATTGTGGCTTTATTGCGCGCGCGTCCCGCAGGTGCGCTGGAAGTTAAGGGTGCAATCAAGTTGCAGGCCGCCACGCCGGGGCAGGCGTTTCTGCTCGGATACGCCTCTGGAATCCTGTGGTTTGCCGGCACCTGTTATTGGATTTACGACACCATGCATGAGCATGGCGGCCTCAGCGCCCCGGCCGCGGCGCTGGCCCTCTTTTTATTCTGTCTCTACCTTGGCCTCTACAGCGGCTTCTTCGGCTTGCTGGTTGGATTTGCCGCCGGGCCGGGCCGCGATAATCGTCGGGCCTTGATCGCTGTTCCGTTCTTGTGGGTCGCAGTAGAGTTGGCGCGAACTCGCGTGACCGGCTTTCCATGGGACCTGCTCGGGACCGCACAGGTGGATAACATCTCCCTAAGCCGAATCACAACATGGACCGGCGTGTACGGAGTCTCCTTTGAAATAATGCTGGTCAACGTAGCCGTGGCGGCCGCTTTTCTTGTGCCGAGGAAAAAGCGCAGCACATTGTTGCTCGCCTCGCTGGTCGCCGCTCTGGTGCTGCAAGCCGGCAGGCTGGTCGATGCTCCCGCCGTTCCCTTCGATCGCTCTGCTCTGCTGGTGCAGGAAAATATTCCGGTCGATGAGAATTGGACGCGCGACACCTTTCAACGTACGCTGCGCGATCTGATTGATCTGACCGTGAAAGCCGATTCCTCCACGACCTCTTCCTTTGGCGCCCCAGGATCCCAAACCGACAAACCCGACCTTATCGTGTGGCCTGAATCTCCTGCGCCTTTCTTCACCACCGACCCACTCTTTCAAGATCCGGTCAGCCAAATGGCCCGCGAAACCAGGACTTGGGTCGTCACAGGATCAATCGGCAGCACACCTGCCACGCAAACCGGCAAATCCCCATCGGAAGTTTTCAACTCCGCCGCGCTGATCAGCCCATCGGGTAATTGGAGCGGACGCTACGACAAAGTGCACCTCGTCCCTTTCGGAGAGTACTTGCCCTTCCCCAAATTATTTGCATTCGCCGGCGGTCTCACCAAAGAAGTCGGAGAGTTCACCCCCGGGACATCGCGTGCCCCTCTCGCCGCAGGCAGCATCCCGCTGGGCATTTTCATTTGCTATGAGTCCGTGTTTCCCGATGACGTGCGGCAGTTTGCCAATAATGGCGCGCAGGTGTTCGTGAATCTCTCAAATGACGGATGGTACGGGGATAGCGGCGCTTATGCGCAGCATCTTAATCAAACCCGAATGCGCGCCATCGAGAATGACCGCTGGATCTTGAGTTCTACCGATACCGGGGTCACCGCCGCAATCGATCCTTATGGCAGGGTGGTGGCGCGGATGGCGCGCAAAGAACGCGGAGCGATGGTCGCGCCTTACGCTCTCACTTCGGTAACCACCTTCTACACGCGACACGGCGATTGGTTCGCATGGCTGTGTGCGATAATTTCAGCAGGGGCGCTGCTCACGCGCTTCGTACTTACGGGAAAATCGGAATCATCCTTATGAATCAAGAGTTCGAACAGGAATACGGCGCGCTAAGCAAAAAAGTGCGCGAACTCCGGGAGTATCTTTGACGCGGACAAGCGCCGTCCGCAACTAGCCGAAATTGAAGTGCAGTCCGCCGACCCGAATCTATGGTCGAATCCGCAGCGTTCTCAGCAGGTAATGCGCGAGAAAAAGCGGCTCGAACACATGCTCGCCACCGACGCCGACCTGTCGCGCCGCACCGAGGACATCACCGCCTACTTTGATCTCGCAAAAGAAGGCGAAAGTGTCGACGTCGAATTACGCCGCGAGATCGACTCGCTGCGCGAACTAGTCGACAAACTGGAAACCGAAACGTTGCTCTCCGGGCAAAACGACACGCTCAATGCGATCGTCACAATTCACCCCGGCGCTGGCGGAACGGAATCGCAGGACTGGGCCGACATGTTGTTGCGAATGTACCTTCGCTGGGCTGAACGTCAGGGATTCGAAACTGTCCTTTACGACTATCAACCCGGAGAGGAGGCTGGGCTGAAGTCCGCCACTTTCGCCGTGAACGGCGAGTATGCGTTCGGATTGCTCAGCAGTGAAATCGGCGTGCATCGGCTCGTCCGAATTTCTCCATTCGATCAGGCGAAACGCCGGCATACTTCCTTCGCCAGTGTTTTCGTCTCGCCGGAAATCGACGATAGCATCGAAGTCATCATCAAGCCCGAGGACATCCGCACCGACACTTACCGCTCCAGCGGCAAGGGCGGACAGCACGTGAATACCACCGATTCGGCGGTGCGCATCACTCACCTCGCTACCGGCCTGGTGGCAAGCTGCCAGAACGAACGCTCCCAGCACAAAAATCGCGAGCGCGCCATGAGCATGCTCCGCTCCAAAATTTATGAATTCGAAATGGAGAAGAAGCGCGCCGCTTCAAAGAAGATTGAAGACTCAAAACTCGATAACGATTTCGGATCGCAGATCCGTTCTTACGTGCTTCAGCCTTATCGCATGATCAAAGATCATCGTACAAAGACTGAGGTAGGCGACGTGGATCGTGTGCTCGATGGTGACTTGCAGCCCTTCATTCGCGCTTATCTCATGGCCAGGCGTGGCGAGAAACAGGAGAAATAATTCGTGACTGCAAAGCGGAAATCCGCGGCGTCGCAGAAGCAGAAAGCGGTGAAGCTCGGTCCCCGATTCCTTCGCGCTTTTACTTTTGCTGCGGAGAAACATGCTGGACAAACCCGTAAAGCTTCCACAACGCCTTATATTGCGCACCTGATGGGCGTCGTATCCCTGACACTCGAATTTGGCGGAGATGAAGACCTGGCTATCGCCGCCCTGCTCCACGATGTGGTCGAAGACTGCGGTGGCGTGCCGATGTTTAAGGAAGTGAAGCGTCGCTTCGGCAACCGCGTGGCAAAAATCGTGGATGGATGCACCGATTCCGATACCGATCCTAAGCCGCCGTGGCGAGAGCGCAAGCAAACCTACCTGCGGCATTTGAAGAAAGCCGACGCCGATACCCGGCTCGTTTCCGCCTCTGACAAGCTGAACAACGTTCGTTCCATCCTCTCCGATTACCGCGAGGTTGGGGAATCGATCTGGGCACGCTTCAACGGTGGCCGTGACGGAACGCTTTGGTATTATCGCGCTCTATTAGACGAGTTCAAGCGCGCGAAAAACCAAAACCGTCTCATCCGCGAATTTGAACTTGCGGTACAGGAACTCGAACGCAACGTCAGCTCAAAGCGTTCTCAACGTCGGAGGGGTAACTGATGGCGCGGATGATCGATCAGGTTCGAGCATTAAAGCTTCCGTCGAACATGATGCAGTTTGCGGCCCGTGGCGCGCTTTCCGTGCCGCCCGATGAAAACCTCGAAATCCTCGTTTATCTCGCCAAGCACAACAGAGTCTTTGGCGAGCTGGCGCGCATGACCCTTGCTGGCTGGGATGAAAAGGCTTCCCTTACGGCCGCTTCCGATCCCAAGACCGCGCGAGAGGTCCTCGATTATCTGATTTCTCCCGACAATATTCGTCCCGCGTTGCTCCCCTCCCTGCTCGAAAATCCCTCCGTACCAGAAGCTGAATTAGCCAAGTTCGCAATTTCCGCATCGACAGGAAATATTGCGGCTATGTTGCAGAGTGCCCGCGTGCGCGGTTCGCAGCCGATTCTCGAGTCCTTGCGCTCCAATCCTTATCTGAAACAGAATGATGTCACCACTGTCGCTGAATTATTGAATGGCGGCAAAAGCATTCCTCCCACGAATGTTGTTGCGGACGTCTCCTCGACCGCCGCTGCTCCTCACGTCCCCGAAGTTGGGCCTGCCTCTATCCCGATNNCCGAATTAATCCCGGGCGCAGAAAAAGAAGAGGAAGTTTCCGAAGAAGCTGTTACCGCTTATCTCGCCGAGCACGCCACCGAAATTATTGCCGAACAGGACAAGCCGTTCCAGCCGATCGGCGGAATCATGGACTTGCTGGGAGCCGACTACTTCCCCGTCTCCGCAGTGCAAGACGTTACGGTTAACACTGAGCCTCTTCCTTCGACTGCGCCCTCCGCGGCAACAGCCGCGAAACCCGCCATCGCCACGCCCGGACGGATTGCTCCCAAGCCGCCCACACCCGCGAGGCGCGAAAATACCATGCAGAAGATCAACGGCCTCGACGTGAAAGGCCGCATCCAACTTGCCCTAAAAGGCAACAAGGAAGAGCGCTCAATCCTCATTCGCGATGGAACAAAAGTCGTCGCTCTCGCCGTGCTCGATGCTCCCAAACTTTCCGACGGTGAAGTGGAAAAATTCGCCCTGCAAAAAAACGTTCTGGAAGCCGTCCTGCGCCAGATCCCGCTCAAGCGCCGCTTCATGAAAAATTATATCGTCGTCCGTAATCTCGTGGCCAACCCGCGCACTCCCCTCGACCTCGGACTAGGCTTGATGAAACACTTGCTCTCCCAGGATCTAAAAAATATCTCCGCCAACAAAGAAGTGTCTGAAACCGTTCGCAAACTCGCGCTCAAAATGTACAAGCAGAAACTCGACGCCGCGAACAAGAAATAGGACCGATCTCCCGATGACAACTGCTCCACCCCCAGACGAAATGACTCAGCTTTTCCAGCGCTCGAAAACCATCGCCGTCGTCGGACTTTCCGGTGATCCGCTTCGCCCCAGCCACGGCGTTTCCGCCTACATGCAGACCCACGGCTACCGCATCATTCCCGTCAATCCGCAGATCGATTCATGTCTCGGCGAAAAATCCTACCATTCTCTGCTCGACGTCCCCGGCAAAATCGATATCGTGAACATCTTCCGCCGCTCTGAATTCGTTCCCGAGATTGTCGACCAAGCCATTCAGTTAAAAGTCCCCGCGATCTGGATGCAGGAAGATGTGATTCACCAGCAGGCCGCCGAGAAAGCTCGGAAAGCCGGAATTCTCGTGGTGATGGACCGCTGCATCCTCATAGAACATCGCCGCCATTCCCGCTAAATCCCGGAAAGGCTAGGATGGGTCTCTCATAACGAGGAATCTCTTGAACGACAACGCAGCCTTTACGCCGCCCACTTCTCCCGACTCAGTTCCACTCGCTCCAACTCCGCCTTCCCAGCCATCGACCCTCCGCAAAATCTTCATCGGCAAAGACGGCCTCCGCGCCGGATGGAGCCTCCTCATCTTCATCGCCATCTTCGCTGCTATTATTTTCTGCGTAAATATTGTTGCTCACAAAATCCATCCGCCTGCCGCCAAGTCTCCCACCAACACCCCGGTGGAAATGTCCGCGATCCATACCTTGCTGAATGAATCCATTCCCTTCGTTGTGGTGTTGTTCGTCACCTGGATCATGTCGCGAATCGAGCGGCGTCCGAACTCCGTCTATGGCCTCGGCGGCAACCGCAAACTCCCACTCTTCCTCGCCGGATTGTGCTGGGGGATCGCTTGTCTCTCGCTCCTGATTCTCACCCTTTGGAAAACCGGGCTTCTCGTCATCGACAGCCGCCTGCTCTTCGGCGGCGACATTCTCCGTTACGGAGCAATCTGGCTCCTCGGATTCCTACTCGTCGGCTTGATCGAGGAGTACCTCACGCGCGGCTACCTGCAGTACACGCTCACCCGCGGCCTCGCCGGCATCTACGCATGGGCCTTCAAAACTCGCCACAGCCAGGCCCTCGGCTTCTGGACCGCTGCCCTGATCTTTTCTTTCCTCTTCGGCCTCGGCCACAGCAAAAATCCCGGCGAGTCGCCCATCGGCCTGCTCTCCGCCGGCCTGGCCGCCATGGTCTTCTGTTTCAGCCTGTGGCGCACCGGCTCTTTATGGTGGGCAATCGGCTTCCACACTACATGGGATTGGGGCCAATCCTTTCTCTATGGAGTTGCCGATAGCGGAACCATGGTCCAGCACCATCTTCTCGCCACGCATCCCGTCGGCAAGCCCGTTCTCAGCGGTGGCGCAACTGGCCCAGAAGGCAGCATCTTCATTGTCGCTGTCCTGGCCCTCGCGTGCCTCATCATTTTTTTTACGTTGCCGCGCTCTCATTACGGAGAACCGTCAAAGCTCACGCCTTGATTTTCACCGGAGCGTCGCCAGCCCGCTGAGCCGGAACAGATTCGCGCCAGCAAAGATTTATGCCGGAAAAAATTCAGCGCAAAAGCTCAGTGGCCCGCGCTGCTCGTTAAATCCGATTTGTCCCACGGTTTGAATCCCACACTCCGCCACAAATCGGCGCTGTTATACACCCTCCCCGCGGTAATCGTGAGCTCCACATTGCGCGTGTTCCGTATATCGGCCAGCGGATCTCCATCCACCACGATCAAGTCCGCACGTTTCCCCGCCTCAACGGTGCCCACTTCTTTCTCCACGCCCATCACTCGAGCTGGCACCAGCGTCGCAGCCTGAATCGCTTCCATCGGCGTGAATCCCGCCTTTACGTAAAGCTCAAGCTCGCGATGCAAGCTATGCCCCGGCACTGTTTGGTCCGTGCCCGCCACAATCGGAATGCCCGCACGATGCAGCACTCCCACAACCTGCAACTCTTTCTCAAACATCTTCTCGCTCATCTCAGAACGTTCGCTCGGCGGCCCCACATCCGTAAGTTGTTCCTCCAATTCCGGCGCGACCTTCGTCACTCCCGGCTCAAAGCTCGCGGGAGGTTTTTCCGAAGTCGCCGTCGAGAACTCATAAAGCGCGATCGTCGGATCCACCACTGTTCCATGCGACTTCAAGAACGCCACCGCATGTTGTGCAGCCTCCGAGTTGAAATCAATCCCAATCGTCGCCTCCGCTCGCGCCTTACGATCCGCATTCGCCGGTAGCGGGTCGTGCATGATGTTCGCGATGTAGGAGATGTGATTAATCTGGTCCTGCCCCGCCTCAATCACCTGAAACGCGTTCAGTCCCTCCGGCACGTGCCCGGTGACCGTCATTCCTAAACGGTGCGCTTCTTCCGCAATCACCTTTACCTCTTCCAGCTTGACCGAGCTGTAAATCTTCATCTGCTGAAATCCCGCATCGTGGTAGCGATCCGTCCACATTCGTGCCTCTTCCGGCGTATCTACCCGTTGCACCCCAATCGCAAACGGACTCGTGCCGTCGACAATGCCCGCCAGCAGCAGTCGAGGCCCCATGCCTTGCCCTTTCGCAATCGCATCTCGCACCGCCGTGATGAACTCAAATTCATTCCCGCAATCACGAACCGTAGTCACTCCCGCTGCAAGATAAATCGGTCCCCACTCCACCTGCTCGAAGTGCGCATGCATATCCCAAAGTCCAGGCAGGATCGTCTTTCCATGCACATCGATCACCGACGCGTGCCTGGGGATTTTCACCTTCGCCCGCGGACCGGCGCTTACGATTCGTCCCTGCTTCATCACCACTGTAGCGTCTGGAACCGCAGCCCGTCCCGTGCCATCAATCAAAGTCCCGCCCACCAACGCAATCGCATTCGCAGTGCTCCCCGAATCCGACACTTTCCGCGACATCGCCGCCAACGCCGCCATCCCATCGGTGCCCGCTCTCGCCACGAATGTGCCCAGCGCGCTTTCGTACCCCTCTCGGATCGCCTCAAAATGGTCAAACTCCGCATCGAGCGTAACCACCGCCACCAAATTCTGATGGGAGTCCAGCCACAATGTTTCCCTCCCCCAAATCAACCCTTCAATGAGATAACGATTGAGCGTTTCATCGTGACCGTGAATCGAAATTATGTCCTGCCCGCGCGGTTCAATTTTCACTGTCCCGCTGGGGAGGGTCGCCAGCTCCACCGGAGATCCATGCGCGGACCAATACCGCACCAGAAGCATCTGCATCGTCGCTGGCGAATAACCTGCAATCGTAAAAAATGCCCGCGGACGCGTGGCATTCTTCCACTGGCTGCGGCTGCGAATTCGAATGTTCCCCGGCTGCACTTCCACGGCCTCATCAATGTCGCTACTGCGCGAAGTCTTCCCCTTGATCTCGAACGCTTGCGGCGAAAGGTCAGAATCCCCGCGGAATGTCGCTGAAAGCGGTACCGCCGTGCCGCGATCGGTGAATTTGAAATCCATCCTCACCGTGAGCGATCCGGCGTCCCGCGTCATCTGGTAAGTCTCTTCCCCAATCGGCTGTTCCATCTTATGCAGTCGGAATTTTCCCTCTTCGACCACTCCGGGATTCTGATCCTGTGTCAGCGCACAAACATACGGCTGGAAACAAATCGCCAGGACGGCGCCTAACGCCGCGGCTAACAGGACACGCACAACTTTCGAAGTATGCATAAACGATAGATTCACCTCGCAGAGACGAAGTATACATAACGATAAATTCATCTCGGAGAGACGAAGAGAGTATGCTGGCAGCCGCTGAAAAGCCCCTCTTCGCGCAGGCCTGGGAAGGGCACGACTTCGGTCGTGCNNGCTGACACTTCCTTTATGCAGAAGAACCATCCCCGCCCCTCGACTTGCGCCGCCGCTTGATCTCCTCCATCCGGCTACGAATTCGCCTCTCAATCCCCTCGTCAGTTGGATGGTAGTAGACGCGGTCGCGCAAATTCTCCGGCAGGCATTGCATATCGGCGACGTTGCCTTCCAGATCGTGAGCATACTGATAGTTCTTGCCGTATCCCAGACCTTTCATCAAGCCCGTGGGAGCGTTTCTCAGATGAAGCGGCACCGGCTCCGCGGCGGTTCGCTCAATGTCCTCCTGCACGTCGCCATAAGCCGTGTAAAGCGCGTTCGATTTGGGCGCAACCGAGAGGTAAACCACAGCTTGCGCCAGAGCCAGATTTCCCTCCGGCATGCCGATAAAATCCACCGCATCGCGCGCTGCCATGCACATAGACAGCGCATTTGGATCGGCCAATCCAATATCTTCCACGGACATGCGCACCACGCGGCGCGCAATGTAAAGCGGATCTTCTCCCGCCTCAATCATGCGCCCCAGCCAGTAAAGCGCCGCATCGGGATCGCTGTTGCGCACCG
>PLUJ01000242.1:0-17792 GCA_003165455.1 Acidobacteriaceae bacterium | reverse complement strand
CCAGCACGTTATAGGCGCTGCGTGCGTCCCCACTGGTATAGCTTGCAATCTTCTTCAGAACGTCATCGGAGGCGCGCAACTCCATTGCCCCAAGCCCACGCTCTTCGTCCGTGAGCGCGCGCCTGAGCAGTTGCACGATCTGGTCTTCCGTCAGAGGATGCAATACGTAGACGCGGCAGCGCGAGANNGGATGTTGCCCTTTTCCACGTGAGGCAGAAATGCATCCTGCTGTGCTTTATTGAAGCGGTGAATTTCATCGATGAACACAATCGTCCGCGTTCCATACTGCCGCGCCCGCTCCGCATCCGCCATCACCTGCTTGATCTCTTTAATCCCTGCCAGCACCGCGGAAAATTCAATGAACTCCGCTTTGGTCATGCTGGCTAGGATCTTCGCAAGCGTCGTTTTCCCCGTTCCCGGCGGTCCCCAAAAAATAATGGACCCGGTATCGTCGCGATCCATCTGCGCCCGCAGCGGCTTCCCCGGCCCAATCAGATGCTCCTGCCCCGCATACTCGTCCAGCGTCCGCGGCCGCATCCGGTCCGCCAAAGGCCGGGTCCGATCCTTCGCCCGATCAACATTCGGAATGGCTTCAAAAAGTCCCATGAAATGAGCATCCAGATGCTGCCGTGAAGCTTCAAGCTCCTAGCTAAAAGCTAACGGCTGGAAGCTAAGAGCTTCCTCTGCCGGGCCGCTTCGTACAATACGATGCTCGCAGCCACACCCGCGTTCAGGGATTCTACTTGCTCGGAATGTGGAATCACCACCACTTCATCCATCTCCGCCATCAAGTCGCGCGGCAATCCGGAGCCCTCGTTGCCGAAGAAGATCGCCGCGGCACTCTTCAGATCCGCCTGATCCAATGGCGTTCCTTTGTGCGACGAAGTCGCCAGCAAACGTACCCCTTGCGAGCGAAGCTTTCCCACAACATCCTTCAGTTTGGCCGCCGCCACCTTTCCATGCCCATGAATCATGGGCAAGCGAAAAACCGATCCGGCCGACGCTCGCACCACCTTTGAGTTATGTACGCTAACGGTCCCTTCCCCTAAAGCTATGCCCGCGCATCCAAACGCTTCGGCGGACCGCAGAATCGTCCCCAGATTCCCTGGATCTTGAAGTCCCGCCAGCCCAATCATCGGACCGACCTGCGTGCGTTCGATGAGGTCGTCGATTGAAAAAGTTTTCAGCCGAACCAGCGCGGCCACGCCCTGCGGAGACTCGCTGGGCACCAGGCTGTCGAACAATTTATCTGGAAGCAAAAGCGTTTCCACCTGCGCGCCAATCTGCGGAAGCAGGCGCTCCGCGCGCTCTTGAGCCGACTCGCGAAAGAACACCGCGCTGAAGCGCAGTCCGCTGCGAATGGCTTCTTCAAGTATGCGAAGCCCCTCAATCGCGCAATCGCCCCCCTCGGTAAGTTCTGCGCGCGAGAAAGCCAGCCGAAGCTGCTTGATAAGTGGATTGTGGCGACCTTCAATACGTCGAAGGCGCTGATGCGCGCTGGATGCGGCTTCTGTCGATTTCTTCATCGGGGATATGCAGCATGATACGCTGTTCCCCCAATTGCATGCTCTTGCCGTATTATGGTAGGTTCCACGGGAAAAACACCACCGGCAAGAAGCAGCAGGAAGGGAGTGTCGTGCGCGCGGAAATTGTAAAAATTAATAGTGAGGCTCCGGAGAGTTCGTTGGTGAAGTACGCCGCCGATCAGATTCGGGCGGGCGAAGTGCTGGGCATGCCAACCGATACGTTTTATGGCCTCGCCGCCGATCCGTTTAACCTGCGCGCAGTTGACCGCGTATACGACATCAAAACCCGCTCGCGCCACAAACCCCTGTCCCTATTGATCGAAAGCGTCGATCAGGCGGAAGAACTCGCCAAGGCGTTGCCCGAAGAATTTCACGCGCTCGCGCGAAAATACTGGCCGGGTCCGCTGACCATCATCGTCAGAGCTGGATCGCGCCTGCCATTAAAAGTCACCGCCAACACCGGCAACGTTGCCTTGCGTATTCCGAACGCCAAAATTCCTCTCGCCGTCGTAACCGCGGCGGCCATTCCCATCACGGCTACTTCCGCGAATTTGAGCGGAGCGACGGAGTGCACCAGCGCGGAGCAGGTTTACGAACAACTGCAGGGCCGCATCAGCATCATTGTGGACGGCGGAACTTCGCCGCGCGATATTCCCTCCACCATCATTGACCTCACCGATGAAAGCGCGCGCTGGCGCGTCATGCGCGAGGGCGCAATTTCCGCGGAAGAAATCTCCACCTTTTTTGCCAAAGGATGAACGCCGATCCGGCTTCGCGGCATTCGCCAGGCCGTTGGATTCTTCGCCTGGAATTGCTCGGCCTGCTCGCGCTCGCCGTGTGGCTGGCGCTCACTGCCGGCCGAATCGTTCACGAAGGCTCGTTGCAGGAGTTGCATTCCGCCGATGCGATCGTTGTGTTTGGCGCCGCGGAATATTCCGGCCATCCCTCGCCGGTGCTGCGTGCGCGTCTCGATCACGCCTTCGATCTGTTTCAGAGAGGCCTTGCTCCAGTAGTAATCACAACCGGGGGAGCTGCAGCCGATCCCAGCTTCAGTGAAGGTGGCGTGGGCCGCGATTATCTTGAGCATCGCGGCATTCCAGAACGAAATCTGATCGCCGAAACGCAAGGCTCCGATACGGCGCAATCGGCGAAGCGCGTGGCTGTGATCATGCGAGCCAATGGATTGCATAGTTGCATCGCCGTGAGCGATGCGTACCATGTGTATCGCATCAAGCGGCTGCTCGAGGGCGAGGGGATTGTTCCGGTATATGTTTCGCCTCGTCCCGATTCGCGCCCGCACAGCATAATTTCGCGAGCCTACGCGGTGCTGCGCGAGGCTTGCAGTTACCTGGCGTGGAAAATGGGAATGTCGTAGGCTTGCGATGTCAGGCTTCGGTCGCGGGTTCCAAGGCTAAAGTCTAATTGCCTTACCAGCCACTTCTTTCACGCAAACTGGTGATATGAGCCACGTGATGGCGTCCATGCCAGGCGTAGAGTGCGAGATTCTTTTCCAAACTTACCTCGCCCAATTGCGTATGGCGGAACGTGCGCTTCCAATCCTCCGGCTTCAATGAGCGCAGAAGGTTTACCCATCGCGTGTGCAATGCATCCAGCAAAGTTAACGAGACCTCCACTGGCGTGGTTTGCGTGTCGCCAAGTTGCGCCCAGCGGTCCTCGGCATAGGGCTTGATCGTGGGATCGTCTTCGGTGAGGGCGAGCTTGAAGCGGATGTAGGCGTTGAGATGACTGTCAGGAACGTGGTGTGCGACCTGGCGGACAGTCCAGCCTTCCGGCCGATAAGGCGTGTCGAGTTGCTTGTCTGACAGGCCTTTCAAGGCGGCGCGCAAGTTGGCGGGTGTTTGGGCGATGTCGTCCAAGTGTTTCTTCTTTTGCTCTTCATTCGATGATCCAGTTGAAGAACTTTCATAGATGAACTTGCCAATGGGATAACGCAAGTCTGTCATGGTGTCTCCTGTGAAAGGTGTTCATGGGAATGATCGTTGAGGCCCGGCGAGGCCGTCAAATGACGCCGATCTAAATAACAGCTATGTTCCACGTGGAACATGTGGAAAAGAGTAATTCTTGAGTTTGGAAATAGCTGATTCTTCAGCAGCGGCTTTTGGCGCAGCAATGGATTCAATGAGTTGACCTGTGCAAATCAGGCCTACTTTAGAGGGTAGCGGGAGGGGTGAAAATGGGGTCCAAAGTGGACTTGACAAGGGTGCTTTGTACTTTTTAAGGTACGTGCAAAAATTAGGCGTTTGCGCTGCATGCGACCGGAATCGAGGTTGATTTTGCGGCGGGCTGTTCGGGGCGTTTTGCAGCAACAGAGAAAGCAGGGATCCTTCCAACCAGTGAAGGCGCGTACCTCAGTAGGATAGTTCGTTAGACGGGAGGCGCGGGGCAGGAAGGGTTGACCTAAAGCTCGGTCGAGTCTTGGACGAACTGACTCAGTTAACTACAATCCCTAGGGCCTGTCGCTTGCCAACCCCATTCCCTCCGGCTTGGTACTTCGGTTCATCGTGCCTGGAGATTTGTGCATCTTAGATTCCATCCTAAGCTAAACTGCCAAGTCTGGGCAGGTTAGCACGATGCTGGTCGGTTTAATTTGGCAGCGGAGGCGAACCTCAGGCGCTGAAGCGCGGATCATAACGGGGAGCGTAAGGGCACGACTGAGGTCGTGCCCTTGCCAAGCTTGATCGTTGAAGCGGGTCTTGCTAGCACGAGTTTTTGTTAAAGCGGGCCTTGGTAGCTTGGTCTTAATTAACGTGGGTCTCGCTGGCGCAGGTCTTGCTTGAAGGAGTCTCGCTGAAGCGGGTTTTGCTAGAGACGGGTTTCGCGAGAGAGGGAACTATGCCATCGTCGGTTTGGTCGGGACATTTAACTTTCGGGCTCATTTCCATGCCGGTGCGCTTGTTTTCTGGGGCGCGATCGAGCGGAATTTCGTTCAACATGCTGCATCGGCCGGATAAGGTGCGGGTGAAGCAGCAATACATTTGCCCCGCGGAGAATGTGGTGGTGGACCGCAGCGAGATTGTGAAGGGCTACGAGTTCCGCAAGGACGAGTACATTGTGATCGAACCGGATGAGATCAAGAAGATTGAGCCGCAGACGGCCAAGACGATGGAGATTTTGGAATTTGTAAAGGCGAGCGAGGTGGATCCGGTTTATTTTGAGTCGTCCTATTACATGATGCCGGAGGAGGCTGGGCGGCGTCCTTATGCGCTGCTGAGTAAGGCGCTGGAAGACAGCGAGTATGTGGCGATCGCGAAAATTACGATGCACAACCGCGAGTACACGGTATTCCTGCGGCCGCACGAAGGCGGACTGATGCTGCACACGATGTATTATGCGGAAGAAGTGCGCAAGCTGGAAGGTTTTGGCGCGCCCGACGTCGAGTTGAAAGAAGCGGAAGTGAAGGTGGCGCACCAGTTGATCGATGCGCTGGCGGATGAGTGGGATCCGGAAAAATACAAAGACACATTTCAGGAAAATTTGAAGAAGCTGATTGAGACCAAGCTTGAGGGGGGCGAAGTTACGGCGGTGGAAAAGCCGAAGAAGCTGGCTCCGGTGGTGGATTTGATGGCAGCTCTGAAGCAAAGCCTGGCGCAGATGGAAGGCAAGAAGAAACCGGCGGCGACTGCATCCAAGGCAGCGGCTCCGGCGGCTGGGGCGGGCGGGAAGTCGCGGCGCCAACGGTAAGGGCCGTTCGATTTCGGAAGATCTGAAGAAGGTTGAGCTTCATCCAACTCGCGTTGTGATCGACGCATCCCAGAAGCAAGTAAAATCAAAAGCAAAAATCTTTAACACTGAGGGGACAGGGGGTTACGGGGTAAGACTTCCCTGTCGAGTCCCGCTACTGGCGGATATTTCGGCTAGCCGTTAGAATGTTGAATTCCTTTCAACTATGATCACAATTTTTTCTGAACGGCGCACGATGGGGTGCCGATGAGCGTTCGACGTGCGGTTCTTCTGGCGGCCATGACGCTGCCGATTCTGGTGTGGATGGCTTGTGGGCAGGTGTATCGTCCGGTGGTGATTCCGTGCTCGACCGGCGGGGTGCCGGGATGCCCGGTGGAATCGAATCCGCAGCCCAGCAATTTTCATACGGTGTTTGGGATCGCCACGAATTCGCCGAATTATCCTGGCGGGGCGATGCAGATTGATGTGGCCGGAGATAGCGTCATCGGCGAAACTCCGACCTCCAGCCCCTCCGAGCCAAATCTGGGAGATGTGCCTACTCATGCGGTGATTGCCACGACGGACGCACGAGTCTTTGTAGCGAGTGCGGGAAGCGTAGTGCCTGGCGGAGTGGATGTGGTGTCATATTTTACGCCGGTGTTTCAGACGACCACGTCCAGTGGCTTGGGGCCTGTGGGGACGATTGGTTTGCAGAGTCTGGTGGGGGAGAGTACGAGCATTATCGCGCTGAGTGAAGTGGGAAATGTGGTGACCGCGACGCTCAAGACTCCTCTGTATTCCAACCCAGCCACGAGCACCCTGGTTTCGGTTGGCGCCGCGGTGGCAATTTCCGGAGCTTTTATTCCTAATTGCAGCCTGACGAATGCACCGCCATGCAACCCGAATGCCTACAACGGCACGTTCCCCATCACGGCCATTACTCTCACAACCCTTCAATATACGGATACGACGGCTGGACTTGCGCCGATCACAGGCGGTGCGGCATCGATCCCGGGACAGCCGGTTTATTTGGCCAGCACCGAGAGCACGGAGATGTATGTGGCGAACTTCAATTCCAACTCGGTTGCGAAGATCGACACGACCACGAATGTGGTGACTAATGCGGCGATGGTAGGTGTGAATCCCGTGTCGATGGCGGAGACGCCGACTACCACGGCGACGCCAAAGCTTTATGTGGCGAACCAGGGCAGCAATACGGTGAGCAGTTTGAATACGGCCGATCTTTCGGCCAACCTCGTTACGGGATTTACCGGGATAACTCCGGTGTGGGTGGTGGCGCGGAACGACGGGCAGAAGGTTTATGTGCTTACGCAAGGGGATGGTCAGCTGGTGACGATTGACGTCCCAACCGATACCGTGACCAGTAGTCTTCCGGTAGGTGCGGGGGCGAACTTTATTTATTTCGACCCGTATCTGAACCGGTTGTATGTGACGAATCCGGTGACCGGGACGGTTTATGTGTTTGGCGATACCGGAGGTCTGGTAAACGGCGTGGCGAGCGACATCCCAGTGCAACTGGCGGCGATCGATATGACTGCCGGTGGATCCAGCGCGCCCTGTTCCACAACGTGTATGCCGGTTTCGGTGACGGCGCTTGAGAATGGAACCCGATTCTATGTGGCGAGCTATCAGCAGACGGCTGGATGCGCGGTGGGAGGGACTGGGAGTTGTGTGATCACCCCGATTTTGACGGTGTTCAACGCGAACACGCTGGGCGTGGAGTATCCGAGTTCCCCAAACGTGACTTTGCTAAGTCCGAATTCGACAACATTTACGGCGGGGCAGACGACGGTGCCGGGAGTGTCTGCTTGCGCTCCTCCGGTTGCGCCCGCGTTGTATACGCCCGGGGCAACGCGGTTCAGGGTGTTCACGGTTTCATCGGTCGATAGCAGCCGCGTCTATATGAGCATGTGCGATGCGGGGGCGGTTGCGGTGATCAATACTACGGATGGCAATACGAACAATCCGGGGACTACGGTTGCGCCCGACTCGCTGGTGATTGATTTGCTGGCGGGCTTCAGCGGGTCCGGGGCGGTGCAATCGAATGGGGAGCCCGCGCCGCAGAATCCCATCTTTTTATTTACGGGGCAGTAGCCTATTTAACGGGCAGTAGCGGAACTGGAAGCGACAGCAGATTCCTCCGCTGCGCTTCGCCTTCCTGCCGGAAGGCGAAGTTTCGAGTCGAATGACAAAGAGTTAATTTTAGGAATTACTGTCGGAAGACAAGGGTTAGTTTTAGAAATGGCCGGAATGACCGGGTTGATTTAGGAATGGGTGCAGGATTTCTAGCTTCTGACGGCTAGCTCTTTTGCGGCTTCCCGCGCGGCGTAGTGGGAGTCGACATACTCATCCAGAATGGTGATGAACTCAGGGACGATGTGATCGCCTTTTAGGGTGGTGAAGAGGCGGCCATCGACGTAGACGGGGGCTTTCGGTTCTTCGAAAGTTCCGGGCAGAGAGATTCCGATGTTGGCGTGCTTCGACTCACCGGGGCCGTTGACAATGCAGCCCATTACCGCGAGCTTCATCTCTTCCACTCCAACGTACCGGCCTTTCCAGGTGGGCATCTGCTCGCGCAGGTAGGTTTGGATCTGTTCGGCCATTTCCTGGAAGAAGGTGCTGGTGGTGCGTCCGCAGCCGGGGCAGGCGGTGACTTGCGGGGTGAAGCTGCGAATGCCAAGCGATTGCAGAAGTTGCTGCGCCACGCGGACTTCCTCGGTGCGGTCACCGTTTGGCGCAGGCGTGAGCGAGACGCGAATGGTATCGCCGATGCCTTCCTGCAGAACTACGCCCATGGCGGCGCTGGAGGCGACGACTCCTTTGGCACCCATGCCAGCTTCGGTGAGGCCGAGATGAAGAGGGTAGTCGCAGCGAGCGGCGAGGGCGCGGTAAACATCGATGAGATCCTGCACGCCGCTGACCTTGGCGCTGAGAATGATTTGATCGCGACGGAGGCCGAATTTTTCGGCGAGTTCGGCGGAATTTAGCGCGCTGACGACCATGGTTTCCATGGTGACTTCGCGGGCATCTTTGGGCTCGGCGAGAGCGGAGTTTTCGTCCATCATCTTGGTGAGCAGGGTCTGGTCGAGCGAACCCCAGTTCACGCCGATGCGGACCGGCTTTTGATATTTGACCGCGACTTCGATCATGGTGCGGAAGTTGGAGTCGCCGGTCTTGCCAATGCTGGCATTGCCGGGATTGATGCGGTACTTGGCGAGGTCGCGGGCGCACTCAGGATATTTGGTGAGCAGGACGTGGCCGTTGTAGTGGAAATCGCCGATGAGGGGCACGCGGATGCCCTGGCGGTCGAGTAAATCGACGATCCGGGGGACGGCCGCAGCCGCCTCGTCGTTGTTCACGGTAACGCGGACTAACTCCGAACCGGCGCGCGCCAGAGCCGCGCACTGCTGCACCGTGGCGAGAATGTCGGCGGTATCGGTGTTGGTCATCGACTGCACCACAATGGGTGCATCGGAGCCGACGCGTACTCCGCCGACGGTGACGGTCACGGTTTTTCTGCGCAGGATCGTAGCCATGGAACCTTTATTTTAACATGCAGGGATACTGGAATATGGGGACCGCTACCGGGTTTGCTGCACTACTAGGATCATTCCAGGCCGCAACGTGGCGATGTTTTGGTTGCTGCGCTTGAGGGCGGCGACGGTGATCCGATAGGTCGAGGCGATGGAATAAAAGGTTTCGCCGGATTTTACTTTGTGGTGGACTACGCTGGTCTCTTCGGAGGAACTCGCTTGCTGTTCCGTGGTTGATGGCTGGCTGGCGCGGCTACCAGAAGCAAGCTTTGCGCTGACGATTTGAGCCGGTTTGTGCGAGCGTGTTGCCGAGGTGGTCGTGGTTGCGGAAGCAGATTCGCCGCTTGGGCTTACGGGCAAGTGCAGGGCGAGCACGGTGCGTCCATGCAGGCTGTCGCTGCGGAGACCGTTCCAGCGGCGGAGCATCTGTGCGGGGACACCGAAGTTTTCGGCCACGGACTGAACGGTGTCTCCCCGGCGAACCTTGTAGCGAGTGATCCGGCGGGCGAAGGTAGCGTTATCGCCCGCGTGATGCTGGTTGGGAGCAAGCGGAATGACTACTTTGGCGTTCGTATCGAGGTCGGTGCTATCCAGTTGATTGGCTTCCACAATCGACTTGACGGTAACGCGGTAGCGGCGAGCCAGCGATGCCAGCGTATCGCCGGAATGGACCGTGGGATAACGCCACCAGAGGCGCATTCCGGCGGGAATGGACGCCATGGCGGTCTGGTATTCCTGCCGCGTGCCGGCGGGCAGATGCAGTTCGAATGTCCCGTCCTTGGGAGTGCTGAGGCGCAGGAGGCCGGGATTCAGCTGCTGCAACTGCTGAGGAGTCGCGTCCACGCAATCGGCTACCAGACGTAAATCCACCGGATAGTTGATGGCGACGCTGTCAAAGGCAGCAGGTTCGTCCATGGATACGTCGTCGAAGCCGTAGTGTGACAGATTCTTGGTCATGATCGTGACGGCCAAGATGATCGGAACGTAGTTGCGGGTCTCTTTCGGAAGAACGTTGCGGCGATAAAGCTCCCAGAAATCTGCGTAGCCGGTGCGCTTAACAGCAGCTTGCACGGTCCCGGGGCCGGAGTTGTATGCGGCCATGGCGAGATACCAGTCGCCGAACTGAGCGTAAAGATCTCTCAGGTGGTGGGCGGCGGCGCGAGTGGATTTCTCGGGATCCTGCCGGTCGTCCACCCAAAGGCTACGCCGCAGGCCATACCCCTGGGCGCGGCTGCCCATGAATTGCCAGATGCCCCGGGCGCCAGCGCGGGAAACCGCAGTGGGCTGAAATCCGGACTCGGCTTGCGCCAGATAGATAAGATCCTGCGGTACGCCCTCTTGTTTGAGGATTCGTACCATCATGTCGTGGTAGCGGCCGGAGCGAGCGAAGGCGCGCTCAAAGGTCCCGCGTCCGCGATTGGAGAAATAGCTGATGTACCCCGCGACCTGGTCCGTCATCATCAGCGGGAGATCAGAGTGAGTCGACTTGATTTCAGCCTGAGCTTTCGCTTTCACGTCGGCGGAGGCTGCGGGCGTGATGCCATTCGTCTCATCAATCGGCGCGGGTTCCGAGGTTTGAGCTTCGGATTCAGTAGCGGCTTCGCCGAGATTCAGATGATTTACACCATCAACGATGAGGTCAAACTCTTTTTCTAGCCGATCGTCGGAACGAATATCCAGATTGCTTTCGAGCAGTGCATTGAAGGCTTGATCGAAATCCTGCCTGGCGCCATCGGTGTTGCCAGCCTGAAACTTCGACAATCCTGACTGGTACTGCTGTTCCACATGAGAAACCAGATCGCCCACAGGATCGGATGTGGCGTTTGCGGAAGGCAGGCCTGTGGAGTCACCCAGCCCAGCCGGTTGAGCGGGCTCCGTTGTAGAAGATGCAGCAAGGGTAGACGAAGGCGCAGAGAGGGTAGACGTCTGCGACGCCTGGGTCGGGGGTGGCGGCGGAACACTCGCGGCGACCGTCTTTTTCGCTGACTGACACGAAGAAGCCAGCGCGGCTAAGCCGAGTAGTACTGCAATCCGTACTTGGAGTCCAAAAACTCGCATTTGTTTCTGCTAGATACGGATCAACTCAGTTTGTGAAAGTCCGGTGAATTGTATCAAAATCGTACCTTGGGTTCGAATCTGGGTCAACGCTGAAAAGCCCGTAATCATGGTTACTTTCGGCATCGGAAGAGGATTACCTCATTCCCTTCAGTACTCAGACGGCATAAGGGTGTCAAAAGGTTTGAAAGGAGCCGGTTCCTGACATAGTCCCGACCTTTTTCTCCCCGCGAGGAGGCAACTTCAGATACGAAAGTAATCCGGGCGCCAGTTCTGGATGGCCTTCTTGATATCCGCATTGGATAGTTTGTCGACGATGGCGCGCTGGGCCAGAGCGGGCAGTTCAGGGTCGGGGGCGAAGCGAAGAGCGACCAGCTGGCTCTCCGTCAGCTCCGGAATGCGGGCGCGCATGGATTCTGGCAGTAGCAGCATCAGTCGCTGGCGCTCTTCGAGGCGAATCACGCGGTCCTGCACTTTCAAGGCATAGATTCGAATCTTGAAAAGTGCGATCAATGCCGCGATCGAGATGACCAAGAACGCGCCGGCATGCAGGCTGGGGTGCCAGAGAAGATGAACCAGGGCTGCGATAACGGAGAGTGCGAAAACAGGAATCAGGAAGAAGTGAAACGCGGGATCGTACTTTGCATGATTCGCGAAAGTCTGGGGTTTCTTTTCAGCCATCGTTAAATATCCTTGAAACAGTTAGCCCATGAATTTATACCCCAAACCGGGAATGGTCAAAATCAGTTGCGGCTTCTCCCGGCCTTCCGGAGATCCCGACCACCGTCGAAGGCGTTTCCCTCGACAGAGCGCTGGTCTAAGGCTATTTGGAGTCGGCTCCCGTGTGGCACAATCGGAGGATGAAAGTAATCCAAGTGAAGCAGGTCGGCGGACCGGAAGTGATGGAAGCGGCGGAGCTTCCGATGCCACGTCCAAAGGCTGACGAGGCAGTCGTCAAGATTTCCGCCTCGGGCGTCAACTTTATCGATATTTACTTTCGTGAGGGAAGGTACAAAGCGGCGCTTCCGTTCGTCCCCGGTCAGGAAGGCGCGGGCACGGTAAGTGAAGTGGGTGCCGAGGCGACGTCGGTGAAGGTTGGCGATCGCGTGGCCTGGACCAGCGTGCTGGGTTCCTACGCGGAGTACGCCGTGGTTCCGGCGGAGCGTCTGGTGCCAATTCCCCAGGGAGTAAGCGACGCGGAAGCGGCGGCGGCGATGCTGCAAGGGATGACGGCTCACTACCTCTCGCATGATACGTATCCGTTGAAGAAAGGCGAGACTGCGCTCATTCATGCGGCGGCCGGCGGAGTTGGGCTTTTATTGGTGCAGATGGCTCACAACATCGGGGCGCGTGTGATTGCCACTGTCTCAACCGAGGAGAAGGCCAAGCTGGCGCGTGGTGCAGGCGCAGGTGAAGTGATCTTATATACACAATCCGATTTCGAGGTCGAAACGAAACGGCTCACTGGCGGCAGGGGCGTGGACGTGGTTTACGATTCGGTGGGAAAAACTACCTTCGACAAGGGGCTGAATGTTCTGCGTCCGCGCGGGATGATGGCTTTATTTGGCGGGTCGAGTGGTGCGGTACCGCCGTTCGATCCAATCACTTTGACGCAGAAAGGATCGCTGTTTCTGACGCGGCCTTCGCTGGGGAACTACATTGCGACGCGGGAAGAGTTGGTGGCAAGGTCCGGCGCCGTGTTTGGCATGATGGCTTCAGGAAAGCTCAAGCTACGGATTGAACATAAATATCCGTTAAGCGAAGCGCAGCGTGCGCACCGGGAGTTGGAAGGCAGGAAGACGACGGGGAAATTGCTGCTGATTCCGTGACCGCCAATACCCTGTTTGCGTAGTCGGGGAAATGTAGAGGCCGTTTTGGGTTGACCTCGTCCTCGCGCCGGAGAGCGGCGGACTAGATCAGGCGTAGGGTGGGAAAATCGAGAGCGTAGCGGCTGGCGTCGCGGGTCATTAGGCGGTCGGCCTTTAACAGTGCGTGCGATGCGACCACAAAATCAGCCAGCAAACGCTTTGGCAAACCTCCCCCCGAGGCACGTCTCCGCGCTGCATAGGCGGAAAAGCTTGACGCCGCTAGCTGCCATACATCTTCCCCGAGGTCGAAATCGATAGCGATGTCGGTCTCTTTAAGCGCTTCCCGAACCGGCACGCTGAGTCTGGGAACGGCCGAGAGTTCCACGAAAACTGGTGCGCTTACCACCAGCGCGCCTTCGGCGCGGACTCTGAGCAACTGAGCAATGATCGCGGTTGCGTCTGGCGTTCCTGACCAGACTGGTGACAAGATGTTGGTGTCGAGGGCCGTCCTCATTCGTAGTCTGTATCGCTCCGCATATCATCAATCCAGGCCTTGATCCCTTCGTCCCCTCCGGGGAACGGGCCTGCAATTCCGATGAACCGTGTGAAAGGATTGACCTCCGACCGAGCCGGTCGAATTACGGTACGATTTTCTTCCACGACGAATTCGACACGGTCGCCGGTCTGGAGTCCGAGGCGTTTACGGATCTCCTGCGGAACGGTGAGCTGGCCTTTGCTGCTAATGGTGCTAAAGTAGCTCATCTTTACTGGCACTCCTTACTGTAAGGATACATCTCTTTACTTCGCTTGCCAAGTCGTAATTGGGGATTCAACGTGAGTACCGCCGCGCGTATTCCGGCACGGCCCGGCCGGGGAGCAGTCTGGCATCGTCGATGGGCGTCCCTACTCTCGTTTCTAGCGGAATGATCCCAGCCCAGGTTGGGAAGGAGTAATCCTCTTCGTCATCGACAACCGGGCCTTTTCGAACCTTGGCGGAAAATTCTTCAATTGGAACTTTTAATACGGAAGTGGCTTTGAGTTCGCGCTCGTTGGGTTGACGCACATCCGCCCAGCGGCCGGGGATGATGTGTTCGGAGAGCAGGCGCAAAGCCTCAAGCTTTTCCTCCGGCTGATCCACCAGGGTAGCTTTTCCAAGGACTACAACGGAGCGGTAGTTCATGGAGTGGTTAAAGATGGAACGGGCCAGGACGAGTCCATCGAGCAAGGTGACCGTCACGCAGACGGGGATGCCGTCCTTCAGTTGGCGAAGCATGCGGCTGGCCGCCGAGCCGTGGATGAGCAGGTTGTCGTCTTTCCGACCGTAAGAGGTAGGGATAACGAAAGGCTGGCCGTCGACGGCGAAACCAACGTGACATAGAAATCCCTCGTCCAAAATCTGGTACGCGGCTTCGCGGTCATAGACCGCACGGTCCGGCTCGCGGACAAGACGGGTCCGTGGTGTAGGAATAGAAGGCTGAGACATGGGAGATCAACTCCGGGCAAGCGCCAAGGATGGGTGAAGGGGAAGTGTAGCACTACGAGTGTTAGGGCTTTGGCAAACGGGCTTCGGCCTAAGCCGTGAATCTGAGAAGGGCTCCGACTTCTCTTACTTCAGCGCCATAGGATGATATTTGTTCTGGCGATAAATGAAGCTGAAGACGATGCCCACGATGAGAAGAATAATTGGGGTGAAAATGCTCGCTTCAGGTCCAACGGTGCCGCCGGTAAGCCAGGTCGGGCCATTGAAACTGGAATTGAATAGATTGTGATAAGGCTTTAATCCGCTGTCTGTGACGCCGTAAAAAAAAGTTTGTCCCCAGTCCCATCCCGCGTGAAACCCCACCGCCCACCATAGATTGCCGGTGTGGCGCACGAAGATGCAGAACAGCACTCCAAAGCAGACTACTGAAAATAGGCCGAACTTGGTTTCCCCGGGATTTCCAGCGTGAGCGAGGCCGAATAAAGCAGAGAGCAGAATTGCGGCGGGCCAAAAACCCATACCGGTGGTGAGGGTGTATTGAAGATATCCACGGAAGGCAAATTCTTCACCAAGGCCAACCAGCACGAAGGCGCCACTCCAGGCGAGTGTGGCCAGGACAAGAGTTTCCCCGTGAACGGCGATGCCGGCGAGGTGAAATCCGTGAAGCGCGAAGATGGCAAGCAAGCTGGCGCTGATAGCGAGAAAGCCAATCAGAGTACCAAGCCAAAAATTCTTGCGAAATGCGAATCTTGCCGGCAGTCCATATTGCTGCCACTTGCGGTGCTCGATCCGGCTCATGATCAGTGCAGCAACGGCGGTGAACAGGAAAAGCATGCCGTCGCTTACGGCAGCCGCAGTGGGCGTTAGCGATGACGCCATTTTAAAGTTAGGCGGGCGATGCAGGATGAAGTGCAATACCAGAAAGACGCTGAAATTAACGGCAGCTATCAAACCCGCCACAACCGCCAGAAAAATAAGCGCTCGCCAGCCGGCGCGAATGCCATTCGGTCCGCGGAAGACCGTGTTGACCGGCGCTGGCTGCGAAGGTGGCTGAGGAGGCAGCACAGCCGGAGGGAGGTTTATCTCTGGATCTGTCATGCAATCAATCTACGCGAAACTCACGGAAGAAGTTCCGTCGCGCTTCGCCTTGCGACCCGGAATCATTGCACAAAATCGAGAAAAATACCAAGGAATCGATCGCAAGGATTTACCAGTAAAACTTCATGGCGAACTGAAATTGTCGCGGATCGTAGGCCGCCGTAGGCTGGCCGGCGTTGGTGAACAGCGGGCTGACTGCGGCCGTGTTGTTCCGGTTCGCGATGTTGAACATGTCGGCGATCAACTCCAGATTGTAGCGCTCCCCGAAGTAGATTCGTTTGGAGAATCGAATATCGTTGAATGCGGTCCACGGCTGAATGCCCGCATTCCGGCCGAGATTGCCGTCAAGCGAGAGCAGAGTTCCATTGAAATCCGCAAGGCAGGGCTCCTGGAAAACACCGGTCGGCGAATATTTCGAGGTAATAGCTGGGTAGCCAAGGGCTGTACAGCCCGGATTGACAAATGTATTGGGCCGTCCGGTGAGGGCCGACTCCTGGAGGTTGTCGCCGCTGCCCGTAATGATGTTGAAGGGTCTTCCTGAATTGAGTTCGACGAGTGGCGCGACGGTCCAATTACTGAAGAACTTGCCGGCGAATCCGTTCCATTTAACTTTGCCGCTCTGGTATACGCCGCTGAGCACAAAGCGATTGCGTTCGTCGAAAAGGGAACTGGAACGGTCGAGACTTGGATAAAAGCTATCCTGTGGTACGAGAGTGGCCTGCAGATCGGTCGAATCGTCGATGGCGTGAGACCAGGTGTAGGACGCCAGAAATTCGTAATGATTGCCGAAACGCTTCCGCAGGTTTGCGCTAAGACCATGATAAACAGAACTGCCGTTCGAGTAATTGGCGTCCATGTCGCCAAAGGGGATGCATCCGGAGAGAGTCGCGGGATTACACGTCGTATTAATGTCAGCGATGCTGTAGCCCGCGGATTTAAGATATTGCAGAACCGCCGGAACAAACATCGATACGCATGGTCCAGCGCCGGCAGCGGTCAGCGCGTTGGCGATCGAGGGGTTCAAACCGCTAGGCCGGAAAAAATTCATCAGGGCAGCCGAAATCCAAGGTTGGCCCTTGGGATTAATTCCGCACGGGGCGGGGCCAGCGCCGACACCCAGTGGTCCACCGACCGTCGCATATGAAGTGGGGTCGCTGAGAGCCGCTTCATAGTTCGCTACTAATAGGTCGCCACGCTGGGCGTTCGCGTTGATAGGGCGGTTCAGATGGCGCCCGCCGTTGAAGTTGTAGGCGAGGCTAAAAGCGAATCCGCGGCCGAGATCACGCTCTATTGTCAAATTTGCCTGCTGAGAGTAGGCGAACACGAAGTTCTTCGACTGGGGATAACCGAACGGCTGGAAAAACAATGGGAAGCCGTCGTGGATATAGTTCTGGTTTAGGAACAGAGAACTGGGAAAGTTCAGCGAAGTGAACTGCTGCTGGTTGGGCAGATAACCGAGAGACGGAAGCAACGCCGCAGGTCCGGGGGTGCATCCGGGGGTGTTGACGAGTCCCTGGAAAATCGGGAAGGCATTCAGGTTTGCCGGATTACCTACGCCATTGCACAAGCCCGTGCCGGGGAAAGCCAACTGCCCGCTCGAAGAACCGTCCGAGGCATTTCCCAGGAAATAAAGGGCGAGCAGCGGATGGTCGTAAAATATGCCGTAGGAGGAGCGAACCACGGTCTTTCCATCTCCCTTCGGATCCCAGGCCATGCCGACACGCGGTTGAATATTGTTGGTGTCGGCTTGAATGCCTTTCTGCAATCCGAGGTAGTTGTATCCAGCTTGCGCCAGTGCGGTCACCGGCTTGAACGTTGGCGGAATCTCGACGTCGTAGCGTAACCCATAGTTGAAAGTCAGGTTTGGACGCACACGCCAGGAATCCTGCCAGAAAGCTCCGATCGGGATGTTGTGGAACGAGTCGCTAGGACTGCCCAGGCCCTGGACAAAGTCTCCCGGCAGGCCGGCGCCATAGGCCTGCACCGCATTCAGAACGGGGAACGGTTGAGGAAAAGCGGCGACCGAACCAAAGTCATAATTTCCGCCGTAGTTGACGGTGAAGGCGGCGGTTAGGGGCAGATAGTCAAATTCCCCGCCGAACTTCATATTGTGTTGTCCGACGGTCCAGGAAAAATTGTCCGTGAACTGGTAGCGCTGCTCGACGCGTTGAATGTAGGAATAAGGCTCACGGCCGAAAAAACCAAAGCCGGGAATGTTGACGGCGGGATCGGCGCCCGCGGCAATTTGGGTGTTGTAGAAGTACGAAAGTCCACGGCGTGCATACTGAAAACGAAACTCGTTGACTTTGTTGTTGCCAATCGTCCAAGTGTCCTGCAAAACCCCGGTCACGTCGCGATAGGTTTGCTCAGAGGTGCGGGAGTATGCGTTCTCCCCGAACGGCTGATCCTCGCCGCTACCCTCCAGACCAGTGATCGTACTTGGGCTCACGTTGACGCGCAGGGTGAGGCGGTTGTTGTTGTTGATGTTGTGGTCCAGGCGAAGCGAATACAGGCTGGTTCCTTCAAACACGGGAAAGTTGCCGGCCTGCGATCCGAGAGATTGGAATGAGGCGGGAACATGGCTGGGACC
>PLUJ01000192.1 GCA_003165455.1 Acidobacteriaceae bacterium | reverse complement strand
ATCAAGCCCGCCAATATTTTCGTCACCAGGCACGAACACGCGAAGATTCTGGATTTTGGTCTGGCGAAGGTGTTGTCGCCGGCAAGCTCCGCGAGCGAAGCCCCGGTGATGGCTACGGTCGATGAAAAACAGCTTACCAATCCGGGCACAGCACTTGGCACGGTCGCTTATATGTCGCCGGAGCAGGTGCGGGGAAAGGATCTCGACGCGCGCACCGACCTTTTCTCTTTCGGCGCCGTGCTCTACGAGATGAGCACGGGCACGTTACCGTTTCGCGGCGAGACCAGCGGCGTGCTATTTGAAGCCATCCTGAATCGAGCGCCGGCTCCGGCGATCCGCTTGAATCCTGATCTTCCGACCAAGCTGGAAGATATTATCCGTCGCTTGCTTGAGAAAGACCGTGACTTGCGGTATCAAAGCGCCGCCGATCTGCGCAGCGAACTAAAGCGCCTGAAGCGCGATACAGAGTCGAGCCGCACGGCCACGGTGGCCGCAATTCCTGATCAGCAGACGGGTGCCGTATCCGAGAGTGGCAAAGTCGCGTCAGCCTCCATGCAGACCGCTCGTGAACAGAGTTCCATCAGCGACTCGCAACAAATCGCCGGTCTTGCGTCCCGCCATAAGACCGCGATCGCAGCCGCGTCGGCTCTTTTCGTGATCGCTCTCGCCGTGCTCGGTTTTCTTTTCTATCGAGGACGAACTGGCGGAACCGCTGCCAAGGCCCCGTCCGGTCCCGTCAAGATCACCCAAATCAGCCACTGGAACAAGCTCATCAATTCAGCGCGGCTCTCGCCCGATGGACACACCTTTGCCTTTTCCTCGGCCGCGGGCGGAGTTCAACAAGTTTTTCTCATGCTCGCTTCCGGCGGTGAACCGCTGCAGCTTACGCGTGATGAAGGTGACAAGATTGTGGAGAATTTTTCTGCGGACGGCTCGGAAATTTATTATCACCGCAGCCTTGGCCTCGATGAGATCTGGGCCGTTCCCACGCTCGGCGGGGCTCCGCACCGTGTGGTTCCGGGCATGTCCCTGGCAACTTCGCCGGATGGCAACTGGCTCTACTATCTAAAAACGGATTCGCCGCAAACCGTCTTTCGGGCGGGAAAATCCGGACTTATCGAAGAAAAACTTTTTAGTTTTGATAATCCCCCGCGACTCGTCACCGCCATCCACCCCTATCCTGATGGCGAAAATCTGTTGGTGCTCACAGTGAAAGCTGTGGCACGGCGAAACCCAACTAAACCGTTTGAACATTACCACCCACCAGGTCACCGAATTGGGATCGTTAGTGCTTGCGTCGGCGGATCTGGTGTGGGGGGAGCCGGCGAAATCCGTGCTTTTCAGTCGCGAGGTAAACGGACTTACCAATCTGTGGAGATTTGATTTGGCAAGCCAGTCCTTGACTCAAATCAGTTTCGGTCCGGGCCCCGATTACTCCCCTCTGCTCGACCCCACCGGTAGGGGAATTTATTACGTGAACGGAAAGCAGCCGGGATTTCTGACTGTTTACCACCCGAAATCTGGCCAATCAATGGACGTGGCGACGGAGAACACTTCCCAACCGGCCATTTCGCCCGACGGAAAGCGCGTGATGTACCTCAAGCTTGTCGGGCCTGCCCAGAGCGAAGTTTGGGTCTCCGACATGGATGGCGGCAACAAAATCAGATTGGCCGCGGCGGGAAATTTCGATACCGGCGAGTGGATGCGGGATGGTTCGAAGGTAGCTTTCTTCGACGAAGCAGGCAAAGAGCCCAAAGGATTCTTCGTCGGCTCCGATGGACGAGGCCTTCACGAAGTAGCGAGAGTAGAAGGCTTGCTTGGTTTTATGACCTGGGCGGCCGATGGGCAATCCATGTACCTCTCGGCGCTCAGCGCCGAACATGGAATTTCGGTTTGGAAAGCCAACGGCGATGGCACAAACCCGCAACTGTTTGTGTCGGATTGCGCCAACTCAATTGACGCAACTCCGGACGGAAACTATTTGCTTGGTTTTAATGGTCGGGGCGACAAAGTTGGTATATACGAGATTTCCGTCCGCGATAAGAAATGCACATCGCTGCTTCCGGGAGTCGTCACCTACAGCCTGTGGTTTGCAGCCGATTTCAAATCTTTTGTCTACGGAGTAGCCGAGCAGAGCGGCATGGTCTTCTACCGCCAAAAGTGGCATGACGGCCAACTTATCGGCAAGCCCGAAGTGGCTTTGAAGCTTCCTTTCAGTTTCCGCTTGTACTACTACGGCAACGCCTTCGACTATTCCCGCGATCTCTCGTCTATCGTCTACTCCCGTCCCGGCGGCGAAGCCGACTTTTACCTTCTAGGCCAAACGCCATAACAAACACAGCGTCTGCGATTCTGGGGTGGGTTTTGATCTCGCCGGCATCAGCAATACGTCCGGGGCTGGCCGGGTTTTCGTCATCCCTCGACAGCCTGAACGAAGTAGCGGAAATTTATTTCAGGCGGGGATGCACAGGGTCACGAGAGAGCGGAGTGGTGATTGAAGCAGATTCCTCGCGCCAGAAACAAGGCGCTCGGAATGACAACGCTTGGGGACAACGGTTGGGGACAAGGCGCTCGGAATAAAGCTTGGGGAGGGTCATCGAGCGGAAGAAAAATGCCAGTCCGGAGGACTGGCATTTTGCATCTTTCAGTATGAGTCGCTGAGGCCCGACGGTCCTCACGCTCGATTACGCCTGGGCGAAGGCTTTGTCGTGGAGCTCCGGAGTTGGCGCGAGCATCTTCGCGGCGGTCGACTCCGCCACTTCCGGCAGCGAGACGCGCAGCGCTTCGTCGATGGTTTTCACGTAATGAACTTTGAGGTTGTCGAGTTGTTCTTTGGTCAAGTCTTCCTCAACGTTCATTTTGTTTTCCGCGGGCAAGATCACATCGGTGACTCCGGCTCGTTTGGCGGCGAGCACTTTTTCTTTAATGCCGCCGACCGGGAGCACGTTGCCGCTGAGAGTGATTTCGCCGGTCATCGCGAGCAGCGGACGGATGCGATGTCCGGTGAGCAGCGAGACCAGGGTGGTTGCCATGGTCACGCCAGCGGATGGGCCATCTTTGGGGATTGCTCCCGCGGGCACGTGCATGTGAATGTCGTGATCGGCGAAGAAGTTTTCCGCGATGCCCAGTTGCGCGGCGTTTGAGCGCACCCATGTGAGGGCGGCCTGCATGGATTCCTGCATGACCTGGCCGATTTGGCCGGTCATGGTGAATCCACCTTTGCCCTTCATGGCGTTGGCTTCGACGAAGAGCACGTCTCCGCCCGAAGGAGTCCAGGCCAAGCCCACGGCCACTCCGGGACGTTCGGTGCGTTCTTCAATCTCACCTTCGGTGCGAATTTTGATGCCGCCAAGAAATTCCTGAATGATTTCCTGGGTGACGACCAGCTTCTCAGTTTTGCCCTCGGCCAAGCGCCGCGCTTGTTTGCGGCAAATGGTTCCGATGGTGCGTTCGAGGCTGCGAACACCGGCTTCGCGGGTGTAGTGACGAATCACATAGCGCAAAGCTTCGTCGGGGAAGTCGATCTGGTCGGCGGTGATCCCGTTCTCTTCCACCTGACGCGGAACCAGGTAGCGACGAGCGATGTGCAGCTTCTCTTCCTCGCTATAGCCTTGCAGTTCGATGATCTCCATACGATCGCGGAGCGGCTCGGCGATTGGGTCGAGCATGTTCGCGGTGGTAATAAAGAGCACCTTCGACAGATCGAAGGTGACGTCGAGATAGTTGTCGCGGAACGTGCCATTCTGTTCGGGATCGAGCGCTTCGAGTAATGCGGAAGCTGGATCGCCGCGGAAGTCGCGTCCGACTTTATCGATCTCGTCGAGCATGAAGACGGGATCTTTGGTTTCGGCGCGGCGAATGCCCTGGATGATTTGTCCAGGCAAGGCGCCGATATAGGTGCGGCGATGGCCGCGGATTTCGGCCTCATCGTGCACGCCGCCGAGCGAGAGGCGAACGAACTTACGTCCAAGCGCGCGCGCGATCGATTTACCGAGGGATGTTTTGCCGACACCGGGAGGTCCGACGAAGCAAAGAATCGGCCCTTTCATGTTCGGCTTCAATCGGCGGACGGAAAGATAGTCGAGGATGCGATCTTTTACTTTTTCTAGATCGTAGTGATCGGTATCCAGGATTTCTTTGGCCTTGATGATCTCGATTTCCTGACCCGAAGTTTTGTTCCAGGGCAGAACGGCGAGCCACTCGACGTAGTTGCGCGTGAGTGAATAGTCGGCTGCCATGGGGGACATGCGCGAGAGGCGGCCCAATTCCTTGAGCGCTTCTTTTTTCACGTCATCGGGCATGCCGGCTTCGTCGATTTTCTTCTTCAGATCTTCGACGTCGCGCTGGCCTTCATCCTGCTCGCCNNGTTTGCTGCACGCGGTCCTGCACTTCGCTTTGGATCTTGTTGCGGAGCTGCTGGACTTCGAGTTCCTTGGCCAGATGCTGGTTGATTTTTTCGAGACGTACCCGGATGTCAAGAGTTTCGAGCGTGTCCTGCTTGTCGGGCGTGGAAAGCGACGGCAAGGAGGATGCGATGAAATCGACCAGGCGTCCGGGCTCATCGATGTTCAGTGCTACGGTGGAAAGTTCATCGGATAATGTGGGCGAGCCGGCGACGATCTGTTGAAAGAGCGTCAGCACATTGCGCTGCAGTGCTTCAATCTCAGAGCTGTCGGGCGGTGCGGCTTCCGGAATGGTAGAAACCTTCGCGCGCATGAAGGGCGCGAGTTGCGTGAACTCGGTCAAGCGCACGCGTTCCAGGCCTTCGGCAAATACGAACAGGCTCTGGTTGGGCATTTTTACGACTTTATGAACGATGGCGGAGGTGCCCACCATATAAAGGTCACTGGGTTGAGGGCTATCGACGCGAGCTTCGCGCTGCGCGACAACGACGATGGTCTTATCCTCTCCAAGCGAATTGATAAGCTGAACGGAACTCTCCCTGCCCACGGTAAGGGGCAGGACGGCGTGCGGGAATAGAACTGTGTCTCGCACAGGAAGCACGGGCAAAGCCCGTACGTCGTTTGTTTCCCGATGCTTAGGAAGAGGCTCGGAAAGCGGTTGCTGATTCATTGGCTCTCCTTGAGTGTAACTCACTCAAGCTTAGATGANNACATGATGCCCAAGGTACCGGGGCTAATGCGGAATAAGTAAGAGGGAAGTATGAGGAAGAGGTTGGAAGGCAAGGCGATCTGAGAGTGATCGATTACTTCGAGGTGGGGAGAGGCTTGACGTCGTCCGAGGGCGAAAAGCGGCTGACGTAGCCGAGTGCACCGGGAGTAGCGGCAACGTATTGGAGGAGGGCCGATTCGGAGTCGAATGCTTTGAGCACTGCGCCCTGTCCAGTAAAGACAGTCTTGCGCCATTGAGCGCGGAACTCGTCCGGACTTTGGCCGATGTAGTGTCTCAGGAAAACCTCATGAACTGGACCGCCTTTCAGGGTAACTGGAACGGCGTGCGAACCGTCGGAGAAACGAGTCTTGGTTCCAAGGAAGATCGCGCGCAGATCGGCGGCGCTGATCGCGGTGACCTGCAATCCCTTATTCGCCACTAAGATGACCTCCTGGGCGCTGGCGGCAGAACATGCAGCCAGAATGCCCAGCAGCAGGAACCAGCGAAATTTATACTGAAGTTTCATCATTCGTTACACATCATTCGTTACACATTATTTGGTAACAGGGTTATGCCATGGCTTAGAAACTGAAGCCGATCTTGGCGGCCAAGATGTCCGAGTTTGGCTTTAAGCCGTTTGGGTTGTCGGTTCCGTAGTAGCCAAGTCCGGTGCCATGAAGAAAATGGCTTTCAATCTTGCCGTAGAAATAAGGATTGAAGTCGTAGCGAGCCGAGAGTACCCAATCTTTTGAGTATTTTGCCGGTGTTGGAGTGCTGATGGACTTGTTGAGGTAGTGACTGTAATAGGTGCCGACGTGAAGTTTGCTCGCGAGCCGATAGCTGCCCATTGCATACCAAGCTCGATAGTCATCGGGAACGGGAAACGTCTTCAGCTCGAGTGTTAAAGCTTTGGCGGGCGGCGTCGATCGAAATTCGCCCGCCAAATAGAACTTGCCCTTCGTAAATTGAGCGTATTCAGTATTCACCAAAAAAGAAGGGACTTGCGGAATGCCGGCAGGCGCGCTCCCGTCCAAGCCCATGACAATGGCACTGCAACCTGCGGTTAGGCCTCGCATCGCGGCTGCCCAACGGACATCCCGTCCGTAGGTTTTGCCTCCGGGGGGCTCTTTGAAAGCAAGGCCATCATCCGCAAGCTGTTTGACGTAACCGCCGTTCTCATCCAGGGAGTTGTAACCGATGTACGCGGTGTAATGCGGCGTTCCGGAGCGCTTACCCAAGGGAATATACCCGTATACATCACCGCCCAGGTGGGACAGTGTGAAGCTCTGGTTGTCGACCGGGTAGGTGGATTGCGGGAGGAGTATCCAAAGGAAGCTTGCGTCCACCTCCTGCGAATCGTTGAACAATCCCTCGACGGTCTTAACCTTCCCGGCCCGAAATCCGAAAGAGTCATTAACCTTGTAGTCTCCCGTGGCCCAGTCCAGCTGAAGATTCGCGCCGCCAAGCTCGCCCAGTTGATACATGTGAATCTGCGCGCCAAGACGAAAGCTATCTGTCAGGGAATCGGTTGCGCTAATCGCGCCATCGGTCCAACGCCAACTGCCTGAATTTGACTGCATCGTCAGATAATTGAAGTCGGAGCTGTAGAGGAAGGCCTGGTTGGCAAATCCGTGGAACTGGATACCATGAAAGTTTTGTGCGCGCACGCTGCCTGCAAAGACGCAGACCAAGCAGACGGGAAACAGCAGTGACAGCTTTCGACGCGGTGTAGGCTTCTGCACAAACGGTATATCGTCGTTTTTGCCGCTGTGCTTTATTTCTAATTCGAGCGAAAGTGGAGTGCCTACCCAGGAAGGCCATTTCCGGGAAAGTTCGCCTGAGGCATCGCGGGCTGAGGGTACACTTTCTTCAGGCGCTGGTGTAGGACTCGTTATGCGTACACACGTTTTGTTTTTCGGGATGTTGAAAGAGCTCGCGGGTAGGTCAAGCGACTCGCCAGAGCTGAGGGAGGGTGCAACCGTGGCGGATTTGCTGTCGCATTATGCAAACCACATTCCGGAAATAAGAGCAACTTTGAGAGCGTCGGCCGTCGCGGTGAACCATGAATATGCGAATTCCGGCGTGATTCTGAAAGAAGGCGACGAGGTTGCGCTGCTGCCACCTGTAAGTGGAGGATCAGAAGAGAAGAAAGGATCGGAAGAGAAGCGACGAACGGGATGTATTTCGATCATTCGCAACACGATTGATACAGGAGCTATTTTGAGCAGCTTGAAGTGCGGCGATGACGGGGCTGCGGTTGTGTTCGAGGGAGTTGTCCGCAACCAAACCCGAGGCCGCAAGACGCTCTGTTTGGAATATGAGGCTTACGAGAGCATGGCGCAGCGGCAGATGGAGCGTTTAGCTGAGCAGGCGCTTAGCCAATTCCACATCAGAGACATCGCGCTGGTTCACCGAGTCGGTCGGTTGCAGGTCGGAGAGACCAGCGTGCTGATCGTGGTGTCGTCGGCGCATCGGGCGGCCGCCTTCGACGCATGCCGCTGGTTGATCGACACGCTGAAGCGCACGGTGCCGATCTGGAAGAAAGAATACTTCGAGGACGGCGCGGTGTGGAGCGATGGCGAGGCGTTCCCCGCAGAAATTCCGCGCGCCGAAGCCGGTGGGGCGGACCCAGGCTAGCTCAAACCAGGCTTTGTCAAACCAGGCGGCTAAATTCTCGTCCCCGGGCAGCCTGGCAATCACGGCTGCATCTAAGCAAAAGTTGCTGTGAAGAAATTGCGATTAGAGTGGCTTTGCAGTCATCCGTTGGGTGTGACGGATCGCACGTAAAGGCTCAAGCTGGTTGAGGGATTGCAAGTCTGAAACAGGCAACTGAGGCCCTTCTCCCGCGTATACTTCTTTGTCGATGAAAAAAAATGCATTGCTGAGGCTTGCCTCGCTCATCCTGGTCCTCGGGTGCAGGGCGGCGCTGCATGCGCAGCAGGCGCCGGTACAGAACCAGCCACCGGTGGAGGCTCAATCCACGCTTAAAGTGGATGTGAAGTTAGTGAATGTCTACGTCACCGTGACCGATGCGCGGGGCGGACCGGTGGCAGGGCTGAAGAAAGAAAATTTCATCCTGAAAGAAGATGGAAAGGATCAGGCGATTTCGGTCTTCGACAAAGAGTCGGGGGTGCCGCTTTCGATTGCGCTGGCGATCGATACCAGTTTGAGTACGCGGCGCGATCTGCCGCTGGAGCAGGCCTCCGCCAAACGGTTTGCCCAAGCCATTCTGCGGCCAGTGGATGCGCTCTCCGTATTTGGATTCAGCGAAACCGTGTTGCAGTCCACTTCGTACACTTCGGACCTGAAACGCATTGACGATGGCATCGAGCACATACGGCTGGGCGCGGCAACGGCGATGTTCGATGCAATCTATCTTGCCTCGCGATCACTGGACCACCGGCAGGGACGGAAGGTGCTGGTGCTGATCACCGACGGCGGCGACACGGTCAGCAAAATGAATTACCAGCAAGCGCTGCGCGCAGCCGAAGAGGCGGAGTGCATTGTCTATAGCATTATTGTGGTGCCGATTGAGAGCAGCGCGGGGCGGGAGACCGGCGGAGAGCATGCTTTGATTCAGCTCTCCGAAGACACGGGCGGGAAATATTATTATGCGACATCCGTGTCGCAGCTCGATGAGGCTTTTCGACAGATCAGCGACGAACTCCGCACTCAGTATCTGCTCGCCTACTATCCTTCGCAGCGCTTATCGAACTCGCAGTTTCGAAGCATTCAAGTGAACGTGACCGGCCCGGCGGACGCCGCGAGCCTTCACGTGCGGCACCGGGCGGGCTATTACACGTCGAAATCGGCGTTTTGAAATGCGGCGTGTCCAAAGTTCCGCCCAAAAAAAGTTCCGCCCAAAAACCTGCGGAGACTTTTGCGCTGCAGGAAGCATTGAGTTGTATAATTCCCGGTACTCGACCAACAAACGTTTCGCCGGTTCACGCTTGCTTCACCTGCCGACTCTTTTATTTCCGGCGGAATTTGTCGATTCGCCGTTTGTGACTGAGAGGCTCAATTGGCCTTTACGATCTGCACCAATGCAATCTGTAAAAGGATGGTGTATATGGTGGTAGATAGTTGCTCCCTCCGTAGTTTGCTCAGTTCCCAATCATTCAGCCGCACGCGGGATTCAGGGATAGCTTTCAATTTCCTCCCCTGCCTCTTCCTATTGTTCGTGCTTGCTGGCTCGGTAGTACCGAGGCTGAATGCGCAGACGACGATTTCGACCGGCAGCATTCAAGGTTCGGTGACGGACCCAAGCGGGGCGGTGGTGAGCGGGGCGAAGATCTCCATTAGCAACAAGGCAACGGGGCGCGTGCTTACCGTGACCAGCACGGCGGCGGGAGCTTATACGTCGGGAGCATTGACGCCGGGGAATTACACGCTGCGGGTGGAGGCGGCGGGGTTCAAGACGTCGGAGGTTCCGATCACGGTGGAAGTAGGCGTGACTGCGCCGGGGAACGTGAAGTTGCAGGTGGGGCAAACCTCGCAGGTGGTTGAGGTGCAAGGGGAGGCGGTTGCGGTAAACACGCAGCAGGCGACCGTGCAAGGAGTTTTGAATACGGAGCAGATCGAAAACCTGCCGATCAATGGGCGTAACTTTTTGGATCTGGCGCAACTGGAGCCGGGAGTGCAGATTCAGGATGGTGGCAATTTCGATCCCACCAAGAATGGTTTTTCTTCGATCTCATTCGGCGGACGATTCGGACGCACCGCCCGAATTGAAGTGGACGGGCTCGACATCAGCGACGAGACGGTCGGCACAACCACGCAGAATGTGCCGGCGAGCGCGATTCAGGAATTTCAGATCGAGCAATCTTCGCTCGATCTCTCGACCGAATTGACGTCCTCCGGAGCGGTGAATGTAACCACCCGGTCGGGCACGAATCACTATCACGGCGAAGGGTATTATGCCTTCCGCGATCAGGTTCTGGACGCGAACTTGCCCGGTGGAACCGACAACTACTTTCAGCGGAATCAATATGGCGGCAACTTTGGCGGTCCGATTATTCAGGACAAATTATTTTTCTTTCTGGATGTGGAGCGGACCAAACAGGATTTGCTGAATCCGGTCTTACCGGGAGGTCCGTTTGCGGGGCTGGTGGGCAATTACGATTCGCCGTTCCGCGAGGTGGAGGGCATTGGAAAACTCGACTGGCAGATTAATAACACTTACAAGTTTTTCTATCGTTTCTCTTACGACCAGAACCATAGCGTGCTGGCGATTATTCCGAACAGCTTCCAGCCGTTTGGCAACGTGAATCACACGCCGGTGCATGCGTTGGGACTTGATTTCAACACCGGACCTTACACGCACAGTATTCGTTTCGGCTATACGAAATTCCGCAATGGAATTGTAGACGCGACCGCGGGGAGCAGTATTTTCGATCCGCTGCCGGGAATTGAATTGGCGATTGGAAGCGATCCGGATTGCCTTACTTCGGGCGCGGATTACTTCTGTTCCGGTCCGAGTTTTCTGGCGCCGCAGCAAACCTATCAGTCCGACCACCAGATCAAGTATGACGGCAGCCG
>PLUJ01000342.1 GCA_003165455.1 Acidobacteriaceae bacterium | reverse complement strand
CTTAGTCGAGCCAACGCTAGATCGGAACGAATCCGCCCACATTAAAGTTCGAGGAGCGCGACCTTCTCTGCTGCGCCCCTACTCCTGAGCGTTTTCCGTAGGAGTGCCGCCGGGATTTGCGGGGGAGCCCTGATCCGCTGCGGGACTTGGATTGCCGCCGGGATGCGGCGCGGGTGGGGGCGGAGCGTTTTCCGAATCGTCCTCGGCTTGCATTTGCATCTGTGGCAGTGGGCGATAGGCTGGCGCGGGGCCTTCGGGGCGCGCGCTGAGGATGACGCGATCCAGCATAGCGGGATCGTTGGCGGAACTCAGAATCAGAAAATTAAACTTCGATCCGTTCAAGAGATGGGACAAAACTTCCGGCGCGGATGCGGGTCCGATTTCGGCGACAACTATTTCCTGCTCGGCGCCTGCGGGAATCGCGATCTCAGCCCCGGTGCGCTGGTGAATCGCAACGAGCACTTCCGACAAAGTGGCTTTGTTGGAGCTGACCGTGAGCTTTCCGTTTTGGAATGTGACTACGAGCGGTAGTGGCGGAGGCGGCGTGATTGTCGGTGGCATAATTTGTGCGAATTGCACTGGATAATTGCCATTCACCAATTTAACTCCGGAAGCCGAGGGAGCATAGGAAGCAGGCTGCGCGCCCGGGCTGCCCAGTTTGATGATGACCGTGCGGCCCGAAGGGAAAACTTGATACGGCTGAGGACTTTTCAAATCGAAAACGAGACGCGTAATTGGCGGCTTCGCGGAATACAAACCCACGCGCATGGTCCTCACGTCTCCGCGATTGAGCGTTTGATTGTGCATTTGCGCGGAAGGAGTGGTGTTGGGAAAATCCACCACAAGGCGGTCAGGTCCAGTTAAGACTTTGACTTGTGGAATCAGACGGTCACTGCCTTCAATTTCGATCTCGACCGGGGTGCGATTGCCGAGCACCCGCACGCTTTTTACCGAAGATACAGACTGCGCGGGCGCGGCGACGGCCAGCGACAAACACCCGGCCGAACAAAGCAACAACAAGCGCGCAACTCGCAGTGAGCTGTCCATAAGAGATTCTCAGTTTTGCGTGGTATTAGAAGGATTCTAGCAGCGTCCGTTAAGCGCTTCGCGCACGAAAGGACTACGACCCTAGCTGTTGGTCGCCGTTGGTCAATCTAGGCCGGGACTACCTTCCGCCGAGCCTGCCAGTAGATGGCAGCCAGGCCGGAGGCGAAAAGGATCCAGGTTCCGGGTTCGGGCACAACTCCCGTCGCGCCGCAGCCACTTCCCTTTTTCTTGCCGGTTCCCGCTTCTCCGGGGCAACAGCCTGACTCGCTTGTACCCTTCTTCTTGTTGGGGCCGCAGAGTCCAGAAGGCAAAGGCGGAGGATAGATTGTCATTAAGCCACCACTCCCAATTGGGTCATAAAGGCTGAGTGGACCCCCGCCGCCGATGAGGGCAGGACGGCTCAGCAACGCCGATTGGAAGGGCACAGACGGAGCCTGCATGGCCGTCCCGCTCGGCATGTGGATGGGCTGATCGAAAGCGACCGCAGGAGGTTCTACGGCCGGCGCAACCGCGTGCTGCGGACCGTTTTCAATCCGGTTGGCACAACGCGCCCGCGCGGTAATCCTTCCGTCCGTGATTACCTTTTCGCCTTTGTGTAGAGTGACGCGGTGATGCATCCAGTAGATGCGATTCCCGATCCGGTACGATACGTATGCCGTTTGGGCGAGCGCGAGACGCACGACGCGTGCGTGGTCATAATCGAAGCCCGCATAATGCGCAGCGACAATCGGGTCGTGCTCTGCTACCCACTTCAATTCTTTCGCGTCCTCTACTCCGCCGGCGACAACAGAGTAGGGATAAACCGGGCGATCAACCGGGGGCGCCACTTCCGCAACCATCTGATTCAGAGTAAGCAGACGATCACGGCTCAACTCGGTTTGCGCGAAGGTTGGAGGCAGAGACTGTTTTGCCTGAAAGAAAGACGGACTTAGATACTTCAAGGCAAACGCCGAAGCGGTAATCACGCAAAGGGCTACGGTAGCAGCGGTCAACCAGCGGCGAATCAGGCGGTTCCGCCGGTGGCGACGGCTTCGACGCCGCCTGATTCTCGGAACCTTTCCCTCGTTTCCCTCTGCTTTCCCCTTTACGGAATCATTCACACACTGCTCCAAACTGGGGCGACGGTCGCGGGCTCCCTACGATCGACACTTTTCCAAACATCAACCGGGCAATTCAGCTTCCATACCACGTCGCGGGAGCTGAAGATTCTAAACAAGATGCGCCTCAAGTTAGCGATCATCGTAGCAGAGAGCGCAATGGTTTGCGCAATAGATGTTGATCCTGACACATTGACTTTCCTGATGCGGCGCAGGGGTTGCGAAGTGTTCTGTTGGCCGACCGGATGTTCATTTCGGATGCTAAAACCGCTCGCCAGGATGGTCCTTAACTTTTGAAGGATGTGCTGAAGCGAAGGCGAGGGGAGTTTGGATGATCGAGGTTGTCTAAGGAAAAATGGAGCGGGAGACGGGGATCGAACCCGTGACATCCAGCTTGGGAAGCTGGCGTTCTACCACTGAACTACTCCCGCTCANNTCTACCGCTGAACTACTCCCGCCCGGTTGCCGAAATGTGAGAAATAGCGATTGCGGTACGGCAAGTCTAGCATCGGAGGCACGCTGAAAACAATGTTCCGTCGCGATGTGAGTTGAATGCGCGTGTGAACCTGTGAATGTCATCGTCTCGTCACCATCAGCACATCCTCCGAATTGAGATTTGGATTAGACTGACTGAAGAACAACTATGACATCTTCTTCGGAGCGAAAACATGGTGGTTCGAGCGCGGCCAGCGGTCAGCCTTCCGTTCCCGAGCCGTCGTTTTCGGAACGCGCGCGCACATTGGTGTACCTAGGCCGCATTGGCAGCCTTTCAACGGTTTCGCGCAAGCAGCCGGGCTTCCCTTTTGGATCGGTGATGCCTTATGGATTGGATGAGCGCGGACGGCCTATTTTTCTGATCAGCACCATGGCCATGCACACGCAGAATTTGCAGGGCGATCCCCGAGCTGGTTTGCTGGTTACGCAGGGTGATGGGGATGGCGATCCTCTGGGCGCATCTCGGGTGACTCTGGTTGGAAAGGTTGGGACCATTCCCGAAGCGGAGATTCCCGAGGCGCGGAGGCTCTACCTGGAGCGGTACGCGAACAGCAAGTACTGGGTGGACT
>PLUJ01000054.1 GCA_003165455.1 Acidobacteriaceae bacterium | reverse complement strand
GCCGCAAACAACGGGTGGCAGCAGGGACCTGATCCAGTCGCCGTCGCCAACTCAATGAGGCAGTACGTCAAGGCGCAAACGTCCAACTGTTACAACGGTTTTCATCAGACGACTGGCGGGAAAGTTGTACAAGCGTTCAGTGCGGTAGCGCTGTTCCCGGTTGCGAGCAACTCCCAAAACAATCAAATATCGCTCGGCGCTGAGATTCTGGGCAAGCTTTCCATGGTAGCGGGGTCTAACAGCGCGGGAGGTCTGTTTACAGCGTTCCTCGAAGGGGTTACGGCGGATGTGACGACCCCTGCATACATTCTGGGAACAGGGGCTGACGCCGGAGCACTCATGCTCTGTGGTGCTGGGGCTGCAACAAGCATCGTCCCGTAGCGCAGACGAGAAGGCGACGACAGATTAGAGTGCCTTTGATCTTATGACGAAATTTGCTGACTGGCCGCTGTGGTTGCAGTTGTTGGTGGGTATACCACACGCGCTCCTCGCGATGGGTCTCGTTTGGGTTTGGAGACCGTTGCGCGGGCGAAGCTTCTATTGGGCTGTGGGTGCGTTTGCGTACTTGTGCGTGTTCTATCTAGTTTTCGTGCGATGAGGTTCCAGGGCGGAATGGCCCGATGAGCTTCCGGATCCGCCGCCGTGGTGCTGGACCGGGCAGTGTGGTGATTCCGGGTAAATCAAGAGCGCGCCGCCTACGGCGTCGGGTTTATGTATGACACTCCACCCCTGAAAGGGTGCTGCACGGTAACCTTCGGTTACCGTGGGCGAACCTGTTGAAACGAGAGCGGCTAAGAGGAAAATCCCGCCGATCCGGTTGCTGTCCAGCAACCGCAAGTTAACGCAGGCGAACTTGTTGATTTTTAAGCCTGCCCTGTTAGGCTGTGCGTTGTTACTCTTCGACCGCCCTGATGCCCCCAGCGATCAGCATCGTGGTATCGATCACGGCATTGGCCGTTTCAATGGCCACGGCATGGTTAACCTTGTTTCGGCGTGGAACGGTTCGGATGACGCAGCCCACGACGATTTACTTCGGGGCGGATTCCTCGGCGAGTGCGTCTCCGAAAGTTTATCTTCGGACCCTGCTCTACAGCACCGCAAAACGCGGGCAGATCATCGAGAGCATGTTCGTAAAACTGCGCCGTGGCGAGTCCATTCAGACGTTCAATATCTGGGTGTACGGCGAAGGTTCTCTGGCCCGTGGGAGTGGGCTATACGTCGGGGAAAACGGCGTGACCTGCAACCATCACTTCCTGCTGCCCTCAGATGGCACCAAGTTCGACTTCCTGCCCGGTGAATACAAAGTTGAAGTGTACGCATCGCTGGTCGGTGCGAGACAGCCGCTCCTTCTTTACGTCGCTGGCCTATCACTATCTGAGCAGATGGCGAAGCAACTTCTGGACAAGGAGCATGGGGTTTATTTCGATTGGGGGCCAGACTCCGGGCACTATCACGCACATGTTCGTGAGCATCCAAACCCGAAATCACTGCCGGAGTTTTTGGAGGCAGTTCTTCGCAACCCCGCTCTTCCGTCGAAAGAAAACTCAGAGTAGAACCATCTATGGTGAAGCCGCCGCTGCGCACGAAATCCATCGGGTTCAAAGTGAGTGAGGAAGAGTACGCGCAACTGGAAACGGCGGCGCAGGCCGACGGCCGGACGCTTGGGGAATGGTGCCGCGAGGTGATCCTGCGGGGAGGGTCGGTCAGCGATGCAGAGAGGCACGATGCGGCGCTGGCGGAGATCGTGGGCGTGCGCTTGCTGCTGGTGAACGTGCTGCAGCCGATGGCGGCAGGCGAGACGGTGACGGCGGAGAGGTTCGGGCAACTGCTGGATCAAATCAGCGAAGCCAAGCACCAGCTCGCGGCCAAGTTGCAGCAGCAGGCAGGCGAGAAACCGCAGCGAGAAAAACCCGGCGGGAAGCGGTGATCCATTTTTTCCGCCGGGAGTGTACGGAGCGCGGGAGCCGCGTCAAGCCTCTCCGCTTCGCTCCGACCGCCGCGCGGCGCACCCAAAACGTGCGGGCTTGACCCGTCTCCCTCTCCGCTCCTGTGTTGCGTCCCGCTAGGAAAAAATGAGAAGAAAAAATGGCAGTCTCAGCACTTACCGATGTGCGCTGGCGCGAGAGTAGCCGTTGCCATTGGAAGCCACGAGAGAGTTAATCAGACGAATGACTGCGCGCTGATCCTTCTCCGGCAGTGACTCCATGCGCTGAAATCTCTTCCACAATCTCCGCTGTTCTGGAGAGTTGTCCGGGCCGAGCTTGGCAGGTTTGATGCCGAGAAGTTCATCTGCACTGACTCCAAGGACGCGAACCAGTGCAACGAGAAAATCAGGAGTCGGCAACTCCCCCTTGGTTTCGTAATAGGAAATTACTCGCTGAGTGGTTCCCAGGGCTTTCGCCAAGTCAACCTGAGTGAAGCCGCGCGTCGTTCTCAGCGCAAACAGGCGCTCACCGAAAGATGTCTTGGGTGGTTTTTTGGCTGGCATCTCGGGGGTGATTGTAAGGGTCACTTTGCGCCTCCCTTAAAACTCTTTGACAGTATATACAAATATGGTATATCTTCCGTCCATCGTCAGGAACCCTAAAATTTTGCAAAAAGCTCTTGACAGGTTTTTCGTAAAGACCGGAAAAACGAGCGAAAAGGAGAGCCGATGGCGCGGATCGCGGAGAGCGAGATCGAGCGGTTGAAGCGGGAAATCTCGGTGCAACGACTGGCGGAAGGGCGCGGCGTGAAACTGAAACGCCACGGCGCGGACCTGATCGGGCTATGCCCCTTCCATGACGATCACGAGCCGTCACTGGTGATCACGCCGAGCAAGAATCTGTGGAACTGTCTGGGCGCGTGCCGTCGTGGAGGAACTGTCATCGATTGGGTGATGCTGGCCGAGGGCGTCAGCTTCCGTCATGCGGTCGAGCTTCTGCGGGAGGATCTGCCGCTGGGGAGCAGCAACACGCGGCCAGGCGTGCAGCGATCCACGGTGCCCAAACTGCCCGCGCCGGTTGAACGCACTGCCGATGATCACATGCTGTTGTTGCAGGTGGTGGGCTTCTATCAGGAGAGCTTGAAGCAGAGTCCTGAAGCGCTGAAATATCTGGAGCGGCGTGGCCTGAAATCGGCGGAGATGATCGACACGTTTCGAATGGGCTTCGCCAATCGCACCATCGGCTACCGTTTGCCGGCATCGAACCGCACGGCTGGTGCAGCGTTGCGCGGACGCCTGCAGAAACTCGGCATCTACCGCGAGAGTGGACACGAGCACTTCAATGGCTCCGTGGTGATTCCGATCTTCGATCTGAGCGGCCAGGTAGTGCAGATGTACGGGCGCAAGATCACACCGAATCTGC
>PLUJ01000093.1 GCA_003165455.1 Acidobacteriaceae bacterium | reverse complement strand
AGAAGATTGTGCAGGATCACGGCGGGACAGTATCGTCAGAACGGACGGTGAGTGGTGAAACCATTTTCTGTATCACCATCCCCGGACGATCTCCCGAAACTTCCGATCTCACGAGAGATTATCAGCCCACGGCCGCGCGGGAATCGTTCGACAGCGATCGAGAAAGTGCTAAGCCATTTCGACATTCGGACCGATAATACGTTTCATCCTTTATCGATCTCACAACGCTCCGTTCGTCGCCCAGGAGGATCTGTGAACAAAGCAGGGACTATCAACCTTCATCGGAGGGCTGTAATCGCCACCACGTTGACTTTTGTGTTTACCGCCGTTTTAACGCAAAAAATGTCGGCGCAAAGCACGCCCGTCGTGCCCTCCGCAACCGGCGCAGATTCGGTGCATGAACTCGACACGCAGGTGCGCGAGCGGCGGGCCTTGAACGATGATCTGCAGGAGGCCTTCGCCAAGGATCAGTTCCTGCTGCANNTGAAGAGATGCGAGCCGAGAATGCTCAGTCCCGTGCCGAGATGAAGGAACTCCGCGACCAACTACAGGAGACGCGCAAGCTCTTGGCGCCACTAGCCGCGGCAATGGTTAGGTCTTCAGACGAAGATGAGGCTGCCTCCACGGTGATTAGTTCTACCTCACCGCATTCCTCGCTCGACACTGTAACGAATTCGTCCTCCCCGACCGCCGCTGAACTGGGATCGCGTGTTCAGAAACTTGAAGAATCCACTCAGCTGTTAGGTTCTAAGGTCGACGAACAATATCAGACTAAAGTAGAAACGGCGGGCAAGTATCGCGCCCGGCTTTCCGGAATCGTTCTGATGAACGCATTCCATAACGTCGGCGCGTCCGATAATCTGGACATCCCGGACTACGCGCAACCGTCCCTCCCAGGATCATCTCAGGCAAGCTTTGGTGCAACCTTGCGCCAAACGGAAATCGGGCTGGAAGTTTTCGGCCCCAGCGTCGCAGGCGCAAAGACTTCCGGCACCGTGCAATTCGATTTCGCGGGAGGATTTCCGGCAACACCGAACGGAGTTAACTTTGGTATTGCCCGCATGCAGACCGCCAGCCTGCGTTTTGATTGGGAGCATACCTCGATCGTTGCCGGCCAAGATTCCTTATTTATCTCGCCGCTTTCTCCCACATCCTTTGCGTCTCTCTCCATTCCCGCTTTCGCCTACGCGGGAAACCTCTGGGGCTGGACGCCTCAGCTTCGCCTGGAGTACCGGTTCGAACTCTCGGACGAGCAGACTGTGACACTTCAAGGTGGAATTTTGGACAACCTTGACTGGGAAGTCCCCTATGACCCCTACTATCGCTACCCTCAAGCCGGAGAGAGTTCCGGGCAGCCTGCGTACGCACTCCGCACGGCGTGGTCCAAGCCTTTTTTCGGCCACCCGCTAAGCCTTGCCGCCGCAGGATACTATGGCAGGCAAAATTGGTCGTCGGGACGCTACGTGGACGGCTGGGCGGGGATGACTGACTGGCAGATTCCAATCCTTCGACGGCTGAATCTCTCCGGGGAATTCTATCGAGGTCGTGCCATAGGCGGCTTGGGCGCAGGCGTTGGACGGGCCGTGTTATTTGGGGGTAACCCTTCCGACCCGTATACCAGCATTCGAGGCCTTGACTCCGCCGGCGGTTGGACCCAACTTAAATTCCAGCTGACGCCGAAACTTGAATTAAATGGGGCGTTTGCCGAGGACAATGCTTTTGCGAATGACGTCCGAGGCTTCGGCGCCGTCGATGCTAACAATTCAGGTCCAATTCTCGGACGCAATCGGGGTGCGCTTGGTAATCTCATCTACCGTCCGCGTTCCGACTTGTTGCTCTCCGCGGAATTCAGGCGGTTGCACACCTACCCTGTCTATAGCAGCAGCAGCGTGACCAATCAGCTGAACCTCGCAATGGGGATCCTCTTTTGATGAGACGCTTCGGTCAATTCCCTTCCGCATCTTTCCTGATATTCCTCTACTGCACATTGGTGTCGGCACAGGTTGTCGACTCGGATCGGTCCTCCCAGACAGGAGTTAACCTCAAGGCGAAGGTTCAGCTCACAAAAGGCGAGCACCGCGTCAAAGATGCTTCGAACCTGGTCATCTGGCTCACTCCCACGGGGAATACGCCTGCTCCCACTATGGTCCCGCAGCAACCTTCAAGAATCCCACAACTTGTCCAGAAAGATAAGAGCTTCCAACCTTCCCTGCTCGTCATCCCGGCGGGAGGAAAAGTTGAATTCCCCAACCATGACCCCTTTTTCCATAACGTCTTTTCGCTGTTCGATGGCAAGCGCTTTGATCTCGGACTCTATGAGAGCGGCACTACGCGTTTCGTCCAATTCGATAAACCAGGCATATCGTTCATCTTTTGCAACATCCATGCTCAGATGAGTGCGGTGGTCATTGCGCTGAATACGCCTTATTATGCAATCTCAAACCCGCGTGGAGAGATTGAAATCCGTGGCGTCTCACCCGGCAGATACCTGGTGCACATCTTCCATCCTTCAGTTTCGCCCGATGAACTGGTTGCCGCCGAACGCGAAATCACGGTCCCTCCGAGGGATACATTTATAGGAACATTTGCTTTATCCGAATCCAATCTGGAAATGGCGCACAAAAATAAATATGGTCGCGATTACGATCCGCCTGACCCGGAAAGCCCCGCCTACGTACGCCCTTGAACGGCTTGTGTTTGAGGAATCCGGAAGATATCCAATGAGAAATGGCATGCCGGTTGGCACGCCATTCTTGCCTCTGTCATTCATCTGCCTTTTACACAAGCTGAACCTGTGAACTATCTGTGTCCGCCTCCAGAATGCCCACCGCCGGAAGAATGTCCACCGGAACTTGGAGCGCTGTGGCTTCCGCCAGAACTCGGAGCGCCATGGTAGCCACCCGAGGACCGCGGTTGCACGATCGGCTGCCGCATGTTCAACTGCGGACGCGAAGTGCTGCTCCCCCGCTCGTAACCGCCCGCACTCGATCCACCGGAATAGCCGGAGCTGGGTGCGGTTCGATTCCAGTAACTGCCGTTTTCGCTGCGTCCCGCAGGCTCCCCGCCAGAGCGCCCGGCAGATTCGGCTGCGCTGGAAGATGGAGTGAAGGATCGCCAGCCTCCCGAGTCGGCTTCACTGCGGTTCGATTGCGCAGCAGAGGAGCGAGTGGCGCCATCCGAAGAAACTCGTGCTCCTGAATTCGCCTGACTTTTCACAGCAGAACGATTCGACGGGCCAGAGCTAGACGTCGCTCCGGTCGACTTCGCCGCAGCCCCCGTGGACATGCTATGTGCTTCGCTTGAGCCCACCCGTCCACCGGCTGTCACCGCACTCACATGGCTCGCCTGCATTGCGGACTGCAGATGGGCGGTTTGCTTCCGGAATGATTCCGCATGCGATTCGCTCTGCGTTCCAAAGAAATGCTGCGACGCGGTATTGTGGATCGTAGAAGGCGCGGCGCTACGTCCACTTGCCGATAAGCTTGCCCGCGTAGGCATAACTGGCATGTTCCCAGTCATCATGCGAGCGCTACTCAACTGCGAGCGATTGGGCACCACAGCTGTAGTTCGCCCAGCTCCGAATCTTCCCGCACTGACCGTCGAAAGCGCGCCTCCAATGTGCGCATCGTTGATATGCGCTACGTTCGAAAACTGAGTTCCCCCATGGAGAGGTGCGATCCCGCCGAAACGGTCTAGCTCCCCAAATCGATTAAACCCTACTACGCCAACCCTTCCGCCATACCCACCCCACCAGGGGAAGAAGCGGTCACAGGGCCCAATTGGCAGCCAACCGAAGCCGCCCCATCCAAACCCGAAACCAAATCCAACTCCGTCCCCGAATCCAAAGAAAGATACGTACGCTGGCGCCCAGAAAGGACGGTAAAACCCCGGACCCCAGACTGGACCGGGCCACCATGCCCACGCTCCGCCGTACCACATCCAGCGACCGTAGTGGTATGGCGCCCACCCCCACGCCTCATATCCGACCCACGTCCAGCCGTAATAAGGCTCCCAAACCCAGTTACCGTCGCGATACGGCGCCCAGCCGTCTGGTTCATTCGGAACCCAGACCTGGCCGTAGTCCGCAGCGTTCTCCCACCGGCCATTCGCATCCAGGTCCTCCGACCCGACGTAGTACTTGTTGGTATGTTGCCAAGCCTTGGCGTTGTGGACCATGCGGTCGCGATCGGTATTCCAAATATCCCAATCGTCTCGAGCAGGCGCTGGGCTGACCTTGTAGCGAGCGTCTGCACCAGAACCGTGCACAGTTATCATATCGCCTGCTTTTACGTTGGCGATTCCCTGAGGTGTGGCAATCTGGGCCTCACCCTTGCGCACGATGATGATGCTGTCGCCATCGGGCCGGACTTCAATCCGGTACACGCCATCCTGATGGGCCGGATGCAAAGCAACGTTGGGCGTATCAATCTCCGGCTCCGTCTCGCTCTCGCCGAACACGGAATAATTGGCCATTCCCTGGGCGATCTGAACCTGAACATATCTCTTTGTGAAGTTTGAGAGGTTGGCCTGGGAATTCGGGCCTAAACGCAAAATATTCGCATAATCGAGCTGTACCTCGGCGCGTCCTCCGTCGCCTGTGGATACCTTGTCGCCCATCAGTACCGGCTGATTGAGGATCGCTGCTGACCAATCACCCGAATCGCCGCGCTGAGTCGAAACCGCGCCATGAATCATGCTGATTCGTCCCACGCCTTGGTCAACTTTGGCCGGACCTTCCCCCGAGGGTCCACCCGGCTGCGCTTCATCCGCCATCGGCCCCTGCCCCATCTGAGGAGGCTGCCCCATTGGCTGTCCAGCAGAAGGATTGTTTCCCGGCTGGGACGGAGGTGCGACCTGACCGGGCTGGCCGGATTGGGGAGGCTGCGCCTGTGGCTGCCCCATCTCCATGGGAGCACTCGGATGCTCGGACGGCCCCGAACCTTCGTCGGTGGTTTGCGCTTGGACAGAGACCGTAAAAACTCCGGCCAAAGCCATAGCGAAAATCGATGAACTCCGCAACACTTTGCTAAAACTCGTTCCACTAAACCAGTTATTCATGACGAATCCTTCGCAAACGTACCCTACTGCCGTGATCCTATGAAGAGAATATAACTTCATTGGAGCAAATAAGATGCCAACTTAAAAGCCCTCTATAAGGCAGCAAGTCGTTTGTTTTCTGAGGCTTTGCGCACGAGGATGAAGAGCGGGTTTCAAACCCGGTGGTCCCTTCCAACCATTCTGGTGCTTTCCAACCGATCCTTATCCCTATCCCGACGTCGAAAGATCCACCTTAGCCGTCTTTTTCACTCTCATCCGCGATTCCGATCTTCGACAAGCGATACCGCAATGCGTTTCGCGATAATCCGAGCAGGCGCGCTGCCTGACTCTTATTTCCGTTCGCACGACGCAGCGACTCCCGAATCATTTCATCTTCCCACTGTTCCAGTGTCACCCCTTCGGGAAGGAAATTATTGGCTCCGTTGGCGGCGCGAGCGGGACGAATGTCGAGATGGATGTCGTCAACCTTGAGCACGGCGCCCTTGGCCAAGGCACACGCCCGCTCGACGATGTTTTGCAGTTCGCGTACATTTCCAGGCCAGTGGTAGTTCACCAGAATTTGCATCGCCTCCGGTGTTATGCTCTCGACCGGCTTACCTGAATCTCCAGCGAAACTAGAGATAAAAAGATTCACCAGGTCCGGAATGTCTTCTTTGCGCTGGCGCAGCGGCGCGATATCGATGGGCACCACGTTGAGGCGATAGTAGAGGTCTTCCCGAAACGTACCCTGTTCCAGCGCCTCGCGCAGATCGCGATTCGTGGCGGCAATAAGCCGTACGTCCACCTTGATGGTCCGCGTCCCGCCCAATCGTTCGAACTCGCGCTCTTGCAGCACGCGCAGCAGTTTCACCTGAATAGCGAGGGGCACGTCGCCGATTTCATCCAGGAACAACGTTCCCTTATCCGCTAGCTCAAACTTGCCCGGCTTGTTGGCGTTCGCGCCGGTGAACGCGCCGCGCTCGTATCCGAATAATTCGCTTTCCAGCAGATTTTCCGGAATTGCGGTGCTGTTGATCTTGATGAACGGCCCCGCAGCACGTCGCGATTTTTCATGAATCGCGCGTGCAATCAAATCCTTGCCGACGCCACTTTCGCCACCCAGCAGAACAGTGGAGTTCGTTGGAGCCACACGGTCGACTGTAGCCAGCACTTCCTGCATTTTGGCGCTACGCGCCACCACATTCGGGTGGGCGTACCGTTTGCCGAGGGCTTCCCGTAACGTCCGGTTCTCCTCACGCAGGGTGTGGACGTCCAATTCTTTATGAATCACCATTCTCATCTCATTCAGCGAGAATGGTTTCAGAACGTAGTCGCTGGCGCCGGCTTTCATGGCCTCGACAGCGGTCTCCACGGTGCCGAAGGCCGTCATTACTACGACTGGCAGCCACGCATTCTGCCGTTTGATAGTTTGCAAAAATTCCAGCCCACTCATTCCGGGCAGCTTCAAATCGGTTATAACAAGATTGACGGCGTTGTCGCTGTTCTGCAGCAGCTTTAAGCCACTCTCCGCGTCACCCGCAGAGAGCGTTGCAAAGCCATCTTCGCCAAGATTCAATTCCAGCAAGCGCCGCATCTTGGCTTCATCTTCGACAATCAGAATGGTGGACATGGTTTGAGGTCATGTGGTTCGGTCTTTACTCTAAGATGCAATATCCTGTTTCGCTTCCTCGCTTACCGGAAAAAACATAACGAACGCTGCGCCCTTTAGTTCGCTTCCCTCTCTGTCGCTTTCCACCCGAATGGTGCCATGATGGCCATCGATGATTCTCGAAACGATCGAAAGCCCCAGGCCGACGCCGGTCTTTTTCGTAGTCACAAAGGGATTAAAAATCTGCTCTCGCAGTTCCTCTGGAACTCCAGGACCGCTATCCTCGATGCGCACCTGGACGCCGTTTGTACCTGAGACAACTCGCGACACCGTGACACGCAAGGTTCCGCCTTTGTCTCCCATGGCGTCGTAGGCGTTCTGAATCAGATTCACGAATGCATGTTCGCTGAGACTCTCATCGAGTGGGACCAGCGGCAGATTCGATTCGAATTGACGCTCCACCTTTACGCCGTTACCATTTTCCCGATGCGTTGCTGCCACATCGTGGAGAGCACGGTCCAGTATCACAGTTATCTGGACAGGAGCCAATTCCGCGTGCAAGGGTCTGGCAAAGTCTAAGAACCGCGTGACCAGGGCGCTTAAACGGTTTGTCTCAGTCGAAATATAGCCCGCCAATTCCGTGGCGAGCCTANNGGCGATAGGATTGGATTCTCCGAGCTTCTGATGCAGCATTTCCGCCGATCCCTTAATCACTCCCAGGGGGTTGCGAATTTCATGCGCCAGTCCCGCCGACATTTGCCCAAGTGCGGCCAGTCTCTCCGAGCGCCGCGCCTCTTCTTCCGCCTGCTCCAGCTTCCGATTGGTTTCCGTGAGCCTTTCCGCCAGTTCCTGATACAGCTTTGTCTGGCGGCGATTCTCCACCACGAATCGATTCACAACCATTGCGGCCAGGAAGAAGAACAAAATGCGGATGGCGAGAATGCCATAGCCTTCCCGCGTCATTTCATATTCCTGGAGGGCCGGGTAGAGATAGGAGCAATAAGCTGCGGATGCAAGGGCGGTCCACAGCAGCGTCGCCCAAGGACTAAAATATTCGGCCGCAGTGACGGCTGGCAGGAAATAGATGGGCCAGTAGCTGCTGTTGATTCCCACCTCGCCCGTGTGATCGAGGAGCAGGGTGGCCAGAGCAATTTTCAGCAGCACGACGTATGCGACACCGCGGCGGGGCGCTTTGCTCAACACCCAGCCTTCACTTAATTGCACAACCCCGAACGCCAGCAGTACCAACTGCTTATGAATCTCAATTACGGGCGGCAGCACTGCCAGTCCGGCCAGGAAGACCAGCCAAAGGATATCCATCCAGTTGATCGCTGGGCGAGTCTCTTCCATCATGGCATGATCGTTAACCGGTCACCATCAAAATGCTAGCGTAAGGTTAGCAACTTAGAATTTAACCATAATCGACAGGTCGATAAATTGCTCATCCCGCCGCAAGTCAGGGAACCAGACGCTGCTGCCCTGTCCGGCACACGCCGATTGCGCAGCACTCAGAGCAAATGCGCCCGATGTGTTGCCATCGTTGCAAGCATAGAATTGCGGAGATCCGTTGTTGGTATAAGGTACCCCGCCCGAACCAGGCGGAGTGATTCCCCCTGAACCGGTCCAGTAGGGCACGTTGGCATGCCGATAATCATATTCCCACCGGAACGTGATGTATTGCTTCGGCATGTAGTCAAACGTAAAGGATGAGTCCCAAGCCTTGAAAGGATCTCCTGGATTTTCCATAAAGTACGGCGAATTAATTGCGGCTGATGCCGCTGATTCTCCGTTAATAGGCGGAAGCAGAACCAGGTAACGCCCCGGATTGTTGATTTGACCGCCACCGACGGTGAACGCATAGCGGTCTTTCTTGAACCACGTGCGGTTGTAGAGCATGTAACCGATAAAGCTCTGCTTTGGTCCTCCTGCTTTGTCTCCATAACAACTCACTCCTCCGCCGAATTCACAACCCATGTCCCCGGTGAAGGTAAACGCCATCTTGTCGAAGGTTCTTTCCGGATGGTCGTAGTATTTGATCTCGATGCTGTTATCCGTGTGAATTCGGGCACGGTCCGGGATGTACAAATCGTCATGCCCCAAGCCGTAGTTGTTTGAAACAATGTTCATCCAGGGAAATGGCGTCCACTTGACCTGGCCGCCAACTCCCTTTCGCGAGTTTGCGGAACCGTAGGATTGCCAGCCATTGATCAGCCACGGTTCTATCTTTAAATGGGCGGAAGGAAATATCTGGACTCTCAATCCATTGAAGAACCAGGGCGTGTTAGAGGAAACATACGATGGCTGGTAGGCCCAGTTGTCGAAGTTGTAGTAGCTGAATAGACCGATGTACGACATGAAGATTCCGGCATCGATATTGATGCCGTTCAGCGCATCGATGTGATACCCGCCGTAAGCTTCGGAAACGTACCGGTACGCGTCGCTCAGATCCCATTGGCCTTTCGCGGGACTGGCATCATTGCGCGGCGTAGTGGTGGAATACATGCCGTACTGCGTCATCAACCGTGCGCGAACATTATCGAAGTGGAAATCCCCGCCCACTCCGAGTTGCTCCAACTGAATCTCGTTGGAACGGAACAGTTCGCTGGAACCGCCAATCGAATTGTCTTTGGGTTTGTTGAAATCGTAGACGTAATTCACATCGGCTCGAATTTCTGGAGTGAAGAATTTCGAATCAAACGCGGCATCCTTTGTGCGCGGATTGCCATTCAGCCAGGTCCAATCCCAATCGGAAAAAGGTGCAATTTTGGCCTGCTTTGGCAATTCCGCTTCAGGGGTTGCCGTGGCAGCGGGGGCCGTAGCAAGACTTGCGGGAGACGTAGTCGTCACAGCTGCCGGTGCATTCGCTGGGGCCGTTCCGGCGGTAGTNNCACCGCGACGGACACCGCGAACGCGGGACAAGGCGGCGCCGGATTCAACGCCGCCTTGGCTGGCGCAGCCGGCGTAGGCGCGGGCGCAGAAACCGCCGCCGAACCGCTTGCACCGACCCCTCGATTTTCCACCTCAGCACGCAGCCGTTCTACTTCCGATCGCAGTGCCTTCAATTCATCCCGCAATTCCTGCTGCTCCGTGCGATTGTCTATACCAGATCCAGCGCTCGCGGAGGCCGTATCGTTCGTGGGAGCGGCTTGCCCCCAAGTCTTATTTGCCAGAAATAATTCCATTAAGCAGACCATTAAAAGTATGATCGGACTTCGACGCCTCATGATTTTTCTCCAAATAGCACAGGTGGGCTCCTGACGCTGGTCGCATTTCAACTTCCAGCATCATGTCCCCGGGAATCAGGTGCCGTTTAGTTTTTCAGCTTAGGCCGCTCACACGTGTCCACAATTTTGGTTGGATCGATGGCGTCCTTGTCCACCTGCTCTTCCAGAATCTTGCCGTCTTTCCCAATCAAAAAGTTCACCCGGCGCGCCGCCTTGTATTTATCGACGTAGATTCCGTACTTGCGCGTAACTTCGCCACCCCAATCGCTGAGTAGAGGAAACGTAACTCCAATCTGATCGGCAAACGCTTTGTCGGCAAAAGCACTATCCATGCTCACACCCAGAACCTGGGTGTCGGTAGCTTCCAGCCTTTTCGAATCCTGCTGGAGAGCTTTCATTTGTTTGGTTCAACCACCGGTAAAAGCGAAGATGAAGAACGCCACCACCACATTCTTCTTCCCTCGGTATTGGGTCAAGGAAACTTCTTTCAGGTCGTTGCCGTCGAAATATTTCAAACTGAAATCCGGAGCCATCTCTCCGACCTTCGGCATTGTAGCCGCTTGCATTTCACTCGGCTGTTGGTTGCTCTGTGCGAAAATCGAGCCCGCGCTGCCCATCACCAGCAAGGCCGTGAGCAGGGCGCTTACAGCGATTTTGTTTCTTCGCATCGCAGTCCTCCTAAAACGAATCATATGCCACAACTCATAAAGAAATCGTAAGTTCGATTGACAACTGTTTGTTGAGGACGCAAGGTTGGTACCCTCGATTATTCCCTTTCGCATTGCCCTCTTTAGCCCCGAACCAGTAAATTCAGTTGCAGACAGTAGTCGAGACGCCATGAGTCTAGCCACATTGAACGATATTTTCTTTGCCGCCGCCGAGCGAAATCTCGAGCGCGCCATGCTTTATCGCAAAGAAGGAAAGTGGCATCCGATTTCATCTTCCGAACTGAAGAGTAAAGTTGCCGCCACAGCCCGCGCCCTTGAGAAGTGGGGAGTTCGCAAAGGAGACCGCGTCGCCATCTTGAGCGAAAACAGGCCGGAGTGGACCATCGCCGATTTCGCTATTTTGCTGCTGGGCGCGGTCACCGTACCGTGATACGCCACCCTCACGCCCGAGCAAACCGCCTATACGCTGCAGGATTCCGGCGCCACGGCGATCTTTGTTTCGACCGAGAATCAACTGCGGAAGGTTGCTGCGATTCTTCCTCAAACACGGATCAGCAGAATCGTGGTTATGGACGTTGCGGATACTCCGGCAAACTTAGGGGTGCCCTGCGTGGGTATGAACCAGTTCATGCCGGAAGGCTTAACCCTTCTTGATCCTGGAATCGAGTCTTTTGCGCGGACTATTCAGCCGGACGACCTGGCCACCATCATCTACACATCCGGCACCACTGGAACCTCAAAGGGTGCGATGCTCACCCACGGGAATATGGCGTCGAACATCTCCTGCTCCCTGCTCGGCTTTGACATGCATCCGGGTCACGTAAGCGTCTCTTTTCTGCCGCTTTCGCACGTCACAGCGCGCCACGTGGATCTGGCGCTCCTCTACCACGGAGTCACTCTGGCCTACTGTCCATTGATGGAAAGTCTCCCGCAGACATTGCTGGAAGTTCGTCCCACAATCTGCGTTTCGGTTCCCAGAGTGTATGAAAAAATTTATTCCAAAGCCGAGGCAAGCGCTCGTTATTTTCCAAAGCGCACTATTTATCGCTGGGCCCTGTCAGTCGGACGAGCCCACAAGAGCGAAGTGCTTGCCGGAGAAGTTCCTACTGCGCAAAACTGGAAAGTTGCCAATAAACTGGTTTTTTCGAAAATACGCGCCGGCATGGGAGGAAGCGTGGAAACGTTTATTTCGGGGGGTGCGCCCCTCGGCCGAGAACTCGCGGAATGGTTTGCCACAGTCGGCATTCGCATTCATGAGGGCTACGGCCTAACCGAAACTTCTCCCGTAATCGCGGTCAATACCCCGATGAACCATCACATTGGCACGGTAGGAAAGATTCTTCCGAATCTTGAAGTGCGCATCGCCGAGGATGGAGAAATTCTGGTCCGGGGTCCGTCCGTTTTTGCTGGCTATTGGAATCGCCCTGAGGAGTCAGAAAATGCTTTTCAGGACGGCTGGTTCAAGACGGGAGACATCGGCCAAATCGATGCCGCGGGATACCTTTCGGTAACCGACCGCAAGAAAGAGTTGATAAAAACTTCAGGCGGGAAGTTTATTGCGCCGCAACCGATCGAGAATTCGCTGAAGCACAATGCTTTGATCGGGTCCGCCGCCATCGTTGGCGACAGACGCAAATTCGCGTTTGTCATTATCTCGCCAAACTTTGCGTTGCTTGAAGTGTGGGCCCAGGAGAATAAAATTGCATTCTCTTCCCGCACGGAACTCATCGCCAATCGAAAGGTGCAAGGACTCTACGAATCAATCGCACAAGACGCAAACAAGACTCTCGCGCGCTTCGAACAACTAAAGCGTGTTCTTCTTGTCCCCGAAGAGTTCACCGCCGAAAATGGCTCGCTTACTCCGACCATGAAACTACGCCGCCGCGTCGTCGAAGAGCGCTACAAAAAACAGATCGATGAAATCTATGCTGAGGCGGAAGCTAATCCCATCATTTCCTGAGACCTAAGAAAAGATGAGGCTGTAAAGCAGAATTACAAACACCATGGCGGCGACAATCGTATAGAGCCGGTCACGCTCCCTGGCAAAACCNNGGCGTGGCGATGAGAAATAGCAATCCCAACTGGATAATCCCCCTGCCTCTTAGCGCAACTACATTTCGCAGTATCCCTGAAATCGTCCTATATTCGTCAGGCTCTCCATGGAATGCCCGATAGTCGGCGGGAGAACCACCATGTCGCGCGAGATAAATGACTGCGCCCACAAATATCGTCACCGCGGACAAAAGAACGCCTCCGCGCAACAGGCCGCCGATGAAATTCTCCATCTTCCGATCGCCTTGAATACGGTTCGTGTTCATTGCAGGTTTTCCATTCGGGATCCCTTGCACTCCTTCATCTCACATCTTGCCTGAAAGGCCTTTGTAGAGCATCTCGAGTCCGAGTGCCACGATCACCAAACTAAATACGATTCGCAGCCACTTCGTTTCCGCTTTCACCAGAACCCGTGTTCCCAGCATCGATCCGCCGAGCACCCCCAGCATTACGGGCATGGATAGCCCAGGATCGATATATCCTCGGGACAAGTAAATGCCCGCGCTGGCCGCCGCGGTTACGCCAATCATAAAATTGCTGGTGGTAGTTGAAACCTTGAAAGGTATTTTCATTGCCCGGTCCATCGCGAGCACCTTCATCGCTCCCGAGCCGATTCCCAGCAACCCCGATAGGGCGCCCGCGACAAACATGAGACTGAAACCGGCAGGAACGTGCTGCACACCATATTCGCGCGTTTCTCCGGCTTCCGGGAAGCTCCCGTTCATCCGCAATTTGGTGGCGAGAGGGTCTTCAGGAGATTCACGATCCTGTTTTGAGCGGGGCTTTCGCGAAAGGTACGCCGATCCAATGAGGACGCATCCAAAAACCGTCGCGATGGCGGAGCCCGAAACGTGTGTCGCAAGAGTTGCCCCCGCCAGCGCTCCCGTCGTGGTGGCAATCTCGAGAAACATTCCAATCCGCATGTTCGAGATGCCTTCTCTCACATAAGCCGACGCCGCACCCGACGAGGTGGCAATCACCGAAACCAGCGACGCCCCGATGGCATACCGTATGTCGACGCCTAAGAGTACCGTGAGCATCGGAACCAACACTACACCGCCGCCCAACCCGGTGAGCGCGCCGAGAAAACCGGCGATCAGAGAACCTGCCCATACCACCAAGCTAAACTCCAGAACCGTCATGCACGTCCTTGTAGTACCAGAAAACGCAGATTCTTGATTGCTTCGTGTCGCTGTTATATCCCATCGTTACAAGTTCTGAACGGTCTTAGGATGCATTTCGCCCAAGGGGAATCGAAAAAGGAACTGGCGCAACAATCTTACCGATGATGGCTCGACATTCCAGTGCAGAGATTTACAATGGAGAGTTATGACAGACGCACTCCTTATCGCCGGCCGTTCCTTCCGCTCCCGCCTAATCGTCGGCACGGGAAAATACAAATCTTTTCAGGAAACTGCGCGTGCCCTCGAGGCCAGCGGAGCCGACATGGTCACCGTCGCAGTCCGTCGCATCAACCTTGACCGAGGTAAAGAGTCGCTGCTCGACTACATCGATCCCAAGAAGTATTTTTTGTTGCCGAACACTGCCGGCTGCTACACCGCAGATGAAGCGGTGCGCGCTGCGCGCTTGGGCCGCGAGGTGGGTCTTTCCGACTGGGTAAAGGTTGAAGTGATCGGAGATCAGGCCACGCTCTACCCTGACGTCCAGGGCACACTTGAAGCCACGCGCGTTTTAGTCAGTGAGGGCTTCACCGTTCTTCCTTACACTTCGGATGACATCGTCTTCGCTAAACGTTTGATCGATGCCGGCGCCGCCGCCGTGATGCCTCTCGGAGCTCCCATTGGCAGTGGCATGGGAATTCAGAATCAGGCCCATATCCGCATCCTGCGTGAGATGATCACCGCTGTCCCTCTGATCGTGGATGCGGGCGTAGGCACCGCGTCGGATGCCGCCATAGCCATGGAGCTTGGTGCCGACGCAGTCCTGATGAATACTGGGATTGCCAACGCGCAAGATCCAGTGCTGATGGCTGAAGCCATGCGCCACGGAGTGATCGCTGGACGGCAAGCCCACCTTGCAGGGCGGATGCCGCGAAAGCTCTATGCCACGGCCAGTTCTCCGCTGGAAGGTGTGGTTCGGTAGACCTCAGTAGACCTCAAAAGATAAGGGCGGCCTTGGCCGCCCTGTCAAAAAACCAAATCTTCTTTACATCATCTTTGCGCTATCTACGTGGATGGAATCCCCCATTACGTGCCCAGTCGCCGCGATGTGATGTCCTATGTGATCTTTCAGCGCATCTGGATTGTCGACCAGCAATACCTTCTGATCTTTGTCGGTCACGATCACCATCTTCGCACCCGAGGCCAGGCATTTCTTGGTGCAGGCCTCAGCCTTGTCATTGGCGCCTTTCGCGCCGCATTTATCGTCGCTCACCCACCCGTTCACCGTTGTCGCCTTACCCATGTCATCGAACGCTAAGGCGCTCAGGGCGAATACAAAACAAATCGCAAGACACAATACGAGGAACTTCTTCATGGCCGATTCTCTCCTTCTGGATATTTCGATCACGGCTTCGAGGCCGCTGGGTATGGCAGGAATTTAATCTCGCGCCCGGAGACTACCTAAACACCGCAGCCGCCCGTCGATTGCCCGAACTATACCATAGTGAACGCCGGAAAGTGTCAACCGAGTAGGTTCCCAAGGCGGCCGAGGTCAAACTCTCGAAGCTCACTTTTTGGCGGAATGCGTGAGGGGAGGAGGAACATTCAATGGCGCGGGCGGTACGTAAACATATTCGCCAGGCCGGGCATAATGCAGTTGCTCGCGAGCTTCTTTCTCAATGGACTTTTCGTCCGTTTTTAATCCTTGAATCTGCTGCGTATAGAGTTGGTTTTCCTTCTGCTCTAGCAGAATTCTCTTCTGCAGAGATTCATACTCGGCCCGCTTTTGCTTGTACACAACCATGCCATTCACACCAAACATGACGTGCGCAAAGAGGAAGCCTGCTACGAGAGTTACAGCGATGGTCGCTAGCTTCCGCCGTAACGAATACAGAGTGGCAAAAATTGGGCGGACCCTCAAAAGCCACGACGTTGCCAACGCCTGGGCGTGTGGCACATGCTTCGCAACCACACGCAGCCTGTCTTGCTTCGAGGGAAAAGGCCGCACTTTAGGAAGATTTTTTAATCGAAAATCCATTGCTTGGCCGCCATTGCTAACTTTTTCAAATCCGGCTCGCTCCGCGCCTCGGAATACACCCGAACCACCGGCTCGGTTCCCGATAGCCGGTAGCAGACCCAGGAGCCGTCTTCGAAAACCAGCTTCAGTCCGTCGGTGCGAACTACTTCGTCAATCTTGCGCCCAGCGAACTCCCGCGGATCGGACTTCAACTTCTCAGTGAACTTCTCCTTCACCTCCGGCGTCAAGCGGAAGTTTTCCCGCTGCGGATAATAGGAACCAACTTGGTTACTCAATTTCTTCAATTGCTCGCCCAGAGGCTTTCCTCGTTTGGCAACCATCTCGCAACATAACAATCCCGCCAGCACTCCATCTTTTTCGGGAACATGATGCCGGATCGACAGCCCGGCACTCTCTTCGCCTCCGATCGCGATCTTGTCCTGCATGATCAGTTCGCCGATGTATTTAAAGCCTACGGGGGTTTCAAAAACCTCCACGCCATGCGCCTTCGCGATCGCGGTGATCAGATTCGTTGTGGCCACGGATTTGGCCACGCCATTCTTCCAGCCACGGCTCTCAATCAAATAGTCAAACAGCAACGCGATCACATAGTTCGGTTGCAGAAAAGTTCCATCGGCATCCACGATCCCGAATCGATCGGCGTCTCCATCGGTCGCAATCCCAATTTGCGCGCCCGTCTCTCGCATCTTAGCCCGCAGATCATTCAGTAGATGATCGTCTGGCTCCGGAGCGTGGCCTCCGAATAAGACATCTCGATAATCGTGGACCGCCGCAACTTGAATTCCGGATTTCCTGAGAAGTCCGTCGGAATATCCCCGCGCGGCGCCCCACATCGGATCAAAACAAACATTCAAGTTCGCATTACGGATTGCGTCAAAATCTACAATTTCCCCCAATCGCTTCAAATAACGCTCTTTAACATCGAGCGCTTCCGTCGATGACGGACCTCCCTTCTTTCCCAATGACTTATCACCTTCACGATCGGCTGCCTCAATGTGCGATTCAATCTTCTGGGTGACTTCCGGCAGAGCGGGGCATCCATCGGGTGTCGAAAACTTGATACCGTTGTATTGCGGAGGATTATGAGAAGCGGTGAAGTTAATTACGCCATCCGCTTTGGTCTGCGACACAGCGTAGGCAAAAGCCGGGGTGGGCGCGGGATCCGCGACAATCAACGGGGTGATGCCATGCGCCTGAAGAATATCGGCAGCCATGGCGCAAAACGTTTCGCCCAGAAATCGAGGATCGCGACCGACAATCACTCGTGCTCCCTGATTCTTCTGTCCTGCTACGTAGCGGGCGATGCCACCCACCGCACGGCGGACGTTGGCGAAGGTAAACTCTTCTGCCATCACCGCCCTCCAACCCGATGTGCCAAACTTGATCTGCGTCAGCATGCTTAGGCTCCCTAGCTTCGGTGCTACGGTTTCAATATGTGTTGTCTGACCGCCAATTACTAGATTTTCAAAGGCTCGTCTTAATTATGACCGACAAATTATGACCGACAAACGAATTGTCCTGACTACTGCCAGTTCGGAAGCTGAAGCTCGTAAGATTGCGCGTTTTATCGTAGAGGAACGATTGGCTGCGTGCGTCAATATTGTTCCACACATAACGTCGGTGTACCGCTGGCAGGACCACGTGGAAGAGGCCGCTGAATGGCTCTTGGTAATCAAGACCACATTGGCGTCTTTCGAAAAAGTGCAAAAGACGATCGCCAAGCTACATTCTTATGAAATGCCAGAATGTCTTTGTTTGGCGATTGAAGATGGATCGCCGAAGTATCTTGCGTGGATTGCAGAATCGGTTGCCGCGCCGCTGGCTGGTGAGGCGCCGACTCGTGAAGAATGATGCAGGCTCAAGTCCGATCTAACAGCTTCAGATCACGCCCAGTCCGGCCTCCAAGTCGGCCAGGATATCCTCCACGTTTTCAATGCCCACCGAAATTCGTACCATGCCATCCGTAATCCCTATCGCTTTGCGGCCTTTAACGCCCAGCGCCGCGTGCGTCATCGTCGCGGGATGCGAGATCAGCGTCTCTACCCCGCCCAGGGATTCTCCCAAAGAACACACTCGTAATTTCTTGAGCATCCGATTGGCGTTCTTCAACGATCCGGTTTCAAACGTGATCATCGCTCCGAATCCACTCATCTGCCGCTTTGCGAGTTCGTGTTGCTTATGATTGGCAAGGCCGGGATAGAAAATGTTCTTTACCTTCTTGTGCTTCGACAGAAAATCGGCCACGATGCGCCCGTTCCGGTCGTGCACTTCCATGCGTGCCGCCAACGTCTTCACGCCGCGCAATATTAGCCAGCACTCGAAAGGCGAGAGAATAGCTCCGGCACACTTCTGCAGGAAGGCTAGCTTTTCCGCTTGGTCTTGACGGCTGCATACAACCACCCCGCCGATACCATCACTGTGGCCGTTCAGAAATTTTGTGGTAGAGTGCACCACCATGTCCGCACCGAGCGCCAGCGGCTGTTGAAAGTACGGAGACATGAATGTGTTATCCACGACCAACTCGACGTTCTTTCGTCTGCAGATCTGGCTGATCGCCGGAAGATCGCTTATTCGCATCAAGGGATTGGTAGGCGTCTCCACGTGGACCATGCGCGTATTCTTGCGGATCGCCCCCTCCACGTTATTCGCATCCGAGGTATCGACGTAGGAAAACTCCAGCCCGAAGTTTGTCAGCACCTGATTAAAGAGCCGCGGCGTTCCTCCATAGAGGTCATCGCCGCAAACCACATGATCCCCGCTTTTCAACATGCTGGCGATGGCGTTGATGGCGGCCATTCCACTAGCGAACACTCGAGCGGCCACTCCACCTTCCAGCGACGCGAGATTTTCTTCCAGCCGGTCTCGCGTTGGATTTGTAACGCGCGAATATTCGTAGCCCTTATTCTCTCCGATTCCATGCTGCACATAAGTTGAGGTCGGATAGATGGGGACGGCGACTGCGCCGGTAAGAGGATCGGGCTGCTGGCCATCGTGAATGGCGCGAGTGGCAAAACCTGGCTTTTTTCTTGATTTCATTCGGTATTCGACTTTCGAATGGCTGGACATCAGAACGACTGATACCTAAATTCCACCCTCAAAAATTTTCTTGGATAAATAACGTTCCGCCGAATCCGGAATGATCGTCGCGACACGTTTACCTACACCCAAGCGCCGGGCCACTTCCAAAGCCGCAAACACCGCTGCGCCGCCGCTCGACCCCGCAAGCACTCCTTCCTTTGCCGCCAATTGCTTGACCATACCAAAAGCATCCTCATCGTTGACGGCGATCACCTCGTCGCATAACGACGCATCGAACGTCTTGGGGATAAAACTTACTCCGATGCCCTCCACTTTGTGGGGACCGGAGGTCCCCCCGGCCAAAATCGATCCTTGCGTTTCCACGGCCACCGCGAGAACTCCTGGCAAATGTTCCTTCATGTAGCGAGCTACCCCGGTAAAGGTGCCGCACGTGCCGCATCCCAAAACCACTGCGTCCACCTTTCCATCCATCTGCTCAAACATTTCCACCGCAGTGGTTTCGTAGTGATAATCCGGATTCGCGAGATTCTCAAACTGTGCTGCCATAAACGCGCTTTTATTCGTGGCAACAAAATCCTTCGCACGCCGAATTGCACCTTGCATTCCCTCCGCATCTGGGGTGCGATCAACTTCCGCTCCCAAAGCTCGCATGATGGTCACTTTTTCCTGCGAGAAATTTTCCGGCACGAAAAGCTTGACCTTATACCCGCGATTCACGCCGATCAGCGCCAGTCCAATGCCCGTATTCCCCGCCGTGGCCTCGACAATGGTTCCTCCCGGCGCAAGCCTGCCTTCCTCTTCGGCGCGCCGAATGATCCCGATGGCGGCACGGTCTTTGACGCTTCCGCCCGGATTAAGATATTCAAGTTTGGCGAAAATGTCGGCCGCTCCGCGAGCAATGAGCCGTTTGAGCCGCAACATGGGCGTTCCACCGACCAGGTCGGTTATATCGTCGGCGACCCCGAGATGAGTTCCTTCGAAAGTTTTCTGATGCACGTTACAGGGTCTCGATGTCAAGCATTTTTAATTTCTCCACCAATGATGGCAAAATTCATTCTAACTCACAATTTATTGATGTTTATTGGCTAGAACCTGCTTTGGAAAAAACACGGCGAATTTTGTAAGTAACACTGAAAAAATCCCTAACTATCTAAAAAGCTACAAATGTGAGCAGTTTGTGTACGGGCTGTGTACAGTTCTGCTGCCATTATGTCCTAGACTGAGACTTGGGAAAGATTGCGTTCCCCACGCAATTTCAGTGAGAAGCTAGTGAATGAAAGTGAATGAAGTGAATCAAAATCTAGGTATTTAGGTATTAGAAGAAAAGATTTCTATATAAACAAAATACCCCAAAACTCATTCACTTCATTCACCCACGCCTCGCAACCCTCTGAAATTCCGATCCAGTCGCAGTTCAAATGTCGTTTGGTGATGGGTAATGTCCCTCCATCAACAACCCAACACCTACGAAAACTGCTCCCCGGTTAGAAGGACTTTCATTGACTGTACCGGACAAACGTTTCCGGAAATCTTTGTAGAATTTGCGGCTATTGATCGGGTAGAAACCGTTGGATTGGCACCATGAGGCGTAGACCCGGTATAAGAAGGAACCGTCAACAGAGGCATCGGGACGGATGGTACAACGCTCATTCAAGAAGCGTCCTACGATATCCATCTCTTTTCGGTATNNCGAAGTTTTCGATCTTTTCCTCCTCGGTGATGGTGTATTCCCACGGAACACGCTTCACCCGTCTCCAGATGCCCATATCAACCCCCTTGATGGCAGGCTCGTAGTTGCTCGAAAACCACAACTTATACTGGGGTTGGTAAGT